>DATMCM010000662.1:0-13546 GCA_035558335.1 Blastocatellia bacterium | reverse complement strand
CGGACCATAAGTCACTCGCCTCAAGCACTCGAGTGCCCGCTCGTAGTATTCCCTGGAGCTGTAGATCGTTTGCATGATCGACTGATAACCTTCCACCAAACGCGCGGGGTCCATCTTCGGCACGAAGTTCAGAGCGTAGCTTGTGTTGTTTCCCGAGCTCTCGCCCAGCAAGCGGCCCTCCTTCTCCAGGCGGCGCCAAAGTTGAGTATCGGGAAGCGCGTTGAGCAACCCCACCATCGCAAGCGGGATCGCGCTCTCGCGTATGAAGTTGATCTGGCGTTGAAAAATATCTTCCGGATCGTGATCAAATCCGACGATAAAGCCGGCCATCACTTCCATCCCATGACTCTGAATCTTCTTCACCGAGTCGAGCAGGTTTCCCCGGGTGTTCTGCGTCTTCAGAGCTTCCTTCAGACTCTCTTCAACCGGCGTTTCGATTCCAAGAAAAACTCGACGGAAGCCCGCGTGCCTCATGCCGTCCAGCAGTTCATCGTCGTCGGCCAGGTTCACGCTCGCTTCGGTGAGAAAGAAAAACGGTCGGCCGTTCTGTTCCTGCCACTCGACAAGTTCAGGAAGCAGCTTCTTGACATTGCGTTTGTTGCCGATGAAGTTGTCGTCGACGATGAAGACGGAGCCGCGCCATCCGGCGCGCTTCAAAGCATCGAGTTCGGCCAGCATCTGCTCGTTGCTCTTCGTGCGGGGATTGCGGCCGTAGATTTCGATGATGTCGCAGAACTCACATTGAAACGGACAGCCGCGCGAGTACTGCACCGACATAGCGCTATAGCGTTTGAGGTCGGCCAGCCCGAAGTCGGCAACGGGCGTCGTCGACAGCGGCGGCCGCTCGGGCGCTTTGTAGAACTTCTTCGCCTCGCCGTGCTCGAGGTCTCGAACAAACTCGGGAAGCGTCGTCTCTGCTTCGCCGAGGAAGATGTGATCGGCTTCAGGCAGGGCCTCGATGCTGGTCGTGATGTATGGCCCGCCGATGACGACGCGCTTGCCCATCGCCTTGCACTGAGAGACGATGCGCTTTAACGAATCCTTTTGCACCAGCATTGCGGTGGCAAAGACGACGTCGGCCCACTCGATATCGGAGCGTTTCAAAGACCGCACCTCCAGATCAACCATGCGGCGTTCCCACGAGCGCGGCAGCATCGAGGCAATGGTCATCAGTCCGAGCGGCGGAAAGGCGGATCGCTTGCCGTCGAAGTGAAGCGCGTGCCGAAAACTCCAATAAGTCGTTGGGAATTCCGGATTGATCAGTAGAGCCTTCATGGGTTCTCCTTCCTGTGGCCGCAAGATCATTCAAACGATCAGATGCTCAGAGGCGGTTTTGAGGTGTCGCGCGTGAATTCTACACCTCGGCGGCACATTCGTCGAAATCGTTTGTGAAAGTTTCGGCGGAAACTCTGGCTCTTGCTCAGAACTTTGCTGCGCTCCGCCTCGATCGACGCCGCGTAAGGTTAGTTCGAGTCGGCTTTGCTGGCCTTGCCTTCCAGGTTCTGGAAGAGGAAGCGGCTGCGGCTGCGCAACGCATCAACGATTGCCGCCGGCGCTTTCTCAGGTGAGCCTGCGTTGAATGGCGGCTTTGGATCGTACTCGATCCCAAGCTGGATTGATTGCGCGACATCCTCGCCGCACTCGAGCGCTACAAGCGTCAACGCCATATCGATGCCGGCGGATACGCCTGCGGCAGTGATGATCTTGCCTTGAGTCACAACTCGTTCGGTCGTTGGCTCGGCGCCGTACTTGCGCAGCACCTCGAGCGCAAGCCAATGGCTGGTGGCTCGCAGTCCCTTCAACAAACCGGCGGCTGCCAGCACCAAGGAGCCGGTGCATACCGAAGTGGTCCACCGCGTGGTTGAGTGAACCTTGCGCACCCAGTCGAGGACTCGCGTGTCATCCATAAGCGCCGACTGCCCCGGTCCACCCGGAATCACCACGATGTCTGGCGCGTCGATCTCTTCGATCTCAAAGTCGGCGACGATCGCGAGGCTGCCGGCGTCCGTTCGCTGAGGACCTTTTTCCCTGGCGGCAAAGCTAACGCGCGCGCCGGGAATCAGTCTGAGGACTTCGTAGGGCCCGACGGCGTCGAGCGCGGTGAAGCGGTCGTAGATAAGAATGGCTACTTCCACAAAAGTGTCTCCTAACGCACAAGCTCTTATTTGTTGGCGGCTCGTGTCATGTAGGGGTGGCTCTCCGTGGCCACCTCAGTTCGCAAGACCTATGGTTCTGGGGTGGCCACGGAGGGCCACCCCTACATGACGCCCTTTTCTTATCTTGCATTGGACAGGGTTTCAGTCCGATCTCTGGTTACACCTCGGCTTCTTTGTACCTCTTGAAGACCAGCGCGGAGTTCTTCGAACCGAAGGCTATGCAGTTGCAAAGAGCCGTGTCGATGTGGAGTTCTCGCCCTTTGTTTGGCACGTAGTCCAGATCACACTCGGGATCAGGCGTCTCGACGTTGATGGTCGGCGGCGCGTAGTTGTGCTTCATCGCCATCAGCGTCGCGACGACTCCAGCCGCGCCGGAGGCGCCTTGCGGATGCCCGACCATCGACTTGGTCGAGCTTGCGGGAATCTTTGCGGCCCGATCGCCAAACGCCATTCGCACTGCTGATGATTCGGTCCGGTCGTTTATCCTCGTAGCCGTTCCGTGCAGGTTCAAGTAATCGATCTCGTCCATCGTAAGCCCCGCGCCGGCCACAGCCATTCGCATGGCGCGCGCGGCGTCGTTGCCGGTCGGCGCAATCTGCACTCGATGATAAGCATCGCATGTCGAAGCATAGCCGGCGATTTCAGCGTAGATGTGAGCGCCGCGCTGCCGCGCGTGTTCCAGCTCTTCGAGTATCACTATCCACGCTCCTTCGCCAAGCACGAAGCCGTCGCGGTCCGCGTTGAACGGTCGCGAGGCGCGAGCGGGATCGTCGTTATGCTTGGTCGTTACAGTTCCCATCCGGCAAAACGCGGTCATCAGCCCGAAGGTTATGCACGCTTCAACACCGCCCGAGACGATCGTATCGATCTGTCCCAGCCGAATCGCGTTCCACGCATAGCCCATTGCGTCGGTTGAGCTCGTACAACCGGTTGAGACGACGTGACTCATTCCGTGAAGACGGAAAGCCATGTTGACCTCGCTCGAAAGCATGCCGACGAACGACGCGACGATCGAGTACGGGCTGACCCGGCGATAAGCGGCGACGTGATCGCCCTTATCGTAGTATTGCTTATACTGGCGTTCGGCGAACTCGATGCCGCCTGCCCCGGTTCCCAGCACTACGCCAATGTTCTCGCGCTCGGTCGAGGTCAAGTCTTCAAAGTTGAAGCCTGCATCTTGCGCTGCTTCTTCAGCGGCAAAGAAGGCCATCGGCACCGCGCGCTGCACGCGGTCCTTGTCTTTCTTCGAGATGTAGCGATCGAAGTCAAAATCTTTGACTTCAGCGGCGACGCGACAGGTCAGCTTTGACGCGTCAAAAAGAGTGATGGGCCCGGTGCCGCTGACGCCGTCCCGAGTAGCTTGCCAGTACGTTTCGCGTCCGATGCCGTTCGGGCTAACCGCCCCCAGTCCTGTCACAACTACGCGCCTTAAGCTCATTCGTTCCAACCTCCAAAACGAGTCAACCAAGATTATCTGTCGGTGTGTTCAACATTTTACGCTAAGAACGGCGCTGTTTCCATCAGTAGTCAGTAGTCCGTAGTCCGTAGTCCGTAGCTCGTGCTTCAAGGTTCGTTTCGATCTCAAAGCACGAGCTACGGACTACGGACTACGGACTACTGGCTACGGACTATCTAGATATCCGCTCCAGCAGCGATCTCGCTATCTCGCGGTCCCGCGAGTTTTCGAACTCCCATTCGGGCTCCTTCGGCGAGGCGATGATCTGTTCAAGCAGGCCGGCTGCGCGGTCTTGCTCGCCTTCATCCAGGGCCAGCTCGGCTGCGTACACCAAAGTTACGCTGTTGCGAGCAATCGCAATCGCTCGGTCAAAATGCGCGCGGCTTTGTGCACGGTTGCCGCCGAGGAGCCGCGGCGCCTTGTGCTCCAATCTTGCCAGCACTCGCAGCGGACCCGCGCCGTGATAGTCTTCAGCAATCTGAACCGCGCGCTTCAGCTCGGATCGCGCTCGCAAGATCGCCCGAATTCCTCTCGGAGCCCTCGAGCATTCCGCATAGAGCGCGAGATTCACTCCGGCCCAGAAATGGCCTTCGACTCGTGCGGGATTGAGGGCAACCGCTCGGGCGCCTGCATCGGCTGCTGAGCTATGAAGCTGTCTCTTCTCGCTGTGAGAATCGGCCTGCTGGCCGAGAAAAAACATCGCGCGCGAGAGCCGCCATTGCACCTCGTAAAGATTCGAGCCGCCTCGCGCCCCGCTCAACACCATTACCGACTCGCGGACCGCTTCCGGCCGCGCTCGTTGTTCGTACAACTCGTCGGCCCGACTCACGGCTGCGAGCAGGTCTTCGGTAGGCATAAGGAAGAAGGAGAGTCTCAAGACGCTCAAGACTCTCAAGACTCTCAAGACGCTCAAGACTCTCAAGACGCTCAAGACTCTCAAGACTCTCAAGACTCTCAAGACTTACAGACTCCCTCATCACCTCGTCGCGATTTCCTTCAGGTGCTGACGAGTGAAAACCGAATCGTTCAGGTTCTGATCGAACTTGGCGTCACTGGTTTCGAAGTCGATTGTCTTTTTGCGCGCGACGTTTTCGAGCGTCCATCTGAGTCGCGTCCAGTAGCCGGCCCTCAGCTCACCTTCGCTCACCGTGATTCGTCGAGCCAGCTCGTCATGATTATCGTAGAACTCCGCCCCGACCGCCCCATAACTCTCTTTGGAAATCAGCAGGATGATCCGCGGGAATTTGGACTCGGCGCCGTCTTTGAGTCTTCCCTCGAGCCGGTAAGCTTGCCCGGATTGAAACGGCACTTCACCGGTCAGCTTGAAATCATATTTCTCGGGTTGCCCGTCTGCCAGCTCCTGCATCGTCATCCCGAACAGCGATTCCTCCGTCATCACACCGTTGGTGGTTACGAACGTATCGTTGCTCTGAGCATACCGAACGCCTTCGACCTCGCCGCGAGGGCTGATCGTCACCAGCGCACTGCGGTCCCGATTCGCTCCAGTAAACTCGACTAGCATGTTCTGGGTACCGTCGGCCGATCGCTTTCTGAATATCGTAAGGTCAACTTGAACGGGGGATGCGGACCCGTCTGAGTCCGTGATCGTGGCCCGCATCTTGACCGTGCTGTCTTTGCAGTTCGTGGTCGCAAGATAACGTTTAACTATTTCCGCTGCGTCGGGTCCCGACGCAGCCGGCTTAGGAGGGGGTGCGGTCCCCTTGTCGCAACCGACGAGTGCCAGCGAAACCGCAAGCGCCAACCCGAGCATTAGTGACCGTAGCAAGGTCGACTCGAAAGCTACCTCGCGGCGTCTCTGCGACAAGGCGCGCGACGCAGCTGAGACATTCGCACTCTGGCGTGCTCCCGGTTTCCTGACTCCCATCATTGTTCACTACTCACCCTTTCAGTGTATTGGTGTTGCGACGCTCCTGGGAGCGCGGGCGTCTCCGGCGCCCTATCCTGCCGCGCGGCCACCCCGCCGGACGCAACTCGCTCGAAGAGCCTCGTTTTCATGAGCGCCGGCAAGAAGATCAAGTCCGCCGCCAGACAGGCCAAGATCGTGAGCGCCCAGAGCACTCCGGCGGAGCGAACCGGCACAAACGACGATAGCACGAAAATCAGGAACGCGGCGATCAGCATCAGATTCGCAAGGACCATCGGCTTGCCGGTTCGTAGCATCGTCAGCCACATCACCCACCCTTCATCAAGATGCGCCGACCCGTTGTCAGAACTAGTGCGCGCGACTATAGACTGACGATAGCGGCGAATCATGTGAACGGCATTATCGACCGCGAGGCCAAGTACCGCGCTTGCAACCAGACTGGTCGTAATGTCCAGCGACGTTCCAGACCAGCCGAGGAACCCAAAGTATGCAACGATGGGCAGCAGATTGGGGATCAATGCCAGCAGCGCAGTCGCGAATGATCGAAATGTCACGACCATCATCAAGTAGATCGACACCAGCGCGATCAACAGACTCGACGATTGAGAAGCAGCCACCGCATCCGAGGCATCGTTTAGGAGAATGATCGAGCCTGTTGCCTGCTGGGTCACCCCGGCTGGCAGGTTCGCAGCCGACCAATCGTCGATAGCACGAGTCAGCCCTCGAAGCTCAGTCGAGCCGAACATGTTTATGCGGAGCACCATCATCGCGCTCTTTCCATCGCTCGTGATCAATCTCGATAACGACTCGTCCTGCGACAGGTAGTCGCGCATCATCGACCGCAGCCTCTCGTCGTCTTTAGGAATCTCCTCGGTCATCTCCCCGGGCTTCCCGGGCAACACGCGGTTCATTCGTTTCACGATGTCCGCAATCGAGATGGCTGCGTCGACCCCCGGTCTGGTCAGCGCAAACCGTTCGAGCTTGTCGACCGCGGTAAGCAAGGTTCGAGCGTCGTTGTTTGTATCGCTGACTACGAGTTGAACGGTGGCGGCGCCCGCCAGTCGTTCGTGAAGCTTCTCCGCGGCCTGTACCGTTTCGCTTCCGGCCGGAAAGATTTTGAGATAGTCGGTGTTTGCTTTGAGATGAAAGGCGCCCACGCCGATTGCTAGCGTTGCCAGGAGGAAAAGAACCAACACAGTGCGCCGTCTAAACAAGATCAGCGCAGTGAAGTTGCGCAGCGGCTTGTCGAGCCACGTCGCGTAGTCTTTCTGCGTGCCAAGCCCCAATGCGTCGGGTGGCAGCAGGGCAAGCGCGGCCGGTATGAACAACAGCGTGAGCATCAGCATGCCGCCGACGCCGAGCGCTTCGAAGATGCCCATGTCCCTGGCGGTTGGCACCGCGCTGGAAGCCAGCGCGCCGAAGCCCGCCATCGTTGCAGTTCCTGAAACAATCACTGCGGGACTGATGAAGCTCAACCCATCGAGCCAGGCGTCGCGCTTGCCTTCAGCGCTCGAAGCTGAACCAGGAATGGACATTGAGATTCGATACTGATTCAACACGTGGAAGAAGTATGAGCTGCCGACCGCCATCAGGGTCGTAGGCAATGACAGCGTCGCAAGTGTGATCGGCCGATCCAGCAGGCTCATCAATCCTATTGACCAGACGAGCCCGATGAGGATTGCGGCCATCGGCAGCACCGCGCCCCAGAAAGTGCGAAACGCCAGAAGGAAAGCGAGAAAGCACAACACCCCTGCGACCGGCGACAGGACGTTCATGTCGCGAAACATGCTCTTGACCCCGCGCGCTTCAATTACCGGTACGCCCGAAAGCAGCAGTTCGTCGCCGTTGGCATCGGATTTTGCCAATCGCTCGACTGAGTCGGTCGTGGCCCGCATCTGACTTTCGTCCATTGGCTTGAGAAAGACGTTGATTGCCGCGGTGCGGCCGTCAGTCGAGATGTACTGCTTCGCGTAAAGCGGATCGCGGGTGATTTCTTCGCCAATCCTGGCGAGGCGCTCAGCGGCGCCGTCGCCCGAGATCAGATCTGAGGGAATCAGCTTGTCGACGCTGACCGTTCGGTCTTCGCTACGAATGGACTTGATGTTGGTGAGGCTGATCGTTTCAGCGACACCGTCGACCGCAGCGATCCGCCTGGTCAGCCGATCGAGTCTTGTCATGAACTCAGGAGTGAAGACCTGAGTGGTAGTGAGCGCGACCAAAATCACACGGTCGTCGCCGAAAGTCTTCCGCGACTGGTGGTAAAACTCGAGCGCTGCGTCCTTGCGTGCGAGCGTTTCGGGGGAGCCGTTGAATGTGACGCCGCGGGTGAGGATAGCCGCTAGGAAGCCGACCGTGATAACGATAGTCGTGGCGATGATAAGCTTCGGATGTTGAACGACGAACTTCGCGGGCTGGGTCATAGAGGAGGACTCGCGGCACTCGGGTGACTGCGGGTGGGACTATAAGGGATGATTGTGGAGCGCGTCAAACAACCGGTGGTGTCCTAATTTAGTTCTCAGCGCGGTCTCTGCGTCTCGGCGACCTCTGCGGTTAGCAGGGTTTCGATGCTATCTAACTGCGGAGGCGCTGAGCCGCAGAGGTTACGCGGGGAAAGCATTCCAATTAGGACACTACCAAACAACCGCATCAATTCCACTTGAGTCCTTTGAGTTGCTGCAGGTTCACGTTGCCGCCGCTCAGCACGCAAACTACCTTTGACCCGCGAGGCGCTTTGACCAAGCCGTTCAACAAAGCGGCGACTGATGCGGCGGCGGCTCCTTCGACCACCAACTTGCAGTGAGACATTATCCAGATGAGCGCTTCGAAGATCTGCGAATCGGGCAAAGCCACGACCTCATCGACAAACTGCCGGACCGCTTCGAAGGTGTGTTCGCCGACTCGCTTGACCCGAAGGCCGTCGATGATGCAGTCAACTGTGTCGAGGGTGACCAGGTGTCCTTGCTCCACACTTAGCTTCATAGCGGGCGCGCCGGAGGATTCAACGCCGATGATCTTGATCTTTGGGTTCAAGCCCTTGAGCGCCATCGACACACCCGAGATCAATCCGCCTCCGCCGATTGGAACGACGACTACCTCGGCGTCGGGAAAGTCTTCGTGGATTTCCAGGCCAAGAGTTCCTTGCCCTGCTATCAGGTGCGGATCGTCGAACGGATGGATGTAGGTCAGGCCGCGCTCTTCGCACAGTTGCATAGCTTTCTCGTTCGCCTCATCCCAAATCATGCCGTGGAGGACCACTTCTGCGCCGTAAGCGCGAGTCGCTTCGATCTTTGAGGGCGTTGCATTTTCAGCCATCACAACGACCGCCTTCATTCCGTTCAGTTTCGCTGCGAGCGCGACGCCCTGAGCGTGATTCCCGGCCGATGAACAGATCACTCCGCGCTTGCGCTGCTCGTCGGAAAGATGCGCGAACTTGTTCAGCGGCCCGCGAATCTTGTAGGACCCGGTTCGCTGGAAGATCTCCGCCTTGAGACGTATATCGAAACCGGTCGTCTCACTCAGCAGCCGTGATGTCAGAAGAGGGGTGTGATATACGTGCGGCGCGACTCGCGCTTTTGCTTCCTGAAATACTTGCGGTGATAGATTGATCATGAGTTTGATTCTTGCGTTTGATTTGTCTGAAATATGCGCCGAATCGACGCGCTGATTATCTACAAGGCGATGGGGGTTTGCAAATGAAGCACTATCGAACCTCGCCCACATTAAAAGGTCGGGAAGGTGGGCTTGCCCCCGCTGCCGACGATGTCGCCGGGATAGGCGAAGCTCGACCGTGACGGCTTGTCGTGAGAGAACAGACAGCGGCGGCAAGCCCACCTTCCCGACCTGTTAATGTGGCGAGGTTCGACCGCGGCTGGTTGCTCGAGCGTTTCACGCTTGTCGCCTGCTTGAGGATTGATCGCCGGATACCTTATTCTCTTCGACTGCTGAAACTTCAATCCAACCAGGGAAGCTAACTAGTGAACTACATCGATCTGCGAAGCGATACCGTAACCAGGCCCACCGATGAGATGCGAGAAGCAATGGCCCGAGCAGAGGTGGGCGATGACGTCTACGGAGAGGATCCGACTGCCCGGCGCCTCCAAGAGCTGGCTGCCGAGATGCTCGGCAAGCAGGCAGCGTTGTTCGTGCCTTCAGGCAGTATGGGCAACCAAATCGCGGTGAGGCTTCACACTCAGCCCGGTCAGGAAGTCATCGTCGAAGAGCGCAGTCATATGTTCAACCTGGAGATGGCAGGCATGGCGGTGATCAGCGGCGCGCTCGCACATCCCGTGACTTGTCCAAACGGAATCATGGACTGGGACTCCATTGAAGCCGCCATCAGACCTAACAGTTCTTACTTCGCACAGACCGGCATGGTCGCAATCGAGAACACCCAAAACCTTGCGGGCGGAACTGTTATGTCATTCGAGCGAATGCAGGATATCGCCGAACGCGCTCACCGGTTAGGCTTGCCGGTTCATTTGGACGGCGCGCGAATGTTCAACGCTGCACTAGTACTCAAACGCGACGTAGCCGAGATCGCCGGGCTTTTTGATTCGGTGATGTTCTGTTTGTCTAAGGGGCTCTGTGCGCCGGTTGGCTCGATGCTCGTTGGCTCGCGCGAGTTCATAGATCGCGGGGTCCCGGTTCGCCGAATGCTCGGCGGCGGCATGCGGCAGGTGGGGGTGCTTGCGGCAGCGGGTCTGGTTGCGCTCGAGAAAATGACCTCGCGGCTGGAAGAGGATCATGCCAATGCACAGCTGCTCGGAAAGGGGCTCGCCGAGATCGAGGGAGTCGAGATCGATCCCGAGAGAGTGCAGACGAACATCGTGGTCTTTGACATAAGCGGCACCGGCCAGACAACTGCGGAGTTCACGGCGAAGCTTAAAGAGCGAGGCGTGCTTGCGAGCGGTATCAGCGCCCGGGAAATCCGAATGGTGACTCACAAGGATGTGTCGCGAGCCGATTGTGAAACAGCTCTGGGAGCCACTCGTGAGGCCGCAGAAGGATAGGCCGCGGATGACACGGATCGGACCGATCGATACGGATTAGATCCGTGTTGATCCGCGACATCTGGTTGATCCGCGGTCTATTCGTCACGATCATCAAATGGAAAGACTGGTAATCGCCATCGACGGACCTTCTGGGTCCGGCAAGAGCACCGTTGGCAAAGCCATCGCGCGCCGATTGGATTATCTGTACATCGATTCGGGCGCTGTTTATCGAGCGGTAGGCCGCAAGGCGCTTGATACGAGTACGTCTCTCGAAGACTCGGTTTCGATAGTGCGGCTCGCGCGCCAGGCCGCGATCAAACTCGAAGGCGATCCGGACCATCTTAGGGTTTTTCTCGACGGCCGGGACGTAACCGTTGAGATTCGCTCACCCGAGTCAAGCAAGGCTTCCTCGGTTGTAGCAACCATTCCAGAAGTCCGCGAAGCGGTCGTACACAAATTGAGAGAGATGAGCCGCGAAGGCGGCGTTGTAATGGACGGCCGCGACATCGGGACAAAGGTGTTCCCTCAGGCACAAGTGAAGCTATTCCTCGATGCTTCGCTGGACATGCGAGCCCAGCGGCGCTGTGAAGAAGAGCACGAACGCGGGCGCGACGTGTCGGTTGAGACGGTAAAGGCCGAGCTTGAAGAGCGAGACCGGCGTGACACCGGACGGCTGGCGACTCCGCTGGTCAAGGCCCCCGACGCGATCCTCATCGACACCTCCGATATGCCATTAGACGCCGTAATTGAACAGGTGCTTGAAATTGTGAACTCTCGAAGTTAGACTCTCTTATCAGTTTGATGTTTGTTTGAATCGGATCGGAAAACCGGAGCTTGCCAGCGCTTCACCCCGACGTCCGCGCTCGCCCCAGACGATATGGGAACAGGAAACTCGAGCGCGCCTCGCACAATGAGTTCTCGAGATGGGCATTTTCACCGGACTAATCATCGAAGTAGGCAGAGTGCGTCGCGTTGACCGCCGCGCGGACGGAGCTTACCTGGTCATCGAAGCCAACAAGGTGCTGGAAGGCACACGAATTGGCGATTCCATTTCGATAAACGGCGTGGACCTTACGGTGATCGAGATGAGCCGCGATTTCTTTAGCGCGGATGCGTCGCTTGAAACATTGAAGCGCTCGACGCTTGGCGAGCTTCACGAGGGACGTCGTGTAAATCTCGAACGCGCGCTTGCGGTAGGCGAGCGATTGGGCGGACACATGGTCCAGGGTCACGTCGATGGGACTGGCGAACTGGTGTCAGTCTCGCCAGAGGGCAATGCTTACAGGATGCGCTTCGCTTTTCCCGGCCAGCTTGGTCGCTACATTGCGATGAAGGGATCGATCACGGTCGATGGGATCAGCTTGACCGTTGCCGGGTTGGGCGATGATTGGTTTGAGGTAGCGATCATTCCTCATACGTGGCGCGAGACGATACTGAGCGAGTTGAAGACCGGCGCCAGCGTGAACCTTGAAGTCGACGTGCTCGCAAAGTACGTCGAGCAATTGATGACTCGAGAAGAGTCAGCGTCAGCAGCTCCGAGCAAACTGACGATTGAGTATCTGCAAGAACGCGGGTACTAGAAAGAAATTCTGAATGATGAATTATGAGTGATGAATGAGGGGAACCGAGCCAGAAAAGAAAGGCGATTTGCGCGCGCGAACGAAGGCTATCGATGCTTGTGTCGTCAGCGAAGACAGCGAAAGCTCATAGATGATTTTTCCCGATTCATCATTCATCATTCATAATTCATCACTTCTTCCGTGAGGTTCCTATGTCTTTTGCCACAATCAACGAAGCAGTCGAAGATTTTCGGGCGGGGCGGATGGTCATTATCGTCGACGATGAGGATCGCGAGAACGAAGGCGATCTCGCTTGCGCGGCGGAAAAGATCACCCCGGACATCGTCAACTTCATGGCGCGTTACGGCCGCGGCTTGATCTGTTTGTCTCTGACCGAAGAGCGGCTGGACGAGCTTCAGATCCCGCTTCAAGTATCGGACGCAGACAATACGGCAACGCGAGGCACCGCTTTTTGCGTCTCTATTGAAGCCCGCCGAGGAGTAACTACGGGAATATCGGCGGCGGACCGCGCGACTACAGTGCTGGTGGCCGTAGATCCAAGAACGAGGCCGAGCGATTTGGCGAGACCCGGTCACATATTCCCTCTGCGAGCGCGCAACGGGGGAGTGCTGGTGCGGCCGGGTCAAACCGAAGCCGTCGTCGATCTCGCTCGCATTGCGGGAATGACTCCGGGAGGCGTGATCTGCGAGATCATGAATGATGACGGCACGATGTCGCGATTACCCCAGTTGCGAGAGTTCGCAAAGGAGCACGACATCAAGATCATCTCGGTGGCCGATCTCGTCGGCTATCGAATGTCTAACGAAGTACTGGTGCATCGAACCGTAGAAGCGCGCGTGCCGACGGTGTATGGGGAGTTTCGGGCGATAGCCTTCACCAACGACATCAACGCGGATACTCACCTGGCATTGGTGATGGGCGAGATCAACCCCGACGAGAGCATGCTGGTGAGGGTCCACTCACAATGCGTGCTTGGCGATGTGTTCGGCTCGCTGCGTGATGACACCGGCTGGCAGTTGCATCGTTCGTTGGAGCTTATCGCAAGTGAAGGACGAGGCGTGCTGCTGTACTTGAAGCAAGAGGGCAGGGGAGTAGGACTTGTGAACCAGCTTCGCGCCTACGGCGTTATGGACGAGCACGATAAGGATGCGGTCGATGCCGAACGCGAGGTGTTGGGAGTTCAGAAGATGGACCCGCGCGACTACGGGATCGGCGCGCAGATACTTCACGAACTGGGAGTACATAAGATGCGGTTGATGACCAACCACCCGGTTAAGCGCGCCGCCATCGAAGGCTTCGGCCTGGAGATAACGGACCGGGTTCCGATCGAGATCGAGCCGAACGAATCGAATGAAAAGGTGCTGCGAGCCAGAAAAGAGAAACTCGGGCACCTGCTGACAAAGGTCTGACGAGTCTTGATCGATAAGTGAGCCTTGCTCACGGCTGCAAATCCAGAATTCCAGAGTCCTATGCGCAGA
>DATMCM010000661.1:0-3111 GCA_035558335.1 Blastocatellia bacterium | reverse complement strand
GCTCGATTCTGCGCGGGAAGTTCGTAGATGCGGCCAGTCCAATAGCCTATGGCTACGGCGAGACGCTTTCGATCTACTGCGATCAAGGTCCGATATTCAATTTGAGCAACACGGTGGGTGGCGGTCGGCGCCGCCCACCCGAAGTTCGAGACCGGCCGACGGGGCGGGGAACACCGGATGAGCAGGACATGCCTCAGAACCGGGCAGCGGTAGACGCTCCGGAGGAGCCCAAGGCGGAACCCTGGCAAGCGCTGCCGCTGACCGACGAGCAGCGCCGCAACGGAATCTTTGTCATCCCGCCGCAGTTCAGGCCTCGCGCGGTGCTGAGGTACGGCGATGCTCGGGATCTGCTGGTCTCGGGTCTGTTGGATGGCGGGGCCGAGATAGCTCAGCACGCGGCTGTAATCGATGTGCCTTTCGGGAGCGGTCACGTCGTGTTGTTCTCGAACAACCCGATCTGGCGAGGCGAAACGACGGGCAGCTATTTTCTTGTGTTCAACGCGATCTTGAATTTCGACAACCTGAACGCGGGTCGGAAACTAGACGAGAAATGAGCCGAGTTGGAATAGCGAAGATGCGAACCGGCCCGGCGACGTTGACAGAGATAAACACTGATGCATTGCGACAACATGCATCGAACGACTCTCGCCGCGCCGTTCCATCTCCGTCAGGTTTCGGAATCGCTCACCTCGAAGTGGTGGCTGGCTTATGGTCCAACCAACAACCTTCCCGATGCGACAACCTGGCGCGACGAACATGTCGCCTTCGGTCTTGCTCGACCCGAACTCAGCCCACTGCAGCGGTTCGTCGCAGTAGGCGATGTTTGGCTGAGTAATCGCGCACACCTGCTGAATAAGTTTGAATGCCTTTCTGACCGAGAAGATCTGAATGATGTCCAGGTCATCGCCCGCTTGTGGGATCTATTCGAAGACCGCACTGTCCAGCTGCTGGAAGGAATGTTTGGAATCGCGGTCTGGGACCGCGAACGTCAACGCCTGTTGCTGGCGAGAGATAGGGTAGGGGCGCGCACGCTCTACTATACGCAGGGCGAAGCGACTCGCTGGGTGGCGCCTCAGCTTCGAACGCTTGCATCGCGAGTCTCCAAGGACTTGGACCTGGTCGCGCTGCGCGACTATCTTTGTTGCGCATTCGTGCCCGGCGAGCGAACGATGTGGCGCGACGCCCGCGAGCTTCGACCGGGAGCCACGCTCTCTTTTCCTGATGGTGAAATCCAACAGTACTGGAAGATCGAAGAGAGAATAACCGACGGTGAAAAGCCTCTGGATTGGCACGCGCGCCGGCTGCGTGCTGTGCTGGATAAAGTCGTTGAGGAATACTTGCCGCCTGAAGCGCCGGTCGGGGCATACTTATCGGGAGGGTTGGACTCGAGCCTGGTCGTGGCGCTTGCCGCCAGACTCCACACTGACTCGGTGCACACTTATTCAATTCATTTCGGAGATGAGTGCCCGAACGAGCTTGAGTTCTCCGATCTCGTGGCCAGGCACTGCGGCACCGAGCACCGCGTCATCGAGATAACCCCCGAAGAAATGTGGGACCAGTTGCCCGAAACCATGTCCTGTCTTGATGATCCGATCGGCGATCCGCTAACTGTGCCCAACTTGATACTCGGCCGCGCAGCGAAGGAATCCGCGGACGTGATTCTGAACGGGGAGGGCGGAGACCCGTGCTTCGGCGGCCCGAAGAACCAGCCTATGCTGCTGACGAGTCTCTACCGCGGGGCGCTTCAGTCCGGGGTTGAATCATGCTCAATCTTGACCAGCGTGACGCCCGATCTGACATCGGCTTATCTCGCTTCATTCCAGAAGTGCTCGCTTGACTTGCCGCGTTTATTGCGTCCCGAAGTGTTGTCTGCCGTCGCTTCTCACCCCTCGGTTTTCGAAAGCGAGCTGAACGGCGAGGCCAACTACGTCAATCAACTGATGCTCATCAACACCAGGTTCAAAGGAGCGGATCATATCTTGACCAAGGTTAACAATCTTACTCGAGCAGTCGGGCTGGACGGCCGATCGCCCCTGTTCGACCAGCGAGTCGTCGAGATGAGTCTGGGCATACCGCCGCAGTACAAGCTGAGCGGCGCCGAGGAAAAAGCGGTCCTGAAGGAGGCCGTTCGTGATCTGCTGCCCGAGGCGATTCTCAAACGGCCCAAGAGCGGGATGATGGTGCCTGTGCAGTTATGGTTTCGCAAACGCTGGCGGCGTCGAGCCCGCGCTCTGCTGCTCAGCCGACGCGCGCGCATACGCGACTATCTGAATCAGGATGTGATACGCGACTGGCTCGACTATCGCGAGGACACGTGGTCGCGCTACGGAGTTAAACTGTGGTTGTTGGTTAGTCTCGAACTCTGGCTGAGGTCACATCAGCCGAAGCTGTCGTAGGCGAAGATATACACCTCGTTGCGAGAGTCGCCGCGGCTCGATAGTGGAACGAGGGCATCCTCAGCCCCGGGCACTCGGCTGCGAGCGATACCCTGTGTCACCACACCCAGAAGCATCCTGGGGCTGATCGATTCCAGCTCGACGTACTTGCCTTCTCGCAGCCACCTCTCTTCCTCGGGACGCAGACTTGCGAAAACCGGACCGGCGAGAAGCTTCGCTGCCTGACTTGCGAACGCCGGCGATTCCCTGACGAAGACTGATCTGTCGAGAATCTGCCGCGGCAGCAGGCCCAGATCATGGATTTGAACGTTAGCGCTCCCCTGGAACCAGTCTGACTCGGTGGTCAGCCGGTGCGTGAGCTGAATGCCGGCCAGGCTCGCGTCGTGCAGCGCGTAGACCTTCAATGCCGGATTGCGCCTAAGCATCTCCATGACCGTGTCGAAAATCTCGTTCGGGTACTTGTCGATGCTGAGCACGGCGCAGTTGTTTTCAAAGTGGAAATTGTTGGCGATTAGAAATTGAGCAATGGTCGCGTGCTCGCACACTACCAATCGGTCAAAGCTGTACTGTTTGATCTCGGGGCTAATGTGAGCGTGCTTGGGCCCGGCCTGGGGCGCCGCAAGCAACTTCGCGACGCGACCGTTGTTGTGTGCCCAGGTTAGGATCAACTTTTCAAGCCGATCCGAGGTAACAGTGATCTCCTTGGGCTGTTTCG
>DATMCM010000660.1:0-8266 GCA_035558335.1 Blastocatellia bacterium | reverse complement strand
CCGAAGCCTTCGCATGAGATCACCGCGTCGTTTGCCGGGAGCGACAGCATCACCTGGACCATTTCTTCGGGTACTGGTTCGGCCTGTTTAGGCGGCACCGATTCGAAACGCTTGACTCGATGCAGGCGGTACTCGAGCGTGTCCGGGTCGGTTACGACCAGCAAATAGGTATCGGCTTCGTAGAACGCTCGAAGTTGGTCGATTGTCGAGTCAATCAAGTGATCGACACCCAGACGCGCCTGCGAAACGTTGGTTATCTCCTTCAGCAACTCGAGCTGGCGATGCAATTTGATCTTGACGCCGCCCCAATGAGCCATCAAGTATCCCAGCACAAGCAGGTAGACCAGACGCACGGCCAAACGACGAATCGCGAAAGTCGAGCTTTCATCCGGGTCTGCTACGCTGACTGTGATGAACAGTAAGGCTGAAACAAAGGTAGCGACCAGACCTGCACGGGCGCCCCACTCAAAGGAAGCGAGCAGGATGGTGAAGGAGAAACCAAAGAAGAAAATGCTGCTCGCTCCGCCGGTGAACGCGACCAGCAACGCATACCAGCCAATGTCCGTCCAATAAGACCACGCTGGCATCGATCGCCGAAGTCGTTTCCTGCGCACCGCGGCAACATACAAGGCTCCGCTGTACGCCAGATAGAGAACAAGCACCACTCGCGTGCCTTCGCTATCGAAACTGGATAGTGCTCCATACTCGACGATCAGAATCGCAGAAATAGCCAGTATCAGTCTGGCCGCCGCGATCATATGGCCGTCTATCACACCGGACCCCGGTCTATCATTTAGTGAGGACTGACCGTGCACTGGCGCAACCTTTCGGATAATTAAATAATAAAGACGGGTTCAGAAGGCGATCCGATGGCCTCAATCGGGAAATGATTCAATTATGTATATCGCAGCCATCTCCCGAGTTCTGCAATGCTCGGACGTTTGCCGTACATCAGGATGCCAACTCGGTAGATCTTGGCCGCAACCAACATAAACCCACAAATCGTCACTACCATAATCGCCATCGATAGCAGCACCTGCCAGACCGGCGGGTTAATCACGGCGATCCGTAACATCATCAGAGTCGGAGCAAAAAAAGGAACCATCGAAAGCACAATCGACGTGGTGCTGCTCGGATTCGACATCACTAACCCGAAAATCATCATCGGCACCACAACTAACATGGTCACTGGAAGTTGCACCTGCTGAGCATCTTCTTCGCTGGACACCATCGCCCCTACCATCGCGTATAGAGTCGCAAACAGAAAGAAGCCAAGGATGAAGAAAAGGACAAAATAAATCAACAGGCTAGCCGGGATGTTCGGGACTTGGGACCCCGAGGACGAAAACATGCTCACCCCAAGACGAGAAATAACGGCTGTCGAAATTGCCCATAATCCGATTTGCGTCAGACCGACAAGCCCGATACCAATCAGCTTGCCGAACATCATTTGCGTGGGCCTGACCGACGATATCAATATCTCTACGACTCGCGACTGTTTCTCTTCGATCACTCCCCGCATCACGAATATCCCGTAGAACAACACGGAGATATACAAAAAGAAGAGCAGGGCGAAGGCAACCATGAAATCTTGTCGCATGCCTCCCTCTTTAGACTCCCCGCCGGCGCCGATTTTGAACATTTTCAAATCGACCGGCTTCATGTATCGGCCGATCTTAGCGGCGTCGAAGCCCGCAAGCATCAGGCGGCGCTCAGAGATTGCCGCGCTCACCGATTCCTCGAGGGATCGTATCGAAAAATCGCTCAGGTTCCTGGCGTGGTATTCCGGTGCAACACCATCCAGGACCCCGGGGCTTAAGACCAAATAGGACATCTCGGTACCTTTTTGACCCTGGTTATTCGAATCCTGTTTGATGAAGTCATCCGTGTTCTGGTACGGCGGTAGGACATGCTGAATGAGGCTGAAGCTGGTGGCCCGTCCAGGTCCGTCTCCATCATCAATCGCCGAAGCCGGGCCGCGCGATCCGAGCCGTTCCTTGATAGCCGCGAATAACTCTGCGTCACCGCTCTGGTCGATAACCTTGACCTGACGCTGTCCACCTCCGCTGCGCTCGGCCAGCAGGCCGGGGAGTAATATCACCCCAAGCAGGAAGAGCGGGCTCAATATGGTGCCTATCACGAACGCGCGGCTCCGAACTCGCACCAGGTATTCGCGCTTTATTATTACCCAGACTTTCTTCATTACCTCATCCTCCGATGTCGGCGGTACGCACGGCGGCTTTGGAAGCTCCGGTGACAACCTCGATGAAGATTTCGTTAAGCGACGGCTCCACCAGCTCGAAATGATTCACTCGCGCGCCCGCCGCAAGCGCCCGCCTCAGCACCTCCTGGGCGTCGGCGCCTTCGTTCAACAGTATCTCGCTGTAGTTGGGGAACCGGTTGTGACGCTTCACCAGGTCGCCGTCCAAAAACGAATCGGCGCCCTCATAGTCCAATATCACCGTATTCTTTCCGTATCGCCGCTTCACCTCTCTAAGTTGCCCGCTCAGCACCTGGGTTCCGTGGTTTATCAGGCAGATGTCATCGCATATCTGTTCGACCTGCTCCATCTGATGAGTCGAGAAGATGATGGTCTTGCCGCGTTGCTTCAAGTCGATGATCACGCTCTTGAGCAGGTTCACGCTCACTGGATCGAGTCCGGAGAATGGCTCGTCCAGAATCAGGATTTCAGGGTCGTGGATTACGGTGACGATGAACTGAATCTTTTGCTGCATTCCTTTAGACAGATCGGTGGGCTTCTTGTTCTTCCACTCCGACATCTCGAGCCGCTCGAGCCACTGGTCTATCCTCTTGGCCGCTTCCCTTGAGTCCAGACCTTTGAGATTCGCGAAGAACACCAGCTGATCGCCCACTTTCATCTTTTTGTAGAGGCCGCGCTCCTCGGGCAGATAGCCGATGTGCGGCTGGAGCTCCGGGGAGACGTGCTTTCCCATCACCAGTACTTCGCCTTCGTCCGGCGCTGTGATGTCGACGATCATCCGGATCGTCGTGGTTTTGCCCGCACCATTCGGTCCAAGCAAGCCGAAGATGGTTCCTTGTCTCACCTCAACCGACAGGTCGCGTACGGCTACAAACTCGTTGAACCTCTTCGTTACGTTTCGGAGTTCTATGACATTCATCTATCTTCCTCGTTCTCTGCGCAAGACGATTCTCTCCAGGCAAAGGAACTCGTACGACGCCGGCCCGACAGTCGTTCTGACTGCCGTCTGCGATGTGTAGCTGATTGCGTAAGATTGTTCAACAGTTCAGCTATATCACTCCGCCAAATCGCGTCGGCGGGCGGGGTCGAAGTTGCGCGTCGTGTTCTCGGTGACGCTAGGTATGGATGCGGGCGGCTCTTCCAGTTGAGGCTGAGTCGAACCACCTGACGCGGAGCGCATGGCTCTCTCGACCGTTGTGGCTCCAATGCGAACGCCTGACAGGTGCATCAACAGCCAGATCAGGAGCCCGACAACTCCCAGTATGGTGGCTCCGCCAAATGCTGTTACCGCGATCATCGTTTGTGAGCCGGCGCTCCTCTCACTGAGGTTGACGAGCGTGGCAAAAAGGCCGACCAGGCCGACCAGGCTCACCAGAGCGACAGGCCAAAGTATTGCGAACGGCCTTGCTAAGGGATGTCCGGCGTCGGTTGCGTTGGCCGGAGGGCTCAAACTCGAGCCGCACCGCTTGCAGTAGTTCAAGCCTGGGGTTGATTCGGCGCCACATTCCGCGCAATACATAGGATCACCTTCGCTCAGCTCCTTGATGGCGTTTCAAGATTTGGCTGTCTTTCAAAGTTTCGAGTGGTGTGTTCGGTTACGCTGGGCACCATTATGGGCGGCGCTTGTATCTGGAGCGGCTGAGCGTCCAGCGCTCCGTTTACCGGCGTCAGCGGCGAGGTGGTCGAAAATGGGCGCGGCTTCTCTATGGCTGATCCAATCACGCGGGACAACTGGCGAACCAGCAAACAGAGTGTCACAACAATCGTCAGCGATCCGCATATCACAATGGCGAGCGGGCCGTCATCCGGCTTGATTCCCCGGCTGGCCAATCCTCCGGCGATGCCGAACGTAATGCCGAGTCCCCCGACGCCGATTGCCATCATCGCCGCTACAACCGCCCAGATCACAACCAGCAGCTTGCGATCGCGTTGCGGCATCGAGTCCGGGTTGTTCGCGGGCGCCGTCAGAGTGGCGCCGCATCGCTTGCAGTAGTTGAAGCCCTGCGTCGATTCGGTTCCGCAAACCTGACAGTACATATTCCCTCCCCTGGCATCGGCCGATCTCATTGACTTTCGCTCCGCGCGTCGTAGCTTCTCTGCTCGAGCGTTCGCGTCGTGTTTTCAGTAACGCTTCCCACCGATTGCGGCGGGGTCGCGATCAGCATCCGCGGCGAGTCGATTTGCGGAAGCTCGGCCTTGCGAACCGGGCCTACTGGCTGTTGCACTTTAATAAGCCGGACCAACAGCCAGACGAGCATGGCCACAATGGCGAGTGTCAGACCCAAATCCGCGAGGAAAAGGGTCATCAGATCGCCGGTTGAGAAGATTCTGGCAAGGTCCTGGGCAGTTGCGATAGGTAATCCCAACCCGACACAAAAGACGCCACCGATAAGAATCAAAAAGGCGATAGTCAGCACGACGGGCGTCTTTCCTTGCGGAAAAGCATGGAGATCGACTGTAAGGTTCGCTCCGCAACGCTTGCAGTATTTTAATCCCTCAACCGAATCAATCCCGCAAGTTGAACAATACACCGACTACCTCCGATTGAAGCTTTCGCGCGCAATTACTCACTCGTATCGCGCTGGTATACGTGCGGCTCGAAGTTTCGAGTCGTGTGCTCCGTTACGCTCGATACAACAATTGGCGGCGCGGGGATTTGAGGCATCCTCTGCCGGAGCTCAGAGCGCTTCGAGCTTGGGGAATGTCGCTCGGTAAGCGAACCGAAGCCCATCATCCGCGAGAACAACTGTATGAGCATCAAAGCGACAAGCACAATGGCGGCCGAGCCGAAACCGACCATCATCGCGCCAACCTTCACGGCACCCGGCGCCTGTTGCGACAACCCAGGGGGTTGAGAACCGACGACCGCCAGCGCGTTTGTGAAGACGATTCCGAGTCCGCCGAGCACAATGCCTACTGTTGCCAGCGCTAGTATCAAGGCCGCCACAGTATTTTTGGTCGCCGGCGGCGAAGACTGCGCAGTTTCAGAGAGATTGCCGCCGCAATGCTTACAGTAGTTCAGTCCGAAGACTGATTCAGCGCCACAATTCGGACAGTACATAGAGCCTCCTCTAAGTCAGCAGGACGTTCGCATCCCGTAAGCAATGGTTCGAAGGTCGTGAACTCAGTCTAACTACGATACGCTAAACCGCCAAGTTCACGAACCAGTCCTGTCACGAACCAGATCAACCAGTTCCCCGGGGCCAAAGCCATCAAGGCGAGCCGGCCGCAAAGACTCAGGACACTTGAATCGTGGAGATGGCGGTGTCCTGTTTTCATTTCTCCGCGTTGTTTCTGCGTCTCCGCGGCTCTGCGGTTAGCAGGTTTCAAGGCTATCTAACCGCAGAGACCTGAGACGCAAAGGCAACGTAGCGAGGACGACGAAATTAACACACCGCCGTGGAGAGAGAGCAAGCTTGCGGGTCGAGAAATTCGCGTGATAGATTGAGCGTCGCGATCAACAAGCTTCGAGGTAACGATGACCCAGCCAGCAGCCATCCCCGAGGGCGCCCCCCGTCCGCTCACATCACTCACCGACGAAGAAGCGCTATTTCGTCAATCGGTCCGTGAATTCGCCGAACAACAGATTCGCCCGCTCGCAGCCGAAATGGACGAGCACGGCAAGTTTTCGCCTGAACTGATTCAGCAATTCTTTGACCTTGGCTTGATGGGTATCGGCATCCCGGAAGCGCATGGCGGCCAGGGCGGAACCTTCTTCAATTCTATCCTCGCGGTTGAGGAGCTCTCCCGGGTGGACGCGTCGGCCGGTGTCATCGTCGATGTGCAAAACACTCTGGTGAACAATGCGATCCTCCGCTGGGGAAACGAAGAACAGAAGAAGAAGTACTTCGCGCGGCTGTCGGCTGATATGGTCGGGGCATACGCGCTGTCGGAAGCGAGCTCGGGGAGCGATGCGTTTGCGCTTGCAACCAGGGGGGAAGACAGGGGCGGTCACTTCGTTTTGAACGGTCGCAAGCTTTGGATAACCAACGGCGCCGAAGCCGGCTTGTTTGTCGTCTTCGCCAACGTCGCGCCGGACAAAGGCTATCGCGGCATCACTGCTTTTCTTGTCGAACGCGATTTTCCCGGCTTCTCGGTCGGTAAGAAAGAGAACAAGCTCGGCATTCGCGCGAGCTCTACTTGCGAGCTGATCCTCGAGGATTGCGCGGTTAAGAGGGAAAACGTTCTTGGCGAAGTCGGGAAGGGCTACAAGATCGCGATCGAGACCCTAAACGAAGGGCGCATCGGAATCGGCGCTCAAATGGTCGGTGTGGCTCAAGGTGCGATCGAGTACGGAATCAACTATACAAAAGAACGACGGCAGTTCGGGAGTGCGATCGCAAAGTTTCAGGGCGTGCAGTTCCAAATCGCGCAGATCGCGACCGAACTCGAAGCTGCTCGGCTTATGGTCTACAACGCGGCGCGGATGAAGGACGCCGGCGAAGACTTCGTCAAGCAAGCTGCGATGGCCAAGCTGTTCACCTCGCAAGTCACCGAACGCGTGACGTCACAAGTAGTCGAACTATATGGTGGCTACGGCTACACGAAAGACTATCCGGTTGAGAAGTACTACCGCGACGCAAAGATCGGAAAGATCTACGAAGGCACATCGAATATGCAGCTTCAAACGATCGCCAAGTTGATTCTCGGGGATGGCTGAGCTGTCGCCAAGTCAGGCTTTGCGCCAATCATCACAAGCAGTCACGTTCTGATCAAAAAAATCGCTCGGAAGTGTACTACTCAAGGCGTCACTATAGAATCTCGTGAAGTAGACCGGTGCTCGTATTGCAACGGGCTCTTTAGAGCCGATCCAACTTTGATCTGCAAGATGCGCGGCCGACCCGTTTCGTGAGCGAGTCTGCCGTCATCTTCGACTCTCTTTTCGTCGCAATACGACAGTCGCGGTTTCAACCTACATGAAGACTAACTGGGGTCTGGACGTACCGAGGCGTCCGGCTAAAAGGAGGGTGAAATGGCTCAAGCGTCACTACCAAAGAGGGCGAGTGCGGAATTCATCGGGACGTTTTGGCTGGTCTTCGGAGGCTGCGGAAGCGCCGTGCTGGCGGCAGCATTTCCGGGGTTAGGCATCGGGTTCGCCGGCGTGGCGCTGGCGTTCGGGTTGACCGTCCTGACGATGGCCTTTGCGATCGGGCACATCTCGGGGTGTCATCTGAACCCCGCGGTCTCTGTTGGTCTCGTTGTTGGCAAGCGCTTTCCCGCTTCCGAACTGCTGCCCTACATCGTCGCGCAAGTCCTGGGGGCCATAGCAGGAGCGGGCGTCTTGTACATAATCGCGAGCGGCAAGCCCGGATTCGATGTCGCCGGCGGATTTGCATCGAATGGATACGAAACACACTCGCCGGGCGGCTATAGCTTGCTTGCTTGCCTGGTCGCTGAAGTCGTACTCACCTACTTTTTCTTGATAATCATTCTGGGGTCGACGGATTCACGCGCCCCGGCCGGGTTCGCACCCATAGCAATCGGACTTGGTTTGACGCTTATTCATCTCATCGGCATTCCGGTAACTAACACTTCGGTCAATCCGGCGCGCAGCACGGGGCCGGCGGTTTTCGTGGGAGGATGGGCACTCTCGCAACTCTGGCTCTTCTGGGTAGCTCCAATCCTTGGCGCCGCTATCGCCGGGGTTGTCTATCCTTTGATCGCTGGCCAGCCGATTGAGGGCGAGGGATAACAGGGAACGCAATGCTTCCAGCGTTCTCCTCTCGCGAGCGATGATTGGCTCTTACGGAACACTGATTGCAGGACTGGAATCAGTGTGTATGTTCCCACGAGAACTGATCGATTGGATTAGGGATTATGCTGTGGAAAGGACGACGCGAAAGCGAAAACGTAGAAGACCGTAGAGGCGTCTCGCGCGGCGGTCTCGCAATTGGCGGCGGTCTTGGCACTGTGGTCATTCTGCTGGTCGCGATGTTTCTCGGCGTGGATCCTAGCGCGATCCTCAACCAAACCGGTGAGGACACAACTGTCAGCACTCAACCCTCCCGCACGGCAAGCCCCGGGGAGGACGAACTCAAGCGTTTT
>DATMCM010000659.1:0-2639 GCA_035558335.1 Blastocatellia bacterium | reverse complement strand
AGATGTCGCCCCGAGCGGTCGGGCGAATAGCGAACAGCGGCGCTTTCCCTCCGTGCGCGTTCGAAACGACGATCAGTCCATCCGCGACAAACGGAGTCGGAATCGGAATGTCCCCGCCGCTGCGCAAGCGCCAGAGCTCCTTGCCGGTTTCCAGATCATACGAGACGACGTACGGCCATCCATTAGTGACGACTTGCGTTCGCGTGCCGTCGTTGTGGATCAACGGCGTCCCCCAGCTCCCCTCGGACGCACCGTTGCGTGATGTTCGCCACAGTTCATTCCCGTTCGAAAGACTGAAGGCCGCCACGAATGGGTTCTTCGGATCGTCGCAAAGCAGCACGATGCGATCCCGGTAAAGCGCCGGAGAACTGCTGTAACCCCAGCCAATGCCGTGCCAGCTATTGTTGATGACTCCCAGGTCTTTGCGCCAAAGCTCCTTGCCGTCGAGATCAAAACAATACAGTCCTTCTGACCCGAAGAATGCTACAAGCCGCTGACCGTCGGTTATGAGCGTCGTATTCGCGTGGGTTGATTTCTCGTGCCGCTCGGTCAACGGTTTACTCGTGCGAATAGTTCGTTCCCAGCGTTTCTTTCCGGACTTCTTCTCAAAACACAGAATCATCCATTTCTGTTCGTCGTTGTCCTGAGCGGCCTTGACGTCGCCGTAGTAGCCGATGCGCAAAGGCGCTTTTCCGGAAAGGCGAACCGCGGTACCAACATAAATCCGGTCGCCCCAGATTATCGGGCTCGAGTGCCCGAGTCCTGGAATCTCAGCGCGCCACGAAACTCCCGAGACCTTCCCCGCCGATGGGTCAGCATTCCACGCTACCCGTGTCGGATAGCCGTCTGCGACGCCCTGCGCTCCGGGTCCCCGAAATCCCGGCCAGTTCTGTTCAGGCTTGGAAGCTAACGCAACCGCAGGAAGAGCCATTAGGGAACTTGCCAAAAAAGATCTACGCGATATTTCGATAAAGCTGAATCCATTATTCTCACTCATCTGCTCACCTCTCTGGATGTTTGACGAACAGGATTTTCTGACGCTCCATCTCATTAATCAAGCTGGTTCGCGATCGGCGCGTTTCCTTCTACTCATTGACCAGGCTGGATGAGATCGCGGGAACGGCGACTGGATTCGCTGCGATTCGAGGCAGGTACTTCTGAATGCCGAAGAACAACAACACGGCGATTAGAAGATAAATAACCGAGTTCGCGCTGATGCACGCGCTCATCCCGAAGCGCTCGCTTGCGGCGGCTATCGCTACCGGAGCGACCCCGCCGCCGATCCAGCCAAGTGAGTTCATGAACCCAACCGCAGCCGCGCGCCGCTCCGGTCGAACCACGTCGTGAAGCGAGGCCCAAATGTTCGCATCGTAGAGCCCTTTGAAATAGCCGAACCCAATCAACGCGACAATCACGACAGGCACTGAAATCGTCCAACCTGCGAGAAAGATGAATGGAACGCCAAGCGTGAGCCCTAACGCCTGAGTCAACATCCTGCCTCGGCCGGTTCGTCTCGCGAGCTTGTCCGCAAGAACGCCGCCGGTGAGAACTCCCAGCACCGATGCGATCTGCAAATAAGCCGTTGCGCTTATGCCCGCCAGCGCCAGGCTCAGATTGAATTTGCGATAGAGGAATGACGGCATCCACGTCAGAAAGATCATTGCTACGAAGTTGGCCCCGATAAACACCAACGTAAGTATTCGCACCATCGGGTTGGAGAACAGTTCGATGAGCGGGTGAGAATCGCAGATTGCCGATTGCCGATTGCTGGTAGGGTTCGCGCTCGATGACTCGCGGGCGGGTTCGCGCAGCAAAAGCAACAGCGCGACTCCCAGCAATATTCCCAGCGATCCGAAGAGGTAGAAGCTCGAACGCCAACCGTAATGCTGGCCGAGCACTCCCGCGACGCTTCCTCCTGCGATTGTTCCAGCATAGACGCTCGATTGATGAATCGACATCGCGCGCGACCGCGTATCGGCTGCGTGGTAGTCGCTCAACATCGACATCGAGGCGGGGAAGTAGAACGCTTCGCCGAAGCCTTCGAGAGCGCGGAACAATACTAGATGCGAGTACCTGGTGGAGAGCGCCGTCGCAACTGTGATCAACGACCAGAAGACCAGCCCGCCGATGATCAGTGGCTTGCGCTTGAAGCGATCGCCTATCAAGCCGGCGACCGGCCCGATAGCCGCGTAGACCCACATGAAGCACGCGCCGACGATCCCCAACTGCACATCGCTCAAGTTCATCTCCGATTTGAGCGGCTCAAAAACAGAAAAGATGGCTTGCCGGTCCGCGTAATTGAAGAAGCACACGAACCAGAGCATGGCCACGACGAACCACTTGTAGGTTTCTGGTTTGGAGTCTCCGGTTTCTGGTTTCTGGTTTCTGGTTTCTGGTTTGGCGCTGTGAGATCTCACAAACATCGGATGTCCTTAACCCAACTCACGCGGGAATCACTTGCAGGTTTCTGGTTTCTGGTTTCTAGTTTCTGGTTGTAACGATCGGATTGGCGGCGCGTGCGGGCGGCTCTCCGTGGCCGCCTGTACACGAGCAGAACTGAATTCCGTTCCCGTGAGTCGGGCTAAGGACATCCGATGTTTGCTAGATCTCACAGCGCCAACCAGAAACTAGTGGAGTGT
>DATMCM010000658.1:0-2368 GCA_035558335.1 Blastocatellia bacterium | reverse complement strand
CAGCTCTTCCACTGAATCGAGTCTTGCGTTCAACTCGCCGATCTTCATCGAAGGACGTAGCAACCACTGCTTCAAGAACCGGGAACCCATTCCGGTAACAGTCTCGTCGATCACTCCCAGGAGGGTGCGCGCACGTGAGCCGTCGAGCGCCTCGGTGAGCTCGAGATTCCGCACCGTCGGAGAATCAAGAATCAGATAATCGCCTGGCTCGAAATAGGAGAGTCCGCTGATATGGCTTGCTTCCTGTTTTTGCGTTTCCCGTGCGTAGTGAAGCGCGGCGCCGGCTGCTGCTACTGCCAGGTGACGACCATTTAGCCCAAAACCTTCAAGTGATACGACGCCGAATTGAGTCTGCAACAGCTCACTAGCCCGATCGATCTGAAATGACCAGTCATCCAGCGGAGTAAGCGACGGCTGCCGACCTGCAACCACAAATGAAGAAGGTGGAGTGTCAACGGTCGGCTGCTCGCCGAGTTGGCTCGGAGCGTTGAACAACGGCTCGAGCGACTTCGGGAAGATGATCTCGCGCGGATTGAAGCAGTCGAGTTGCTCGAGCACCCGTTCCCACGCCTGATCGCCGGCGAACTCCGTGGCGAGAAACTCGCCCGTCGAAAGGTCGAGGAAAGCCGCGGCCATCCCAGAACCCGTTCCAAACACTGAAGCGAGATAGTTGTTCTCTCGCGCCTCAAGCAGTTGAGAGTCGATTGTTGTGCCGGGCGTGATTATGCGAACGACTTCGCGCCGGACAAGAGTTGTGGTCTTCTTAGCGTCCTCGGTTTGTTCGCATATCGCGACGCGGTAGCCCTTGCGGACGAGCTTTGCGATGTACCCGGTGGCAGCGTGATAAGGTACTCCGCACATGGGCACGGGGTTTCCACGTTCCCGGTGACGCGCCGTCAACGTAATCTCGAGCTCCTTGGCGCCAATCACCGCGTCTTCGAAGAACAGCTCGTAAAAGTCTCCAAGGCGAAAAAAGAGCAGAGTCCCTGGATGCTGGACTTTGATCGCCTGGTATTGCCTTAGCATTGGCGTAGGTTGTTGCATAAGATTATCCGCGAACATCAGGCTCTGCGCTTTTCGGAGACGGGCTTGCGCCCGGAACTGCCGCGCGTGTGAACTCGGGTTTGTCCGCTGAGGTTGTTCGAGCCTTATGCAGAATATATAATTCGCGATTGAGAGGTCAAACTTGGTGAGTCATTCACTGGAGCATCAAAAGGTTGAGCCGCTCATAATCTCTCGAGCGGCGGCCCGATTTGAACCATAGCACAAAGATGGCACCCATCACCCTCGCCATAGAAACTTCCTCAACGGAGATGGGCTTATGTGTAACGCGAAATGGCGAGGTTGTGAGTCTGCTAACCGACGAAGTCGACGAAAGGCGCTCTGAGAAGTTATGGATCGAGATAGATCGGCTGCTTTGGGACGCGGGGCTTACGGTTCAAGACATCGATTTGTTTGCGGTGTGCGTTGGACCAGGCGGATTTACGGGGCTTCGAGTGGGTTTGGCAGCGGCGAAAGGCTTCGCGACCGCAGCCAATAGGCCTATGGTAGGTGTCACGTCGCTAGAAGCGGCAGCGGCGACCGCAGCATCCGCTCGATTGGTGGTTGCGCTCGTGAACGCCTACAAGGGGCAAGTCTATTCGCAGTTGTTCTCAATCGACCGCGAGGGCGGACTCATTCCGACGAACGAACCACGTGTGTCAACATTCCGCGTCGCGCTCGAGGCTGTGAGGAATGCGGGGAAGTTAGTTTTTGTTGGAAATGCGGCCGTTGCCAATGAAGAAGAAATCATGCGGCTAGGCGCCGAAATGCGACAAGAGGATAGACAGGAGCGCTCTCGATCGTGGACGATTCAGGGTCCAGAAGTTTCATTGGCCGAAACGATCGCGCGGCTGGCCCTTGTTAAATACATCAACGGCGAGTCGGGAAGCGCGGAGAATGTAACAGCCTGCTACGTCAGACCCGCTGACGCAGAGATCAAGCTTGCGAAAGGGCTGCTGAGCTCGAAGATCGGGCGGGTGCGCCGCCAAGAGTAGAGGCTGCGATCTAATGGCCCTGCTACCGGCGCATTCCCTTTGATACGGGAGGTGCTAAGTTGTCACTGAGCGACATGTCAAGCGAGCAGTACGCTGCCATGTACCACTCTTATCTTATCGAACCGATGGGCGAGCAGGACTTGATCGAAGTGGTTGAGATCGAAGAGATGAGCGGGCTGAACAGGTGGGGATACGACGCCTATCGCCGCGAGTTGTTCACAAACCCCAATTCGGTGATGATGGTGGCGCGCAACCTTCATCCTGGACCGATGATTGCAGGTTTTTTCGCAGGCTGGATTGTCGAGGACGAGATGCATATCAACAACGTAGCT
>DATMCM010000657.1:0-2531 GCA_035558335.1 Blastocatellia bacterium | reverse complement strand
CGGGGGCGCGTAGCTGACGAAGTGAACCTCGTGTCCGCGCCGCGCAAGCTCGAGTCCCAGCTCGGCGCCCACTATGCCGCTCCCGCCGTACGACGGATAACATGTGATTCCGATGTTCATAGGCCAGGAATCAGAAGTCAGGCGTACCGTACCGGCGTCCCTCCGTGGGCGCCCCTCCTCATTTCTGTCGGGCGTCGCGTAAAAAGGGGCGCCCACGGAGGGACGCCCGTACAGTAACTTCTTTTCAAGAGTACATGTTCATCCTTCGCGAGAGTAGCTCGATCGGGTCGGTGACGTTCAGCGCTTCGCGAACGACGAACGCCTCGGCGCTGTCCACGCCAATCAGCGAGCCAAAGAATCGCTGGCGCGTTTCAAGCCGACGAAGAAATGCCTCTGAGCTGAGGGCGGTCTCGGGTTCCTTGCTTTGCGGGTTATAGAGTTGCGAGCGGTAGGAAGCAACTGCTTTTTGCTTCTGGTCGGCGAACTGGCTGATGTCTACAACGAACGTCGGCGACACGGTGCGAGGGAACATGAAGTGCGCAACGGTTTGCGGGCGAAATCGTTCCTGACCTTCCTCGGCGTCGTACTTTGCCAGGCCGGCGACGTGGGCTGCCTCGCGTACTATCTGACAAGTGTGAACGTGATCGGGATGCGGATCTTCCCAGAAGTGGGTGAAGATCACCGTAGGCCGGTAGAGGCGGATCTTGCGCGCCATTCTCACTCGCGAATCCTCGGTGAGCCAGATGTGCCCATCAGGCAGCTCGAGATTGTCTCGCAGCGCAAGCCCCATAGCATGGGCGGCGGCTTGCGCTTCCTGAGCGCGGATCTCTCCGGTGCCGCGAGTGCCGAGCTCGCCTCGCGCCATGTCCAGCACGCCTATTCGGTAGCCAAGCGAGACGAGTTTTATCAGCGTACCGCCGCACGAGAACTCCACGTCATCCGGATGAGCGCCCACCGCAAGCGCGTCAAGCTTCACCGATTCACTCATCGTTTCAACCTCGTTGCTGAGCGTACGAGCGCAAACGCGAGCAAGTCAAGGAAGCGCCTGCTCGTGGAATAGGATGTGGAGGTAGGGGAATTGATCGCCACAAAGGCACGAAGTCACGAAGGTTCACGAACAGGATTTGTGGAACTTTGTGTCTTTGCGCCTTAGTGGCGGGCTTTTTTCCGCGCTGTCCCGGTGACCGCGCAAGTCGCTTCGCGTGCAAGCCAGGCGCCGGTTAGAATGTTCGACAGTCTGCCAAATGATGTCCACTCTCGAACAAAGCTCGGAGCTCAAATTCCTCTATCTCACCACGACCGGTCGCGTCGGCGGCGAGCCCCGCGAGATCGAAATCTGGTTCATCGAGTCGCAAGGCAGGTTCTACATTCTCGCCGAGCACCTGCATGAGACTCAGTGGGTGAAGAACATCAAACGCGATCCGCGCGTTCGCATTCGTCTTGGAAAGAGCAGCTTTGAAGCTACCGCGCGAGTGCTGGACTACAATCAGGACCGCAAAGCCTGGCTCGCGGCTCAAGCGTTAGCGCGAGAGAAATACGGTTGGGGCGACGGGCTGCCGGTTGAGTTGACTCCGAAGTAATACAGACTTTAGGCTGTCACTTCAGTCGCTCATGGAATTATGAGTAACACAATCAGCCGCAAACTAAGGTTTGCGCTACCACGCAGGAGGAAACATGGCGCAAGTAATTCCCGAGAACTATAAGGACCTCTTCCAAAAGAAAGCCTTCGCGAGTCTGGCCACGGTGATGCCGGACGGCACTCCGCAAGTGACGCCGGTCTGGGTAGACTTCGACGGCAAGCACGTGATTGTCAATTCCGCACGGGGCCGCCGAAAGGACAAGAACATGAGTAAGAACTCGGCGGTGTCGCTTTCGGTGATGGATCCCGACAATCCTTATCGGTACCTTGAAGTGCGCGGCCGCGTGGCCGAGATCACCGAAGACGGCGCGGACCAGCACATCGACAAGATGGCCAAGAAGTACATGGGCGTAGATAAGTATCCCTACCGTCAGCAAGGCGAGGTTCGCGTTATGTACAAGATCGAGCCAACTCACACTTCGCAGATGGGATGAATAATTGACGGGTGACGATTCGAAGATCGAGGATGGAGGAATAGTGTAGCGCACGCTGCCAGCTTGCGATCCGGCAACACAGCTCGGACAGATCGCAAGCTGGCAGCGTGCGCTACGTCGATCCTCACTTGCTTTCCTGCTGGGGAATGAGTTTGTAGATCGTTCCCTTGTAAACGACTATCGCGCGTTCGTTCTCGGCAAACGCGGTCAAATAACCTTTAAGGCTCGGACGCTTGCCAATCAATTCCTTAAACACGTCGCTGTCACGCACGATCGGGACCATTGGCATCTCTTTTTCCGGCCTGTAGTCGTTATCCGTCCAGACGTCATCTCGAAGCCAGAATCGCTTCTTCCCTATCTTGCGCTCGGCCGTGCCGCGCGCGCGCACGGTCTCGCTTAACTTCTGTCCGCCGTGTATTGAGCTGGCAGGCGGCGCGAAAGCGCCCTTCCCACGCCCG
>DATMCM010000656.1:0-21153 GCA_035558335.1 Blastocatellia bacterium | reverse complement strand
ACCCCGTTGTGGAACCCGTTCAACAGGGCGACAGTTGAGATCCGGGTGCCCGCGCCTCCCACCGACAACCTCTATTGTTCCGGACACTCGTTCTTGTCGGATGGAAGGCTTCTAGCGGTTGGTGGCGGCGGCGATCTCGGTGACACGCCCCACCCCAACTTCGGCTGGCTATTCGACCCAACGAATGGACCCGCCGGGACTTGGAGCTTCACAAAAGACAACCTCAACAATCGTACATTCATGCATCGCGATCGCTGGTACCCCACGCTTGTCACACTTGGAGACGTGCCGGGACGCGTGTTGATCGCGTCCGATCGTAACCCGATGGAGATCTATGAAGAAGCGACCGGTCAGTTCTCGCTGATTACCACACCGGCGGACCGAGCATTCAACCCGCGGTATCCGGGTCTGCATCTGCTGCCGGGAGGCGAAATATTTTTCGCGCCGGTCGGATTCAGAAGCAGCGGTTCGAGTCCGGACGACGATCCTACAAATGAGCCGTCCGGGTACTTCGAGTTCGACAACACAAACTCCCTTGCAGGCGCGTGGACCAATCTCGACCCGAACGACCGCACTAAGGGCATGTCCGTACTCTTGCTGAGTCCCACGTTTCCATTCGCGCAGGTGATGATTGTCGGTGGAGGTAACCCGAACAAGAGCCGGACTTATCAGATCATCAACCTCTCGCATCTGTCCCCGTTCTGGCAACCCGCATTCCCGCTTCCGATGGCGACCGGACAGGTACAGCCAACCTCGCGAGTCAACGTAAACCCGGTGTTGCTGCCGGACGGAACGCTGTTCGTGTCAGGCGGCGCGCCCGCAGGCGAACCCAGTTGGATCTTCAACCCCTCGACGAATGTGTGGTCGGAGATGGATGAGCAGCCAAGCGAGCGGAAATATCACTCGCACGCGCTGCTGCTGCCGACCGGCGAAGTGATGACCTGCGGCTGGCACAACAACACTATCGAGGTTTTCAGTCCGCCTTACTTGTTCAAAGGCGCGCGGCCTGAGATCACTTCGTTGCCAGACACGGTTCACACTGGTGGGGAGTTTGAAATCTGTTCGCCGGGAGCTTATGACATCACAAACGTGGTACTCGTTCGGCCTATGGCGCCCACGCACAACACCGACAGCGAGCAGCGGGTAATCCAATTGTTGTTCAACTATGCGGGTGAGAACTCGTTGTACGCTACGGCGCCCAACGGCTGGCATCCGCACGCCACGGCTCCGCGAGGGTTTTACATGTTGTTCATCATCAGCAGCGATGGTGTTCCATCGGTAGCCAGGTTCATTCAGTTGACCTGATGATAAATGGACCTGAGAGAAGATTTCGGGGTGCCTGCTTGGCCTTATAGCAGCTGGCGCAGGCGCCCCTGCCATTGAGTTCCGCGCGCCGGAAACTCTCGAGGTTGTTGACCGACATGACGCGCAGCGGCCCTTCAATCTCCTGGCCGGTCACCAGACCGACGACGGTTGGTTTAGGGTCCCGCCGGGATGGTAGTAACGAGTGGCATTTCGGGCAGGGATATGCTGGCCTTCAGACTTGCGCAGCGCGCACTCTCGAAGTGGCGAGAAGTAGATCACTGACGCTGGTTATCTTGCGTGACCACAGCCGGTTCTATTGGCGGCATCCCTTTTTCACCGACTATCCCGATATCTTAAGCCTGTAGATCGACCACCAGTGTTGAGTATCACGCTCAGCGATCGCCGTGATACGGACGAACCTAGCGCGAACTGGATTGAAGGTTGCCCCAGATCGACCAGGTTCCCCCCGACCTTCAAACACGGTTTGCCACTGTCCGCCATCCGAGCTCACGTCAATTTTGTAACGGCGTGGGTAATCTTCGCGATCGGGCTCGTGGAACAGCACAACCTTTGAAACTGTGTAGCTTCCACCCAGGTCCGCTTGCAGCCAGCTCCCCGCATAATTGGCCTTGTTTGTTGTGGAGCGAGTCGTGTTGTTATCATCCGCGACGCCGGCGTCGTTTGAGAAGCCTCGCGAGGTTACGCTTCTTATTTGGCGGGCGAGCCGGCCATCATCCTCGTCCTCAACTACGTCTGGATCGCGGTTGGTACGAACCTCAGCTATCGACCACCAGTGATTACTATCTCTATTTCGAAGCGCGGTGATACGGATATACCGAGTCGTAACCGGCTCGAATCGGGCTACGCTGCGGCCTGCCTTTCCCGGACCGCGCCATGCCTCGCGGAACCTGCTCTCGTTTCGCTGCCTGCTTACTTCGATTTTGTATTCAGCCGGATAGTCCTCGGCCCATCGCCCATGAAGCTGCACGACGCGCGACAGTTCGTACTCGCCTCCGAGATCGATGATGATCGACATCCCTTGATAATCTGGCGTGCCACTACTTGCACGTGTGTCGGAATTCTTGTCGGTCGCAAAAGCGAGATCCTTAAGCGTTCTGGCCGCTGTCGCAGGAGGAGCAGCCTCAGGCGTTCGCTCAGGCCGTGCTGGGATTCTGCGCGGGGTTTGTCCGGGATCGACTCCCAGCTTCAATTCGGCGATCGACCAGTCCTCTCGATATGTAGTGTTCTTTGCAATTGCGGTTATCCGAACATAACGCGCCAGAATCGCGGGAAACTCCGCGCGGCTTTCACCGCGCTGGCCGGGTCCCTCGAATGCGGTCATCCAGGGCCCGGAAAGCGACTCGGCGACTTCAATCTTATACGCTCCCGGATAGTGAGTCGCCCACGGCCCACAGTCTTGCTTTACGCCGATAATATTCTGCAAGCCTCCCGCGTCTATTGTGACACTCATGCCAACATAGTCGGTCTTGCCGGAGGTTGCTCGCGTATCGGTCTTTCCATCATTGGCATTCAGTATATCGAGCAACTCACCCGACACACCGGCTGGTCTGACTGTACGCGACTGAACGGTCTGCTGCGCCAACGCTCCGGCGCCAGCCGGCAACATGCCGATAATGACCGTAAGGCATACGATCAACGCGAAAGGTTTTGCTGAAATCATGTCGCACACTCCCCTTGGACGATCAGCCTCTGCATCTGCGATGGTGTAGGCCGATATAACGTTGCATGAAACGACGCCGTAGAACCGGCCGCATAGTCTAGTCTTGCGCAGACGCTCAACCAGCGCAAGACAATGGCTTGGCCGGCAGTTCAACGATGCGACTCATAGAGGATTGGGATGAGGCAACCGGTGCGGGCAATCCGTAAGATATGATCTGCCGCCCCCTTTTTTCGCCCACCTCTGACGGCAGTGAAGTAACGGAGGCACTCAATCCGCAAACACATCACGCCCTACCCCGGCCTTCTTTGACATTGCCGTCCATTTGGCGTAGCGTTGTTGAGAATCGAGCCCAGCTCACTCCCTTCTTCAGCTTCTCTGGAATTATCCAGTCCATCTGAATCCAACAGCTCATCTTTTCAAAGGAGCCAACAATGTTTACACGCACTGTAAGTATGAAACTGAAGGCGAATTCTGCGCCAGAATTCAACCGCTTAATCGAGAACGAAATTCTCCCGCTGCTGCGCAAGCAGCCGGGATTTCGTGATGAGATCACCTTTGTCGCCCCGGAGCGCTCGGAAGCACTAGGAATCAGCATCTGGGAGACGAAAGAGAACGCGGAGAATTACAACCGTGCGGGGTATCCAGAGATACTGAAGATCCTGGCCAAAGTAGTGGATGGAACTCCCAAGGTCGAGACCTTCGAGCTTTCCAGTTCGACACTCCACAAGCTGGCCGCTAAAGGTGTTTGAGCTTAGCGGAGTCTGATGTCGAGCGGTCGACCTGTCTGCCCTCTCGACATCACTCCTACTCTCCGGCAGATAACGCGGGAACCGGTTACCAACCTGCACCCCGGCGACCACTCCGCCAATACTGCCTCATCCTGCAACGTCCCGGTCTTCTTCACACATGGGCTTCTTCGAACTTTACCAACACCCGAACGGCGACCGTTGGGTCATTGGCAGGAGCAGGTGTTGTCTTTGGTGTTCTTATCCGTAATCGTTAGGTTGCTCGAGAAGGGGGACAACATCTGCACTGATGCTGTTCCGGTGTTTTTGTGCCTGTTGAAACTGGCCACCACGATGCGATCAGGCCCTTTGTCCTCGAGCGCAAACTTCTTACCATTGTTCGTCAGGATTCCGGTACCGCTAAGCGTGAATCCATCGGGTCCGCATCTAACCAGCAAATAGTCGCCCGTAGCCGTATCGACGAGAAGGCTGCTTCTCGTACTACTGTCTTGTATGCAGAAGCCCAGCGCAGGTCCCGAAGGTTCTTCGCTCGAATTGAAAAAGATAGATCCGGTAAGAGCCGGAGGGCGCTTTTCGCAAAACTGTTTGAACTTCCCTGAAAAGCTCACAACCTGAGCGGGTGTGATTGTGTGATCCAGAACAGTCTCGAAGACGGTAAACTTGCCCTTCAGTTCGTTGCATCCCGAACCATTTCCTGAGACGTCAAGACCCGGATGGCCCGGAGGCGCAAACGACGCCCTCAACGCCTTCGGATAGGACCCGGGCTGCATCGGAATGCCAAGCTGAGCAGTTGAGAACCAGAGGTTCCAGTTCTCCATTCCCGCGAATGTGACGCTCAAGAAGTTGGGGTCGTCGTCGGACGAAAAAAATGTAACGGCGAAAAACTGCCCGTCCTGCTGCGTAAACGATCGATCAAACGCGGGTTCCGAGCTGCCAGCGTCTCGATGGAGGGATAAGGAGTAATGGGGCTGCCAAGGGGGCTTCACGTTCAGAGTTGCAATACTAGATACACCTTGATAAGTGGAAACTATGTCAACGCTGGGCCTTGCTTTCATAGCCCTGGTTGAGACGGTTAACGTTGTGCTTGTCGTTCCCTCCGGAATCTGAATGCTGAGCGGGCCGCTCGCCAACCCGCTATTACTGCTCGAAAGCCTGACTTTGGCGCCGCCAGCTGGTGCCGCGGCGTTGAGGCTGACGGTCGCGACTACTTCTTCCCCACCGACGGCCTCTGACCGTTCCAGCTCAATGGTCGTAGTCGGAGTGTAGTTGATATAGATCTCGCCAAATAGGGCTTTGGGTCCGCCTTCGCAATGCTGTTCGAATCTGGCCGCGAAGCTGCGGATGCTTGGAGACAACCCCGAGTAGTCGAAACTCGCATCGAGCACGATGAATTTTCCGCTCAGACCGTTACAGCCCCTTCCATTTCCACCAATGTCCAGGCCCGGATGTCCAACTCGCGCGAAGGGAGTCCTCTCGCCACTGTAGTAAAAGCCCGGAGTCAGGTTTCTACCCAGCTTGTCAGCGCCAAAGGTCAAGAACCAAAACTCAGTTCCTCCAGGTTGTTGAAAGTTTATCTGGACATTATCCACAACCCCGTCACCAGTGAAGTCGGATGCTCTAGTCGAGAAAACGCCGTTCGCCGGCGTGTATAGATAATTCTGACCCCCACCGACGTAGTCGTCAGGCTCGCTGTGCATTATCAGTTTAGTAATAGGTCCGACGAAGTCCTGCCGCGGCTTTCCTCGGGAAGAGCCTGCGCTCGAAGATTCGAAAGGCGATGGCGTCGTCATGCTAACCAAAGCCATCAGCAGTGTTGCCAGATATCTCATCACTGGTTCCTTCCATTTCGCCTTCTGAATGAAAATAGTCGCCGCGAACTTTGCCTTCCGCCGCCATAAGACGAATCGCTCACAAGGGATCGCCGGTGTCCAGTGTTACTGTTTTGCAGTTTATCGTTACATGTCGAGATATCCTATCACGACAGCCCGAGGCAAAGTGGCATCGTAAAAAGACAGGCACGCCAAAGGCAGCTAAAGAGCGGAGGCGTTACGACTCGAGACATGGACCTTGAGTCGGAGTATCGCTCCACCATCACCAATGTCTTATGACTGGTTTGAATCCTGCTGAAGATTACACAGGAATTACACAAACAACAAAAAGGGCTTGCGACGATTAATCAATTAATCGTCGTAAGCCCTTGATTCTACTATGCCGAGGGCGGGACTCGAACCCGCACGGCCTTGTGGGCCAGAGGATTTTAAGTCCTCTGTGTCTGCCATTCCACCACCCCGGCAAATACTCTACTGAACTGGGTTACAAGCATCGCGATGTTATGAGCTTTCTCGACTGTAGGAAGAATTGTAGGGGCTTCATTCTCCAAACCGCAAAGGCTCGCTCTATCGCTTTGCCTGAAGGGATGCACGTTCCTCTCAAAGACAGTGACACTCGAGTGACCAACGATGCGTTTTGTCCTGGATGGCATTCACTCCAATCTTCCGGGCAATGCAATTCCTACGCGGCAATGGCTAGTCAGAGGGCGACCCCTTAAGCCCCCTCGCCTTCATTCCTTTAGTTTCTTGCTCACGCCCTTGAGCGCCGATGCCTTCAGCTAGCATACGCGGCTCTGTCAGAGCGCCGCGGACGGCGCTCTGACACCGGTCTCACTACGTCAGGCCCTCATGCCGTCAGGCTTTGGCGGCTTTCATTCTTACGAAGGCAAGGTTGAGTTGCGGCAGTGAATTGAAGGCATTAGCCTTCGTGCAAAACTCCTTCGCCTTCCCCGTGTCGCCTTTGCCCTGATAAGCTCGACACAATTGATAAAGGTCGTAAGGGTTTTGCTGGTTAGCTTGTTGGAGTTCAGTTACAGCCTTGTCGTAATCCTTTGCCTCAAGGGCGATCAATCCCATCAGCTCGTGAGCTAATTTTTTTTGGAAGGGATTCTTCAAGGATTCAGTGCCTTGCCGGAATGTTTCCGCTTCCGTCTTTGCAGTTGCCAGGTCTTTCTTCGCGAGCGCAACTCGAGCCAGGTTGTAGTGGTTGAAGCGTTTTGCGTTGTCCTTGATCTCCTGCGAGAGGTTTGAGTCTTCAGTCATCTTCAATCCACGTTCGTAAAGCGCCTTGGCCTCATCAGGCTTCCCCAGTTCCAGCAAGATGTTTCCTTTGAATTGCAGATCGCCAGTCATTGCCGGAACGTCATTGGTTTTCTCGCCCAGCGCATATTGCTTGTCCATATCTTCAAGCGCTTTGTCCATCTTACCGGAGTCGACGTCGACCACAGTCTGAGCAAACAACGCCGTGCGGCGTTCGGCATCGCTCCTCGCCTTGCTGGTGAGCTTCTGTAGTTCAGCCGCCGCCTGGTCAGGTTTGCCCTGATACATCAACGCGGCGGCGATCCCCTGGTGGGAGTTGATGAAGTTTGAATCGATCGTCAACGCCTTCTGGTATTGCGCGATCGACTCATCAAACCTGCCCATCTTCAGCAGCAACTCCGCGTAGGAGTCGTATGGATTTGGATCGTTGGGAATCAGCTCGATGTATTTTTTGAACGCCTGCTCGGCGTTTGCGTAATCGGCATTCTGTCGATAGGCATAGCCGAGGATATTGAAGGCAGTGGAGTAAGTTGGCGCCAGCTCAGTCGCTTTCTTGTAGTGTTCGATGGCCTGTGGCATGTCCTGCTGGCCGAAGTAGTAACCACCGAGATTGAAGTGCGCGCGCTCATCGTTGGGATAGGCAGCGACGAGTTGATCGAGATACTCCTTCTGCTTGGCGGCATTGCCGTTTGCGCCTGCCTCATTTCCCAGGATAAGCAGTCGCTCGCCATTGGAAGCTTTGTCCGAGAGACTTACCGCCTTCTTCAAGTGATCGAAGAATTCCTTTCCGGTCGGGCTTACCTGCGCACGGTTCAACTCTGCCAGCGCAAAACTTGGGTCAAGCGAAAGTGCCTTGTCAAAATGTTGGATGGAGTCCTGTATCAGCAGCTTCTCCTGGAGGTCGCGACCTTGCAGGAATTCTTTCCGCGCCTCTTCCGAAGAAGTAGTCGCGGGAATCTTTCCGCTAGCGCTGCCGGCGCTACTTGCGACGAGTGGCGTCTTGCCGTCCTCTACCTTTTCGCAGCCACTCAGCGCAACAACTGAGAGGAAAACCATCACCAACAAAAGAACCAGAGATCGATTGCTGTGCATTGTGTTTCTCCTTCGCATAGGTGAGAGCATGGCACGACTCGTCGCTAATGCTCCACGGTTTCTGCGATCCGCGGAGACGGGAATCATACCAAACTCCGTTCCAGTTAACTAATGTGGTTAACCACTCGGTAGTGTCCTAATTTGGAATGTTTTCTCCGCGTAACCTCTGCGGCTCAGCGTCTCCGCGGTTAGATAGCATCGAAACCCTGCTAACCGCAAAGGCGCCGAGACGCAGAGACCGCGCTGAGAACTGAAATTAGGACACCACCAACCACTCGCTTATCAAATGCGCGGTTCGGTGCTCGCGTGAGACGGTGAATGCGGTCGATGCTGAAGCATTATGGAGATCCGCAACACATTATCGTTCGTCGGTAACCGGAGATAGGAGAGGCCTGCTCTCGTAACTGGAATTCAATATCCCACGCCCAGTTAAAAGGGAGACGTGGTCTGGCAAGAAGGCCAGCGAGAATTACGCATTCTCGCTGGCCTTCCGTCTCTTGGCTGACAGTGTGTCGCAGCTATCGTGGTCTGACCGCTTTGAGTATCGCCGGCCGATCAACCAGGCGGCCGTTGTGCACCACCTGCCAGATCCGGCGCGAGTTACGAATATCCGCGAGCGGATCGGCGTCGAGAAGGACGAGGTCGGCCCACTTTCCCACCTCGATGGTGCCGAGGTCCTTATCCGCGCCCAGTATGCGTGCGGCGCCGCCCGTGGCCGCATGGATAGCCTGCGCCGGAGTTAACCCCGCCGCGACCAGCTGTTGCAGCTCCATGTGCACACCGATTGGAATTTGCCAGATGTCGGTCCCAGTACCTATGGTCACCCCGGCGCGCGACAACCTGGCCGCCCCTTCGCGCGAGTGCTGAGCGTCTTGGGCCCACTGCTGCCGGTTCGCAGCACTCAGATTGAGCATCCAGTTGAAGTTCTCCCGCACCGGAAGAAACTGGGCGAGTTCCGCATCCTCATCGAGGAGCGCCGGCCGTTCGTTGAGTCGGACTGCAAAGTCAAGATAGACGATCGTCGGTACTACCCCGATGTCGGCGGCCCGAAACAGTTGGATCAGGTCATCATACATGTGTGTATTGCCCCGCGATTCGCAGAGGCCGATATGCTCCTTCGCGTCCATGCCGGCTGCGACCAGCGGCAATAGGTGCGCGCAGTGCCCGGTCGCTCGCATACCTCGGCGATGTGCTTCAGCGATCATGCGGGCGTTGATGTCCCAGCGTCGGAACGTTCGGGTCTTGATGTGCTGCGCACCGAAGGCCTCGGCCAGAGAAACAGCTCGCTCGATATGGCCCGGATCAGCCTCCGGCTCGATCCCGCGCCCCTGTTCCTCGTCGAAGGGCCAGTCACTGTAAAACTGAAAGCCGCCGTAGCCGACCCGCGGGCCTGGCAGCACTCCGGCTGCTATGGCATCCGCATAAGCGACCAGAGGAGCCATGGAGGACCCTTGATCGCGCACGGTGGTAACCCCGAAATACAAGAAACCGGGAAGCAGGTCGGGCCGGTATGTGTGCGCGTGCAGATCCATAAGGCCGGGAATGGCGACGCGCCCGACAGCATCAAGCACTTGAGCCCCACTCGTGGAAAGGCTGCCTGCAGGAGCGATCCGGGCGATCCGTCCTCGCTCAATCAGGATGTCACGGGGAGCCGTCATCGGTCCGCCGGTTCCATCGATGATCCGAACGTTCCGGATCAGCGTCGGTTCCGCCATGGCCGGAGTGTAGGAGATCGGCCAGCCGACCCTCTGTTCCACGCCATCAGGCGAGCGCAAGCGCAGTCCTCCGTCGGAGACGAAGAGCAGAGTGCCGTCTCGCGACGACGAGAGATAGAGCGCCGCGTCATTTCCGATCGGCTCCGGGGCGGACAGCATCCCGGTGTGATTGAAAGGCGCCTGCCATAGGCGGTCGTGGCGGACGAACAGAATCTTATGCTGTGGCGTCCACTGTAGAAAGATTGGCGCATCGGGGAACTGCGCCATCGCTTGCCGCTGGCCCGATAACGGCACAAACGTCGCGCGACTAGGCTCGTTCAGATTGGCCCCGCCGGACACCAGCAGCCCGTCCGACTCAGGACTCCACTGCGGCGGGCTGGTCCAGTTCAAACCGATGGATCCCAGGTTTCGGGTCTGCGCCGGATCCGTCACGTTGCTGGCGCTGGCGTCCACCACGCGCAGCACTGCGTCATCCTGCCCGTGTACGAACGCGAGATGGCGGCCATCGGGAGAATATGCGGGGTTTGCTTCGCGACCAGGCAACGCGGTGACGCGCCTGGTTGCGCCCGTCGTCAGATCCGTCGCGAACAGATCCTCCTGGCCCGCCACCCCGGCGCACCACGCGACCTCGGCGCCATCAGATGACCACGTTAGTGAAGTTGCTTCAAACGGAACGTTCGCAACCGCGCGTGGACTCCCGCCAACCGGTATGATCCACAGCTTGCCCAGCGCGAGCATCCCAATTCGGCGTCCGTCCGGCGAGAGAGCCAGTCCCATGAAACCCCTGGCAGGTTGCTGGTGACCGGGTTCAGGAAACCGGGCAGGTGGGATCGCGCGCCGCGGACGGGTGAGTGAGAGCTCGGCTGTGAACTGGATTTCCCTGGGTTGGCCGCCGGACGCGGCGACCTTCCACAAGCGGCCGTCAGCCGAATACAGCAACGCGCTGCCGTCCGAAACCCAGCGGATCCGAGTCGGTGTGACGTCGACATGGTTCGTCACCCGGATTGGTGAGCCGGCAGCCATGTCCCCGCTGGCGATCTCCTGTACCCACACCTGAATCCGGCCAGCCGAGTCAGCAGCGAAATACGCCATGCGCCGGCCGTCCGCGGTGAACGAGGGAGCGAGCGCCTGCACGGAGTCTTCAGTCACAGGACTCGCCTGGCCGCCGGAAGCAGCGACGAGCCAGACCCGTCCGCCCCGTCTGCTTCGGGCGTTGCGCGCGACGAATGCGATGTACCTCCCGCCTCGGACCCAAATCGGGTCGGCCACCTCTGGATTCGGAAGACCCGCGATCGAAAGCCGGCGAATAGTCCCTGAGGCAACATCGAGCATCAGGAGATCGCTGCGCCAACGTTGGGCGTTTAAATGAGGCACCGCACGCGCGAACGCGATGACTCGACCGTCCGGGGACCATGCGGCGTTCCCCTCGTAGCCCACGGGGTCAGGCAACTGGGTGAGCTGGCGCGGGAGTGGGGACTCAAGGTCCAGGAGCCAGAGCCCGGTGCGACCATTTCGCTCCCCGCGAAACACCACGCGGCGGCCATCCGGGGAGAACGACGGGTCCAGATCTTCGGCGGTATCGCGCACAGCGTCGGTGATCGGGCGGGCTTTGCCGCCCTCCGCAGGAACCAGCCAGAGCTGACCCAGCAGGTCGAACACGACGGACCGCCCGTCCGAGGAAAGGTCGAAGCCGAGGTCCGTACCCTCGCCCACTTTGATGGCAATGGTCTCCGGTGGGCCGTTAGCAGGCGTTTGAGCCGCCGAAAGCGAGGCACATATCACGGCCATTAAGAGGGAAAACGGAAGAGTCAACCGCAACTGAAGGAACATATGTTTGCTCCTTCGCAGCCAGCTCGGCTGCGGGGCGAGGTTATTCGTCGAGCGCGGAGGATCTCGACGCTAAGTAGATCCATCGCTACAAGCGTCTATCGCCCGCGAGCGGCTAAGGGCTCAAGGCGGTGGGGCGCTCGAATTGGATTCTTTCAAGAGCCCAGGTTCTCCGCAGCACAACCGGCCTTCAAGGTGATCGTACTCGTGCTGTATCACCTGTGCTCGGAAGCCCGTGATCCTTTCCTGTCGATGCTTTCCTTTCCTGTTCTGCCATTGGAGCACTATCTCGTTATGTCTGGTCACCTTGTAGTCGAAACGATCTCTTTCCAAACTGTAGCATCCCTCTTCGTGAACTGCCGTTCCAGCTTCTTCTACAAAGGTGAGTTCCGGATTGATATAAACCTGATCGAGGGCGATAAAGACCCGGACGCTCCTGCCCACCTGCGGTGCAGCCAAACCGACGGGCTTTCCCCAGGTAAGTTCGTTCTTCATAAACAGACCCATCCGGTCGATGAAGTCGCGGAGCTCCTTCGTTATCTCAACCGGCTCCGACCTCTTGAAGAGTATTGGATCTGGGTAGGTAACGAGTTCCATGCAAGTCCAGGGGAGAGGCGTCGCATCCGGATCTGCGTGCAAGAGAAGCATTCGAGCTACTTGGGAAGGAGAGATTTCGGCATCGCGTCCCATTTCATCAGATTCCTCTCCAATGCTGGGCCATTCTTCTCCAGCCAGGCGCTCATCTGGTCTCCAACTTTCTTTCCATAAATCCGATGTGAGTAGATCACCGCGGTGCCGAGACCATCGTGCATCCGGAACCTGGCAAACGCTACCTCGATAAACTCGGGGCGGCCAAAGATTACAACGATCAAATGCTCTGCAGGCTTGTCCTGCGTCATGGGAATCGAATCGGTCTTAACGACCAGTGCCTTGTTCGCTTTGTAGTTCTCGAGCACGGCGTTAGCGGTGGCTGCAAGGGCTTGGCCGTCCTTCGCTTTTCGATAGAGATGAATCGTCACCATATCCGTCCATGCGTTTAAGTCCTCTTGTCCGATCGGGGTGTATTCGTGTTGATCGGCTGTTGTGTAACGGTGGAAGTACTTGACATCAGCCAACGAGAACGTAGCTGCTCCGTCTTTGTTCACCGCGCCCTGGAGCGAGAATCCGCGAATCACGTTGTGCGCAAAGAACATTACAAAGCAAGCGAGTCCGATTCTTGATTTCATCGTCATTGTTCGTTTCACCGTGAACGCCACACTCAATCGCGGCGCGTCCACGCATTCTACTCGCGTTCGGCTGATCGTCCAACCACCCCGAATCAGGTAGTGGTGCAATTGCGTGTTGAGGAGAGTTCGCCACAAAGACGCCAAGACCCAAAGGATCACAAAGCTTCTTTGTGCAGCTTGGTGTACTTGGTGCCTTTGTGGCAAACCTAATCCGCAAACCTCAACACACCAACGGAGGTATTGAGATTCGTTTGTACATCGCAGAGGTGTTAGTCTTGCAAGCCAGCAACCGGTGACCTGCCAAACGCATCACAACGATACGCTTCCGAAGACGAAACGAGAAAACGACTGGCACGGTACTTGATGTTAGTATCTTAGGGGCGGCGACTGCGCTTTGAGACAACTTGAGTAGGAGGTTCTAAATGATATCCTTCGCGACAAAACGTGTCCTGCTGTTAATCACGAGCGTAATAATTGCCGTGACCCTTTTGTTGCCGGCTTCGGGCTCGGCGCAGGGGCGCGGACATGGTTGGGGACAAGGCAAGAAATCCGCAAAGTTTGTAAACGGGCATGACGCGCGCGACGGCCGCTGGGATCGGGGCGGTCCAAGACGTGGTGTGTGGCGCGGCGGCTGGTACTACGTCCCGGACCGTCGACACCGAGGATGGGTCAGGGTACGACATGGAAGGGTCTATCGGGTCTACGTCCGATGAAGACTCTGGTAAGCCGCGAGTTGAACCTGTTCATCGAAAATGCGATTCACGCATGTGCTGTGAATCCGATCACGTTCTCACATTCGGGCGGCGCTCATTCCGATCTCAACCTCCAAGAAATGGGCTGACCTGCGAGAGATCGCGGTTGACTCCCTCGACTCTCCTTCATATGATTCGGCCGTTTCCAGGAGAGCTCCAGAATGCGACATTCGCTGAGATCGCTCACCCTTGCGCTTGTTCTTTTCGCGCTAGTTTATCCGAGCAGCGCCGGCCGGACTCAAGACTCCCCGTCCCCAGCCGCGTTTCATCACGTCCATCTGAATTCGATTGACGCTGCGAAAGCCGCTGAGTTTTACACCAGGACCTTTGAGGTCACAAAGAAGACCACTCTCGCCGGCCTCGACGCTGTGCAAAGCGAGAACATGTATCTACTCTTCAACAATGTCAGGATTGCGCCGCCGACCGCGCCAGACAGCGCTATCTGGCACTTCGGGTGGGGCAGCACTGATATGGAAGCGGACTACAAGAAACACCTCGCCGAAGGAGTCACGTTTCACACGCCGATGACCCGGCTCGCATCAGGAACGCTGTTCGCTTATATGAAAGGACCGGACGGCGCGCTTGTAGAAATCAACACATCCCAGACTCGGGCGTTCATTCACGTCCACCTTTACAGCGATGCGCCGCTTTGCGCGGCCGAGTGGTATCAGAAGAATCTGGGCGCAGTGAGCCGCGCAACCGCTCAACGAACCGGGCCCTGCGAAGTGCCGTTTGCCGCGCCTAGCGAGCCGCTCGGAGTGATTCGCTCTCCGGCAACGACGGTAAGAATTGGCGACGTAAACCTGATCATCTACCCGCGACAGCGTCCCGGCCCGCTGGTCGGCACTCGCGGACATGTGGTGGATCACATCGCGGTAAGCTATCCGGATGTCGCGGCGGCCCTGGAGCGGCTGCGCAAGTCAGGAGTGAAGGTGATCGAGGAGCTTCACCGGTTCGGCAAAGGCAACGTGCAAGCCGCGATGATCGAAGGCCCCGACTCGATTGCTATTGAGCTTGTCGGGAGAGAGTGAAGTTATCAGATGAAGAATGGGGGTTCGCCACCAAGACACAAAGTCACGAAGTTGCACCAAGGAAGAATGATGACCTTTGTGCTGCTTGGTGTCTCCGTGTCTTGGTGGCGACCAATCGCGCTTTCAGAATTCACCGATTAACCAGGAATGGCCACCAATTCTCTTTGAACCTCGCCGCCGGTCACTCGCGCGCTCTTCTCATCCACGTACACATCGATCTCGCTGCGGACTCCGAATTTGCCCTCAAGATAAATACCCGGCTCGATCGAGAAGCACGTGCGAGGAATCAGCACGCGTTCATCTTTCGTTTCGAGGTTGTCGATGTTAGCTCCGTTGCCGTGCACTTCGGTGTGAATATTGTGCCCCGTTCGATGAATGAAGTAGTCGCCGTAGCCTGCTTTCTGAATCACCGCGCGGCATACGTCATCGACTTCCCAACCGAAGGTCTTACGACCCGCGCCGAATGACTGCTTGACAAACTCGGTCGCCGCGTCGCGAGCGTCTCGCACGACGTTGAAGACTTTGACCACTTCATCGGGCGCTCGGTCGCCGACAAACGAAGTCCACGTAATGTCGGCGTAGACCGCGTTGGGTTTGTCGAGCTTGGCCCACAAATCGATCAGCACGAAGTCGCCTTTGTTGATCGGCGAGTTATGCTCGCGGGTCGGCCCGTAGTGAGGCGCCGCGCTGTTGCCGTTCACCGCGACGATCGGCGGGTCCTTGGTGAACATCCCTCGTTCGGCGAAGCGATCCATGATGAATTGCTGAATGTCGTATTCATTGGTTGGAATGTTTGACTTAATTCTCCGGCCGATCTCGGCGAAGGCTTCGTGCACACTCGCGTACAATCCGCGGGCCGCCTCCTCGTGCATCGCAAGCTGCTCGTCATTCCACGCCGCCTCGAATCGCTGAACGAGATCAGCCGATGTGACTATGTCGATCCCAAACGAACGAATCAACTCGATAGTGCCGCCGTCGACTCTCGACAGGTAGGGGATCGCGGCGTCGGGTGAGTATTGCATCGCTAAGCGGGGCCTGCGCTTGCTGGTCAGACCGCTCAACTCGCTCTTCAGAATGCTGTGAAGCTGCTGCCATGGAAGGTAGATGATCTTCTTGCCCGGAAGATGATCAAGCACATCGCGCTCGATCGAGTGAAGTATGCGCGTGGGCTCACCCGACTGCGGCACCAGATAAAACCACCGACGAGTAGCCATGTGGCCTTCGGCGGGCATACCGAGGATGTTTGCGGCTATGGGATCGCTCCCGCGAAAACTGTAAAAGAGCCAGCCGTCCAGGTCCGCGTCTTTGAGGGCTTGTTGAATTGCGTCGATCAATGTGGGCCTCCGGGGAATGGATTTAGAATGTGGATTATAGACATTGGAGGTCGAGGTTGAAAGCGATGATGCAACCAGAGGCCAGGAAGGTGAAGAACTTGCTAACCGCAAAGGCGCCGAGACGCCGAGGTTACGCAGAGAAGAGTTCAGATTCTTCTTGCATCCCGGGCGCGGCTCAAGACGTATTCGAAACTGTAGATTTCCCAATCAAGCATTTTTAGTCAGTAGTGTCGGCTGCTATATTTGACCCTTAAGACCAAGCATGAGAAGGCGAGCACAATTCACATTTGGCGCGATCTTCTTCGCCCTGCTCCTCGTCTACGGCGGGGTCCGCTTTGTCAGGACGTTCTCGCTGCTTGGTATGGAGAGCGATCCCGGATGGGCGGTTCATCAGGTCGGCACGGTTGTGCTGATCGGGCAACTCAGCGGGGCCGAGCCGCTGGGACAGCTCAGGCCAGGCGATGAACTTGTAGCGATAAACGGTCACCTGATCAGCTACGCTTCGGACGTTGCGCCCATCTTCAACAACATCGAGCCCGGCGAGCAATATACAATTCTGGTCAAACGAAACGGTTCTCTTGTTCCACCGTTTAATCTCCAGTCCCAGCCAATCTCGCTGCGCTTGTGGATCGTTAACGGAGTTGTCGGACTGCTCATACCCAACATCTTTCTGTTGACTGGTCTCGTAGTATTCCTCTTCAAGCCCGACGACAAACAAGCGTTGTTGCTTGCATTGATGTTTGGAATGTTCTACGGGGCCATCCGCGCAAGCGACCCGACATTCGTCGGAGAACCGCTCGTGCTGATCTGGATAATGCTGGGTGTGCACCTGGTGTCAGTGTTCTTGTGGCCGGTGTTTCTGCACTTCTTCCAAATATTCCCCGAGCCATCGGCGCTAATAAGAAATGCGCCCAAGCTTGAAGCTTATTTGTACTTGCCCCATTTGCTGCTGGTCTTCCCGTACTTCGCGATCTTGAACTTGTTGGCGGCGTTTGCGCCGGACCGCTCGGTTCTGTTTCGAGTGAACTTTCCAGGGTTCGGCTTTGCGAGCCTGTTAGCAGCTACGCTTTACATAGCGGCGGGGTTGTTGTCGCTTTGGATCAACTACCGGCAAGCCGGCGCGGCCTCGCGGCGAAAGATGCGAGTGGTCGTTGCAGGCAGCGTCGCCGGATTTTTGCCGATGTTCGTAGCGATCGGTCTGTCGGCAATCTTCGACTTGCGGAACAGCAATCCAAGACTGGCGCAGTGGCTTGTGATCGTTGCCCTGTTTTCGTTCCCGCTGTTTCCACTGTCGTTTGCCTACGCGATCGTCAGGCATCAGGTCATTCCGGTTCGGTTGATGCTGCGCCGAAGCGTGCGGTACCTGCTGGTCTCGCGCGGCTTTATCATAGTTCAGGCGCTGGTTGTGTTCGCGGTGCTGAGCTTTCTATTGACCGGCAGCCGGCTTGCGGCGATAGATCGGCTCGGCGATCGAGCGGACATCATAGTCACGATGGCGGCCACTGCAGCCGCAATCGGCGTGTTGACGCTTCTGAATCAGCAGGTGATGCCGATCATCGACCGGCGGTTCTTTCGCGAGGCTTATGACGCGCATCAGATTCTTTCCGACCTCGGGATGGAGATGCGAACCGTGACGACGGTTCGGCAAATGCTCGAGCTCACGGTCGCCAAAATTCAAGAGGCGCTCCACGTCGAGAACATCAACATCTTCCTGCGAGATCGGGCGAGTCGCAACTATCCAAGCGCCATCTCGTCGAGCCTCGAGGCGACGGGTGTCATCGCGGCTGACTTCGATTCCAGCCTGCTCCTTCCGGCCGACGGGTACGCGGTGAAGAAGATGCTTCGTTCGGCGCTTCCCCTCGCGGTGGATCTGTCTTCGTGGGGACAGGGATTGCCGACAAGCGATGCCGCGCAAATCGAGCTTCGACAGCAAGAGAGGGCGATGCTTCGGCGGATTCGGTCTACGGTGCTGCTGCCCATCGCAACAAAGGATGAGTTGCTGGGCGTCATCTCTCTTGGCCCGAGACTGGGCGACCTGCCGTTCTCGCGCGAGGACAAGCAACTCCTGATGGCCGTCGCGTTGCAGATGGCGTTCGCGATACAGAATGTCGAGCTCGTCCAGCAAGTGGCTGGGGAGGAGCGGCTAAGACACGAATTGGAGCTTGCGACCACGGTGCAGAGGCGATTATTCCCCGAGTGCCCGCCCGAGTCCGCATCGCTCGATCTTGCAGGCGTTTGTCATCCCGCGCACGGGGTCGGCGGCGACTACTACGATTTTATTCAACTCGAGAATCACAAACTCGGCATCGCGGTCGCCGACGTCGCGGGCAAGGGAATATCGGCCGCGTTGTTGATGTCCACGGTGCAAGCTTCGCTTCGAAGCCGCGCGCAATCGGTCGACGGCAATCTGGTCGAGCTTGTGTCCTCGATGAACGAACTCTTGCACCTGTCAACTGACGCGGCAAGCTATGCGACGTTCTTCTACGCGCAGTTCGATGAACAAACGCGGATGCTGACTTATGTGAACGCAGGGCACAATCCGCCGATACTGATCCAGGCGGTCTCGCCGGTCAGGGCTCATCGAGCCGGAAGCGTGAGCGCGACTGGGCTCGCGACGATTCCGACTGGAGAGCCTGCCGCTGGTTCTTTCGAACTTCGAGCACGGTTGCTCACCTCGGGCGGTCCGATCATCGGCGCGTTCTCGGACTGCCATTACGAACAGGAAGCTATCCAGATGGAACCCGGCGACGTGCTGGTCGCTTATACCGATGGAGTTACGGAAGCGTGCAACTCGCGCGACGAACAGTTCGGTGAGTCAAGACTGCGTGACATCGTTGGTCGTTCGATGCATCTTTCAGCAGTCGACCTGAGGGAAGAAATAGTAGATCGCGTCCGCAATTGGTGCGGTGACACGGCGCAGCAAGATGACCTTACTCTTGTTGTAATGAAGGTGAAATGACGGGCTTACGTCGGACCGCGGACCCAAGCTCAAAGCTCCATCCGCGGTCCGAGAGGTGAGGTTCTACTTCATCGCTTCTGTTGTCTCAGCGATTTTGGTAACGTGAACGGTATCGCCATCGGCGGTCCCTTCCAGGGAGACTCCCAGACCTTTTTCGCTCTTGGTGTTCTTCAGAAGCTCGGCGACCTTCTTGTTGCCGTCTTCGTCGAACTTGTAGAGTTTGCCATCGGCGTAAATAGCATAGCCACTCTTGGCGCAGGCGGGCATCTGCGCGCACTTGGTAGAGTGGGCCTTTACCTTCTCGAGCGCTCCGTCGCCGTTCGCGCGCGCTGAACAGGCGTTGTCGATAACGTAGCCGCTCAGCTTGACGTCCTTCTTTTCCGCCGCCAACGCGACCACCGACATCGCCAACACTAGGCCTAACACGAAGCTTTTTCGCATAATGGTTCCTCCTGATGCTGAAATCGATGTTGAACTGGCACGACCCTATCAAGATCGAGCGCAAAGGTCAATCAGTTGTCGCCCGATCGACTTTCATTTGACGCGCTACGACTGGCCCTTTGACCCGACCAGCGCGAAGGCTTGAACTTCAGAGAGGCGCACGTAGAAACGCTCAAAGGTCGCCGTTGCAAGATGATTCGAGTAGTGCTCGACTATCACATCGTTCAACTCGATCAACTGGGGCGGCTCTCCGCCTCTCTCCTGACTAATTAGCTCCTCGTGAAACGCCATTCCAGTTCGCCCTTTCACTACACCGAACGAAGTGTAGACGACAAGGTAGCCGAAGGCTTGAGCTCCGTCGCCGGTGAGGGTGGATTGAAGAAGAGCGATCAGCGCATCGGCTGGCGCTACGGTCCTGGTTTCATTCATCAGGCAAGCCCTTCAAGCGAACTGGCCTTGCGGTTGCGCTCCAGTTCGACGCGCGCGTCTACTTGTTGGCCGGTCGCGCTTGTTCGGTCTGCGGAGCTGCGGTCCGCCAGGGAATCCGCTTAGAGATGTCGTTAAAGATAACGAAGCCCATCAGCAACATCAGCATCACAAACCCTACCTGCATCATTCGCTCCTTGATTCGAAGCGTCAGCGGTAGTCCGAACACGCCGAGTAACGACTCAAGCAGGAGCATGAAAATCAAACCGCCATCCAACACCGGGATCGGCAACAAGTTGAAGATCCCAAGGTTCAGCGACAGGATAGCCATCAACTCGATCACTTGTTCCGGTCCGCGCTGCGCAGCCTGGCCTACAATCTGGGCGATGCCGACAGGTCCGGTAAGGGTGTCGCGAGCCGATCGCTTCCCAACGAACACCTGCGAAAGCGCGGTCTTTGTCAGGTCGAGTATTCGCAGGTTGGTGTCGACCGAGTACTTTAAGGCGGCAATCAGCGACAGCCGCTGGTTCACCATCTCAATTCCACTGACCTCCAGCCCGAAGCCCAGGAGCCAAACATCTCCAGTCAAAGCCGGCGTCGCCCTGAGATCCAGCGTCTCATTTCCTCGTTTGACCGTGAGGGTAACCGGTTGCCCGCCGCTGCCTTTGATGGCTTGAACGACCTCGGCAATGCCGTAGCCGCTCTGCTCGATTCGGTTGCCGTTAACGCCGATGATCTGATCCCCAACTTTGAGTCCTACAGCCTCCGCCGGTTCACCCGGCTTTACTTCCTTGACGACGATTCGGGTCTCTTCGGGCTTGAAGCCCGCATAGCCGATCTTCTCCTGATCGACCGGGCGACCTTCGACGTGAAGCGCGAGCTGCTTAACCTCGCCACCTCGATTAACGGCCAGCGGAATATTCTGATCGGGATTCACAGCGACTGTGTCTTCGATGTCGCGCCACTCGGGGTTCTCCACTCCGTCAATCCTGACGATAAGATCCCCTGTTTGTAGCCCGGTTTTCTCTGCAGGTGAGTTAGGCTCGACCGCTTTGATGATCGCGGGCCTGTCGAGGTAGGCGGGAACTTCGTGGTGCATCATCGCCAGCGCCGTGGGGATCGCAAGCGCAGTCAGCACATTCATAGCGGGGCCGGCGAATGCTATGCAGAGCCTTTGCCATTTCGGTTTCGACGTGAATTCATCGGGCGCGCCGGTCACTTCTTCGCCTAGATTCTCGCCCGCCATCTTCACGTAGCCGCCAAGCGGGATTAAGCTGATCCTATAATCGGTGTCGCCCCTCTTCACTCCCCAGAGCCGCTTTCCAAAACCCACGCTAAAAACGTCGACACGAACACCGAAGAATTTCGCCACGATAAAATGCCCGAACTCGTGGATGACAATCATCGCACCAAGAACAATGACAAACACGATTGCATAGTAAAGCAAGCTGACCACTTGAATCTCCTTCGCGTCTCAGGGAACCGTCAACGGGAATCACTCGAAAACGCCAAGACAGACAACTCGATAA
>DATMCM010000655.1:0-4259 GCA_035558335.1 Blastocatellia bacterium | reverse complement strand
AGCTCCGAATGTGCAGTCGAGACCAGCTCGGCATCGACCTGTCGCGCCGCTTCCGGTTTGCGCGCGCCTCCGATGAACACGGTCAGCAGCGCTGTGTCCGCGGGCGCGCGCTCAGCAAACAGACTCGAGTTCCAGACGCAGCCGAGGATGTTCAATCCTTCGCTCGGCGCAGCAAGAAAACCAAAGCCTTTGAGGCGCGCGCTGATTGATGACGTCTTGTAAGCGAGGCTCACGATGGCGAGCGGGGGATATTCGATCTCGTCGAGCAATCGGCGCAGATCGTCCGAGAGCGGAGCAACTAGAGCGCCGGCGGCTCGTGCCGGCGTTGCGATGATGATTCGATCGCAGGAGAGACGATCGCGACCACTCGCTCGTTCGAACTCGACTTCGAATGTAACAGATGGCGGGCCGCCTACCATTTCAGACCCTGCTGCGTCCTGGTTCGAAGGGTTACGGTCCGCCACCCGAAGGCGGATATCGGAACAACCAACCATCAAATCTTCGCCGAGCCGTTGCGCAAGGGTCTTCGGCAGGAAACCCATTCCTTCGCGAAACGAGATCATTCGTTTGCGAGTTGGCGCGCTTTTGTCGATCGCGCCAGCCGCAGACTTTCTGGCAGCGCGAGCTTCGCCGGCCTTAGCTAACATGCCACGAACCAAGCCCCCATAGCCCGTTTCAAGGTTTGCAAGTTTTGGAAAAGCAGCTTGCACGCTGAGTCTGTTGGCGTCTCCGGCGTAGATGCCCGAGACGAAGGGCGCCACAAGTCTTTCGGCTGCTTCGCTTCCGATTCTTCGGCGCGCGAAGGCTGCAACGCTCTCTTCGCGCGCTTCGCGACGAACCGGCAGAAACGGCTCTTTGAAGATGCGCAACTTGCCGCCGAGGCTCAGGAGGGTGCTCTTGATAAACGCCCAGGGTCCGGACGGAACGGCGTGAAGCCTGCCCTTGAAGTAAACGTAAGCCGGCGCTTTGGGGTCGCCTTCGACAAGCTCGCTTGTGATGCCAAGCTCCTGAACCAGCGACATCAGCTCTTCGGTTCCTTGAGAGCTGTTTGGGCCGCGCTCGATCAGAAAGTCGGAGACCCGTTCGCTTTGAATGACGCCGCCGACGCGATCTGATTGCTCGATAAGCAAGGCGTCTATGCCGAGCATCTTGAGCCTGAACGCGCAGACCAGGCCCGATATGCCGGCCCCGATCACGACGACTGCGCGGTGGTTTGGCATCGAACTCAGCGATCGGCTCGGTCGCAGGCGCACAATGCGGCCGCCGCTGCCTCAGGAGAGTGAATACAGTTCGAGCGCGACTCGTCGCCGGCGCGGCTGGGCAGCGCGCGTTCGACCAGACTTGCCAGAGCCTCGATAAAAGCCGGACGGCAGTTCATCGTCGGAACGCGCCGAAAATGGGCTATGCCCGCTTCGTCAGCGACGCCTCGATAGAGAATGTCCATCTCATAAAGCGTCTCGCTATGTTCGGACACGAAACTGACCGGCACAAGCAGAAGCTGCGACACGCCTTCGCGCGCAAGCCTGGGTATCGTTTCATTCGTCGCCGGAGTGAGCCATTCGACCGGACCTACTTTGCTTTGAAAGGAGAGCGTGTGTGGACGACTGACACCCAACCGGTCCATCACAAGCTCAACTGTCCTTTTGGTATGGTCGAGATACGGGTCGCCGTCATCGATGTATTTGACCGGCACACTGTGAGCGCTAAAGAGTATGTGCGTTTTCGAAGGGTCCTGATCCGGGAAGCGGGCGAGCTCCTCGCTCGCGGCCGCAGCCATCGCGGCGACGTAATCAGCATCGGCTTCGTAGCTACAGACGACTGACATCGGCGGCAAGCGATGCCCGGTCTCAGCAGCTATTGCGTGCATGCGATTCAAACTCGAGCCGGTCGTCGAGACCGAGAATTGCGGATAAAGAGGCAACACTACAAGATGATCGATCTGGTCGCGGCGGATTTGATCGAGGGCTTCTTCGATGAATGGATTCCAGTAGCGCATTCCAACGTAAGCTCGCGCGTTGATGTTGCGCGCAGCAAGCGTCTGTTCAAGGGCGCGAGCTTGTTCTTCGGTGATGCGGCGAAGCGGCGAGCCGCCGCCGATCTGTTCGTAGTAACCGCGTGACTTCTTATGGCGCTGAGTGGAGATAAGCCACGCCAGCGGCTTCTGCAGCGCGCGCCACGGAAGACGGATGATGTCCGGGTCAACAAAGATGTTGAACAGGAATGGGCGAACGTCTTCGAGCGTCTCCGGCCCGCCGAGGTTGAAGAGCAGGATTCCGATTCGCTGATAGTTTGATTTTGAATCGAACACGAGGAGTTAGCACGCCGGCGTATATTCCGTTCGAGTGGTGGTTAGCCACTTGTTTCAGAGATGACCTTCAACTCGGGAACGCCTTCGACCATCGAACACACAAATCATCGTCAGAGTGAAAAATGAAAACGGACTTTAAGTAGGTTTCAAGCTTGAGTCGTTTTGCCGTTCCCCAATTTCTTGCAATCGCCCAGCGTTGCAATTCCGCGAAAGTTACGAAGGAGATTATCAACTCCTTGCCTGCCAGGTGACGCTCATAGAGAGCAGCCCGAGTGTCCCTCTTTAAGACATAAGACATCACGTCAGTGTAGACGACAACCAGGTCAAGGAAGCTGTAGAGAACGCTGTTGATCACCGGAGACTCCCGGTGCGTCCATCGCGACGCCATTCGCGAACGGCAGCAATGAAATCATCCACGTTCTCGTCTTGCGGCCAAAGATCACCCATCTCGCGAAGTTGATCCAAGGTAACCGGTCTTATCCCCCGCTGGTCGATCAACTGTCGAATTCTCGCTCGCGCCTCGGTCTGTTCAAGGGACGGTCCCTCTTCGGCGTCCCCGAGCTCGCTTGGTGATAGGTTGCCTTTTGTCATCTCAGATCTCCTTCGTTAACGGGTAACATGCGGCGGCGTCATCTCGCAGCACTCTTTCCCGCCTCGATGAATGCCCTCGCATTCTCCACTGGCGTCATCGGAAGGATACCATGACCGAGATTCAAAATATGACGCCGCCCGCCGCCCGCGCGAATGAGCTCCCGCGCTTTCGCGGCAATGGTCTCCGGAGTAGAAAGCAACACACACGGATCAAGATTGCCCTGAAGCGTCAGCCCGTCGCCCACTCGCGCGCGGGCGTCTTCCAGATTCACGCGCCAGTCGATACTAAGGACGTCCGCGCCACAAGTCGCCATCTGTTCGAGAAACGTTCCGCTGCCGTTGATGTAGAGGATCGTCGGAGCAGCCTTTCGGTCGAGCGACTCGAAAATCTTCTGTTCGTAGGGCAGCGCGAATTCGGCGTAGTCTCGCGGCGAGAGCTCGCCGGCCCACGAGTCGAACAATTGAATAATCTGCGCTCCGGCTTCGATCTGGGCCTTCAAGTAAAGGACGATCGCGTCGGCGATTTTGTCCAGCAACAAGTGAAACATCGCGGGCTCCGCGAACATCATGCGCTTCACCTGAGCATAGTTTTTCGACCCGCCGCCTTCGATCATATAGGCCGCGAGCGTCCACGGCGCGCCGGCGAATCCAATCAGCGGAACAGCGCCGTCAAGCTCGCGTCGCAGCGTTCGAATGATCTCCATGACGAAGCCGGTCTTCTCTACGGGGTCTGGAATGATCAACCGGTCGACTTGTTTTCGCGAGCGAATCGGGTCTGGAAGCTCGGGGCCTTTCTGCTCGGTAAGCCGCACCTCCTGTCCCATCGCCTCAACCGGAATCAGGATGTCGCTGAACATTATCACGGCGTCGACGCCGAGGATGCGATAAGGCTGCAGCGAGACTTCGACTGCAAGCTCGGGCGTTTTGCACAGAGTGAGAAAATCCGTATCGGCTCGCACTGCTCGATATTCGGGCAGGTAACGTCCCGCCTGGCGCATCATCCACACCGGAGTTCTCTCGACCGCTTCGCCGCGCGCGGCTCGGATCAGAAGATCGTTTTTCATTGAATCGCTTTCGGTGGCTGCAATTGGTTGAGTGCGTAACAGCGAACTACGTCGGGTTGATAAGATCGGTCTCTTTCGCCAATCAATTCTAGCAACCGGCTGTTAGCGGCTCAAGCTGACCGGCATCTTGTATTTTTGCGAGATCGCGTTCAGAAGGTCTCGCCACTAAGGCGCCAGGACACGAAGGTCTACGAAGTCTTTCTTCGTGCTGCTTTGTGACTTAGTGCCTTTGTGGCAAGAACTTGCTCGCGTCACTCATCAACACCACAATCTACCTCCGATCGGCATTTTGATTC
>DATMCM010000654.1:0-5879 GCA_035558335.1 Blastocatellia bacterium | reverse complement strand
CCAGACACCAAACAGCACGCCTACGACAAGCCCGTAAACGTGGAAGTAGGGAATCAGGAGCAGGAACCGCTCTTCCCCACGGCGCGAGAACGGCCCGCCCCAAAGCGTGCATTGAATCGCCGCAGCATACAGATTGTAGTGAGTGAGCATCGCGCCCTTGGGAAGCCCTGTAGTCCCGCCGGTATAAACAAGAGCGGCGACGTCTTGCCTGGCATCGATTTCAACGTGTGGCAACTCAGGCTCGCTGACGCTTGCGATCAGGTTTGAAAACGACAGCGTCCGTGCCGGCGTCGAGTCAGTTTGAGGATCAGCGGAATACTCGTTGAGGCTCGTCGTGACTACTTGTTCGATTTGAGTTTGTGTTTGAACGCTCAGCACCAATCCGGCGAGCACATCGAGGGTAATCATCGCTCGCATACCTGAATCCCTCGCGACTAGTTCGACCTCGCGCGGGGTGTATATCGGATTTACGTTCGTTACGATTGCGCCGAGCCGGACGATTGCAAAGAAGCTGATCAAGTATTGCGGGCAGTTCGGCAGCATCACACCCACGCGATCTCCCTTGCCAATACCCATTCGGGACAGCGCGGTCGCCAGCTTGTCGACACGCTCTTTCAACTCGCCGAAGCTCAGCTTGGCATCGAGGAAAGCCGTCGCAGGCCGTTCGTTGAACTGAGCCGCCGCAAGATTGAGCATCTGGTAGATCGGCTGCCGCGCGAAATTCGCCTGCTCCGGCACCCAGTAATCATAGTGCTCGAGCCACGGCTTCCGGGCGTAAGGCGACGGCTGTTGTTTTTCTTTGTTGCTGCTCATCTGATCACCGGTGTTTCTACTTCTTCTCCGATGGCTGATAAAGATTTCCGCTGTCGGTTGTGGACGAAGCCGCGCCCCGACGCATGCCTTCTATGAACGGGACGCTCCAGCCCAACGCCAGATCCATAAGGCCAGGCGCCAGAGTGTTGAAGAAGTTTATCGCTTGCGCATCGAGCGCCATTACGACTTCTGGCCGCGGGAAGCGCGCAGTTCGAACTATGATTCGGGCCATTGCCTTCGCCGGAAACTTCGGAACGAAGCTAGTTACTTCTAAACCGGTTTGATTTGCAGCCGACTCAAATATCTCAGTCTCGACCGCGCCGGGGAATATCGTGCTCACGTCGATTCCGTCCGACATCACTTCGGCGCGCAAGGCTTCGGAGAAGCCGGCCAGCGCAAACTTGCTTGCGCAGTAAGCCGTCTCAAACGGAACACCGCGTTTGCCGAAGATCGAGGACACGTTGATTATGACGCCGCCGCCCCGTTGCTCGCGCATTCGCGGCACCACTGCCTTGGCGGCAAAGACCGCGCCCCAGAAATTGACATCCATCACCCGGCGAAAATCTTCCAGGGTCATCTGGTCGAAACGCCCGGCGAAAGCGACGCCCGCGTTGTTGACCAGCGTATCAATTCTGCCAAAGCGCTCGACTGCACTCTCGACGAAATGCTCGACCTGCGTCTGATCCGCTACGTCGGTAACCACTGCGAGAGCCTGACCGCCCGTAGACTCGATCTCTGCGACCAGTTGTTGCAATCTCTCGGCTCTGCGGCCGGCGACCACGACTGCAGCCCCGGCTCGCGCGAATTCAAGGGCGGTCTCGCGTCCTATGCCGCTGGTTGCGCCCGTGATTACCGCTGTCGTTCCGCTTTGCTTGCGTATCATTGACTTGTCAGCCTCGTCCTTGTTGCCAACCGAGAATAGCACAAAATCTCCGAGCGTCAAGTAGAATCTTTCGCAACTGCGAAAGAATTTATGCAAGTATAGAAATACCTGGAGTTAAGGCGACAAGAGCGAGTCCGCTTGCAGTAGCTTTCTCTGGAATCAGGGGTTATATTTGCACCCATTGCTCGGTTTACTTAGTTCGCACTTGCGGAAGTCGCGTATCAGACTGACAAAACAGGAGATAGCGAAAGTTCATAGACAGCAATGCTGCGATTGTGCTAAGGTGAAGTCATCAATATGGCAAAGAGAGCAAAGGCAACAAAGACCGCAACGAATGACGGAAACGCGAATCGGATTCTGATCAAACGCTACGGCAACCGCCGTCTTTACAACACCGAAACCAGTGGGTACGTGAACTATCAGGAACTGATCAAGCTGATTCGCGCCGGCCGCGATGTCCAGGTGATCGATTCCAGGACCAAGGCTGATGTGACAAAGGCGGTGCTGATGCAAGTCATTCTCGAAGAAGAGAAGAATCAGAGCGTCCTGCCGGTTTCGTTTCTGTTTCAGCTGATTCGGTCGCAGGAGACGGCGGTTCAGGATTTCTTCAAGAACTATTTATCGAGCAGCTTCGAGGCGTACTTGAAAACCAAGGAAGAGTTTGACCGTCGCTTCCGCGGCTTTTTGCAAATGGGCTCGACCTCGCCTCAGCTCTGGGAGAAGCTCGTTCCCGGAGCCGAAGCAGTGAAAGAGTTCTGGGGTCTCGGAAAGAAGGAAGAAGAAGACTCGAAGAAGGAATAGGGCTGGGTTCTTTGATCCGACCGACGCCAACTCCCACCCATCTTGTAGGCAGCGCCTCTTGACGCTAAGCTTCTTGCGAGGTGAAAGCTATGAAACGTGTGCTAGTCTTCACTGCTTTGGCGGCGGCTCTGGTTGCCGGCTTAATTTTTGCGCAACATCAAACCAATGTTTCCAGTGCTACTGTTGGCATCCCGGATCCGGTAATTGATGCGCCCCTGGCCGCTACGAAGGGCGAACAGACCGCCGTGCTTGCAGGGGGTTGCTTCTGGGGCATTGAAGCCGTGTACGAACACGTCAAGGGAGTCATCGACGTGAAATCGGGATACTGTGGAGGTTCGGCCAGTGACGCTCAGTATGAAATAGTTTCCGGTGGGAAAACGGGTCATGCTGAGTCGGTTCGAATCATCTATGATCCGTCGCAGATCTCGTATGGTCAGCTGCTCAAGGTGTTCTTCTCAGTAGCGCATAACCCCACTGAACTGAACCGGCAAGGGCCAGACTCCGGCACGCAATACCGCTCTGCGATCTTTTGCTCCAACGAGGAACAGAGGCGAATCGCCCAAGCCTACATTGACCAGCTCAACCAGGCCCGAGCCTTTGATAGTGCAATTGTCACTCAGGTAGTCGTTGGTAAAACGTTCTATCAAGCTGAGGCTTACCATCAGGATTACGTCGTACATCATCCAGACCAGCCGTACATCGTTATCAATGACCTGCCCAAGGTGGCTAACCTTCGCAAACAGTTTCCCAATCTCTATGTGACCAAGTGATTGACTGTTGAAGAGGGCGATCAAGACCTCACCACCGTAGACCGCGCGCCTTCGCCAGCTGGGTCAAAGAGCCAAGGAGCTTCGCGCTCAATCGGTGATAGTCATCGACCCGCCTTCAGATCACGATTCGATGTAGTATGTCGAAGGGTTCTGGATGCCATTGAGATCAAGATCAAGGGCTGCGGTTCCGGCACGACTTGGCTTTGCTTTGGTCCGCCATGCAGGAGTTCAAAATGTTGAATCGCGCAAGAGTCGTGGTCTTAGTACTAGCGATGGTGGACCCGCTCGCCTCACTCAGAGGATATGGTCAGGATCGCGAGCCGGTGCGGTCGCAGGAGCAATCACGGTTGGTATCCGCGCGCGTTGGAGATGTCACTCGTGTTGATGGGGACGTTTGGCTCAAACAACGCGACGAATCGGATCTGCAGTCATTGCGAATAGGTAGGAAACTGTCCGCAGGTGACGTCGTGCTAACGGGTGCGCAAGGTCGCGCCGAATGGTCTCTTAACCCAGGTAACCCGGGTTCGTACCTTCAAATCGCGCCTCATTCTCAGGTGAGTATATACGAAGAGAGTGTCGACCAGATGCACTTCGACATTTTTCAAGGAGAGGTGTTCGTTATCGTTGGCACCTTCGCTAGAGGCGAGGCGCTTGAGCTGGACACACCCTACGCGTTGCTAACCGTCAGGAAGCGAGGTAGGTATCGGGTTCGCGTTGCGGCGAATAATGATACCGACGCTGACGTGGCGCTCGGCGAACTACGATTTGTAAACAGTAAGGGACAGACAGGCAGAGTAACAAAGCACAAGCACGTGCGCTTCTTCGCAACAAAGGAATGAAACTGTGGGAATGGGAAGTCCTAAGGGGTCTGTAGGTCGATGCGCTCGGATCAGTCCGACTCATTGACGGAGCGAGTGCCTTCCTGTCTAATTGAGCTGCAATCCCGCAAAAAATGGGAAACTGTCTTTGAGAGAGTTGGATAATTACCCGAGACCTGGCAAGGCAAGGTCATTCGCCAGAGCGGTCGTGCTGCTTTGCCTTATGGGTCACACGAGTCTGGTGACCATAACCCACCATCACGGTGGAGCCCGACAGTTTTCAAGGGGAACCTCCTGTAGCGTTCAGCCGAACACGGACAGCGACTCAAACGGACCGCTTGGAACAAGCCGCGACACTTGCTGCATGTCGTGCTGTCTGCAACGCACCTTCGTCGATAGTATAAGTCCTGTCTCGATACCTCCCGACCTTTGCACCGAGGCTTTAACCCCGGAAGCGTTCTTGTTGGAATCAAGCTCCAATGGGGCAATTCTCGTCCTCTCCAATCGCGCACCACCTCTCGCCTGACGCTCAAACGCCGGTGCGGCGCACTTGATTTGCCGCTCCGAAATACCGAACCTTGCGGGCGCTTTGCGAGCGGCCAAGCCTCTAGCAGACAGCACCCGACAGGCGCGGTTGGTTGTTAGGCTGGAATCGGCTCAGTACTTGACCCTACCTGCCCAACTCAAAGACTCAGCAAGCGGAAGGTGATCGGATGTTCTCAAGCATTGAAAACAAACTGCGCCGCCTTAGTGGACGGCGCGACCCTGTGATGTCGTGCGAAGGATGTCTAGTCCGGCGTGAGGCTCTTGGCATGAGCGCCCTCGCCGGCCTGCTGCTGATCACTCTCGTGACGCCTGCGATTCTCGCACAAGACAAATCGTCGCCACAGCCGTTGAAGGGTATCAACGCCGACATCGCGGAGATGATCAGGGAGCGGAGACAAACTCCGGCCGCCAGGAGGTCGATCACCATTTCGGATGCGGTGTCGATTTTCTTGCAGCAGAACCTTCAACTGGTCGCGGCTCGCTACGACGTAGACACGGCGGACGCGGAGAAGTTGACGGCGCGGCTGCGCCCGAATCCTGAGATCTCGTTCGAGTTGCAACCAACCCTCGAGTTCAGCGTAAGCGCCTTCAAAGAGCAGCAGTTCACCTACGGCATCTCACAGACCATCGAGCTTGCCGGAAAGCGCCGCAAAAGAATCGATGTTGCAAACGCGAATGCTGAGGTCGCGCGCGCGGAGTTTCAAACAACCGTTTGGCAAATGACCAGCGATCTGAAGAAGAAATTCTACGCAGTTGTTCTTGCCGATTTGCTGATCAAGCTCGCCAAAGAAAATCAAAGCACGTTTGCCGAAACTCTCAAGCACACTACCGAACTCTTTCAAGCAGGCGAAATTTCAGGGCTGGATCTTCGACGGCTCGAGGTTGAGAAACTCAAGTTCGACACCGACGTGGCCAACTCGGAACGAGATTACCAGATCGCTCTGCGAGACTTGCGAGTGACGCTCGGCGGCGATTATCAGGCGATGGATGTCGAGGTTGTGGGCGCGCTCGACTATCAGTCTTATCAGTTTTCGTTCGCCGAGCTTCGCGACAAGTCGCTGGCGGCTCGACCGGACCTTAAAGCAGCACAGCTCAGCGAACGGGCTGCCGATCAAGCCATTCGCTTGCAGGACGCTCAGCGAATTCCCGATCTCACGGTGGGCGCAGGGATCAACCAGATGCCGCTCGATGCCAACACCTTTAACTTCGACATCGGCATCATCCTGCCGGTGTTTGATCGAAATCAGG
>DATMCM010000653.1:0-12646 GCA_035558335.1 Blastocatellia bacterium | reverse complement strand
CTGTTGACACACAGGTGTGACGGGCCTAACATCGGCTTCGTCAACGCAGAAAGCACGCCGGGAGACGGGATGGCCACCAAACTCTTCTCCGGGGCCTTTCCTCTAAGAGATTCAAAGCCCTGCCCCATTTGAAAGCCGGAGCCTCCGTTACCCGTTCTGCCGCCTCGTTTCCTTCGTAACCGACAGCGAGGGCGAAATGAGATTCAACCTGGCGCTCCTGCTCGCTACAAGTCTTCTTGTCCCGGCTCACGCAACGCTCGGCGCGAGGAGACCTGCAAAATCGACGCGCTACACGATTCAGATAGGCTCATTTTCCAACCAAGCCCAAGCCCAGCAGCTCATGGCGAGACTCGGCAACCGCGGCGAGTTCGCGACATTGACAGTGGTAGATGTGCCAGGCCGCGGCAGTTGGACTCGCGTGTCCGTCGGGTCTTTTGCGACGGTTACGGAGGCTCGTGAGCGTGCAGAAGCTCTGGTGAGCCGTGGAGTCATTACCGAGTTTTTCATAAGAACACTCCAGGATTCCTCACAACATCCAGCTCCAATCGATCAGAACTTGGGAGCCTCTGCGTTCCGTCCGTCTCAGGCTGCTTTCGGCTCGGAGCTCCAGCCTTCGAGGCTCGGTGGAGGAGTGCCTCCGCGAGCGCCTGCTACTTTGGCGGAAGCCGGCCGCCCGCGTGTGGCTTCTAGCCTCCGTTCTTCCCCAATGCGAGCTGATCAGCGTCTCGTCGCAAGCCTACCAGTGGCGAGGAGGCTGAGCCTCGCCCTTTCGCCGACCATCGAAACTCGTTTTTTGCCCAGGCCGGACCCTGCAAGGCTCGCATTTTCGTTGATAACCGGGGACGCTCGGCATTCGCGAGCACCTAGGGAGGCCGGGTTATGGATTACGGGCGATACCGCAGAAGGACTGGCACGCTTGCGCTGGATTGCTGGGCCGAATGCGGCCGAACTGATCACTCTAGAAGGAGATGGGCTAGTGAAGCTGGATACGCGCCTATTGGCAAGAGCAGCGCGAGTCGAGGACGTGCCCTTGATCGAGCGACCGCTCGCCGCGACCGACTATATTTGTTCGAATGAGGGACTGCTGCTGTTGGTTCAGCTTACCCAGTCGAGGCATCGCTATCGTCTTCACATTGCCAGGCAAGCCCCGACTCGCGGGGCCGCGATTGCCGTGGCCGGCGGAATAAACCTGGACAACAACTTCGACAGCCGCATAAATCCGCACCGGAGGTTGGGTAAAAAGATGGACAACGAGCGGCCGCCGGACGGGTTTGATTCGCTTGTTGCAATAAACCCGGTTGCCCGCTGGTTCAACCAGCAAACCAATCAGCTCGTGCCCGCTGGGCTCATTACATTCCACGAGATGGCGGAGGCTCACGCCAAGCTCGAACTGGGGCTCGAGTATCTTAGCGATGGGTCAAGGATTGGCGCTCACGACGTGGCGCTGGAGCGCGAGAAGCGGCTGAAAGCCCAACGACCGCTAGCCGGCGTGGTTCTAACCGCTGGAGCAAATCGCGTTCTGCGGTCGGAGGAGGAGGTTCGCGAGTTCTTTTCACGAAGCGCTAGCGCCGGCAGACAACGATGAGGTCCCTGTCTCGATCACCGCAGAATCGCCGCCAACCATTGCTGGTTCCCGCCTTTACAGTCCGCGTTCGCGTGTGATAGCTTTTCTTGGTTCAAATGGAACAAAGATTCTGATTTGTGGCAGAGGAGACAGGAATAGTGGCTTTGGCAAAGGAAGTCAAGACCGATGTAATCGGTCAGTACAAGAAACATGAGACTGACACCGGCTCGCCCGAGGTTCAGGTCGCGCTGATAACTCAGCGGATTAATGGACTCACCGAACACTTCAAGACGCACGGCAAAGACAATCATTCGCGGCGAGGCTTGCTCAAGCTGGTCAGTCACCGGCGCAGGTTGCTGGATTATTTGAGACGCAAGGACGCTGATCGCTACCGCGAAGTCATCAACCGTCTGGGTATAAGAAAATAGAGATCACTTCAGCGAGAGGCCGGGAGCACAAGCAACCGCCCCCTGCGGTCCGGTCAGTTGTCGGTTCTCTGGCGTGCGGCTACGGCTTAGCTGTTCGAGTATTTCGGGCATCCCTTAACAGGGCGCGCCACCTGCAGTTCAGACAGAACGAATTATCGATGGCCACGGGAGCGAGTCGGCGAAACCGACCCTCACCGTGGCCTTGCTTTTTTGCACTCCGGCGAAATGAATCAGGTCGAGGGTTTCAGCGTTGAGAGTTTAGACACTTGAGTCGCGCGCGGGAAGGGCGATCGGTAAACGGTGCCAGACCTTCTGAGACAGGCGGTCAGCGCGCAGCGGAGAGAGAAGGAGATACTTATGGAGTTGAAGGAATCAGTCCAATTGGGAGGAATCGAGTTTTCAATCGAGACAGGGAAGGTAGCAAAGCAGGCAGATGGCTCGGTCATGGTGCGCTACGGAGACACAGTGGTCCTGGTCGCTGCAGTTGGTTCGAAGCCGCGAGAAGGAATAGATTTTTTCCCGCTCACTGTCGAATACCGCGAATACGGGTATGCAGCGGGACGCATCCCGGGCAACTATTTCAGGCGTGAGGGCAGACCATCAGAAAAAGAGACTCTGACGTCGAGATTAATCGATCGCCCGATTCGCCCGCTGTTCGCCGAAGGCTATAACAGCGAAACACAAGTCGTAGCTTTCGTGCTTTCAGCCGACGAGTCTTATGACTCAGACGTACTTGCGCTAACGGGAGCTTCCGCAGCGTTGTACCTCTCCAACATCCCATTCGAAACCCCTATCGCGGGCGTTCGCGTCGGGCTCATCGAGGACCGCTTCATCGTCAATCCCACCTATGATCAGACCCGCGCGTCCGCGCTGAACTTGATTGTGGCCGGATCCGAAGAAGCCATAGTGATGGTGGAGGCAGGAGCGAAGGAAGTTGCGGAAGAAGTAATGGTCGAAGCACTGATGTTTGGGCACAACGAGATCAAGAAACTCTGCCGGCTCCAGAAAGAGATGCGGCAGAAGCTCGGCGTCACCAAACGCGAAGTCGTGAAGCCCGAGCTGGATCAGGCGATGTTGTCCGAGATCGAGGCTCGAGTAACTGACTCGCTTCGGGACGCGCTCGATACGACCAAACGAGACAAGATCGAGAGTTACGCCCAAGTCGATAAGATCAAGGCGGAGACCGTCGAGGCCTATCCCGAGGAAGAGCCCGATAAGCGCGCAATGGCAAAGAAAGTCTTCGACCATTTGAAGGAGAAGATTTTCCGTGAGGACATCTTGAATCGCCGGCATCGACCCGACGGGCGGCGGTTCAGCGAGATACGCCCGATATCCATACAGATCGGATGGCTTCCGCGCACGCACGGCTCTGCACTGTTTACTCGCGGCGAGACTCAAGCCATCGTGACCGCGACACTCGGAACCAGCGAGGACATTCAGTATCTGGACGATTTGGAAAAAGGGGAAGTCAAGCGGCGGTTCATGCTCGCTTACAACTTCCCGCCTTTCTCGGTCGGCGAGACCGGCCGCATAGGCTCAACAAGCCGCCGCGAGATCGGGCACGGGGCGCTTGCTCGACGAGCTCTGGAGCCGATGCTACCCGGCGACGACGAATGGCCGTATATCATCCGCATAGTCTCTGATATCACCGAATCTAACGGGTCGAGCTCGATGGCCTCGGTGTGTGGCGGGACGCTGGCTTTGATGGATGCGGGCGTGCCGGTGAAGCGCCCGGTGGCTGGCGTTGCGATGGGTCTGGTGATGGAAGGCAACAAGTACGCGATACTCACCGACATTGCCGGCGCCGAAGATCACTACGGCGACATGGATTTCAAGGTTGCCGGCACCCGCGACGGAATCACCGCGTTGCAGATGGACATCAAAGTCGGCGGGATCAACGCTAGAATCCTGGCGGATGCGCTTCAACAAGCTCGCGATGGCCGGATGTATATCTTGGAGAAGATGGAAGCTGTCATCGGAGCGCCTCGCGCGGAGATCAGCCAGTACGCGCCTCGCATTCTCACCATTCAGATTCCCGTGGACAAGATCCGCGAGGTTATTGGGCCTGGTGGAAAGGTCATACGAGGCCTGGTCGAGAAGACCGGCTGCAAGATCGATGTCGAAGACACGGGCCGCATCAACATCGCTTCGGCCAACCTTGAATCTGCAGAAGCAGCCAAGCGGGCGATTGAAGAGATAACCGCAGTGCCTGAAGTCAACAAGACCTATCTCGGAACCGTTCAACGTATAGCGGATTTCGGCGCATTCGTTGAGATCATGCCGGGAACGGACGGCTTATTGCACGTTTCCGAGATCGCCGAATATCGGGTAGCTAACGTTCGAGATGAGCTTGAAGAAGGTCAGCAGTTGCTGGTCAAGGTGATCAACGTTGATCCTTCCGGCAAGATTCGACTGTCGCGCAAAGCGGTCTTGAGAGAAGAACGCGGCGAGCCCGCCGAGGAGAGCGACCGCTCAGACGATCGGGAAGGCCGAGGCGATCGTCCGCCCCGCGATGACCGCGGGCCTCGCGGGCCGCGTCCGGGTGGAGATCGCCGCCCGAACCGCGGACCACGACGTTAAGGATTGAAGACGAACGTGACAGTTGCCGTGATCCTTGGAGGGCCAGGTGTTTGTCGAACACTTGGCCCTTCATTTCTTACTGCCAGTCGCTCACCCAACAGTAACAAGACCGTGCGATTCGGCGTGCCACTGTCGCGCTGCGCGAGCGGTTTTCTTCGCAGCCGGAAGTTGCTGGCCTGTCATCTCCGTATAAACTTTCTCTACCTGCGATGCAAAGCCGTCGCCCTTTCCGACGTAGCGCGCGATCTGTGCGTCAGCCGACAGCAAGCCGCTGATCTTCTCAATTGAGTCGCGCACTTCCTGCCCCGATTTCTTTCCATTCACCAGCGCGCCGACCTGGTCGCGCAACGACTTGAAGTACTTCTGCTGGTCGGCAAGCACCGTGTCCACGCCGCGAGGCCCGTGACCCGGACAGACCACTCGAGCGCCCAGCTTGCGCGCGGCATCAAGCGTCGCAACCCACTTTTCGATATCTCCATCGCCTACAAAGTTGTAAGGGCCGTTTACACACGCGTCGCCGGTGAAGAGGATTCGCTCGTTTGGCAGCCAGGCGAACGCATCACCGTGGGTGTGCGCGATGCCCAGGTGCATAAGCTCAACTCGATGCTTGCCGTCGTCGAAGATCATCTCGCGGGGGAAGAGAACTGAGGGAGGCTTCAGCTTTGAAGCGGCGACGTCCGGCCTGGTCTTTGCCGTGTCCTCCCAACGGCCAGGCTTGCCGCCGTAGTAGCCCGTCTCGTACTTCTTCATCTCGTCGATAACGCCTGTGTGAGCTATCGGCGTCGCGCCGTTGTCGACCCACACTTGATTGCCGTAAGCGTGGTCGCCGTGATGATGAGTGTCAAAAGCGAACCGAATTGGCTTGTCGGTGAGCGCGCGAATCTTGGGCAATATCTCTGCAGCGCCGGACGGGAAGTTCGCATCGATTACAAGAACGTAGTCCTGGAAGATGACCCAGCCGTTGTTGCAATGACCCTTAACCAGGTTGCCCTCGTGGAAGTAAATCTCGGGCGCCAGCGGATCGACCTTACCGATCTCGGGCTCCGCACTGGCAACAAGAGCCCTGGCATCCTTCATGGTCAGACCAATCAGGGCTGCTCCCCCGATCAACATCTCTCGCCGCTTGACGTCGCACATGGTGAGTTCTCCTTTATGGTTACTTCGTGTTTTTGCGGGCCTTTGCGTCTTTGCGTGAAATGGGTTTCTCGCAAAGGCGCAAAGACTCGCAAAGACGCCGCGATCCGTATCTTTCCTCGTCGAACAGTAGAAACGGCGGTAGGAAGACGCTCTTCCCACCTTACGAGTTTCGGCATTATATGACGCGGCCCGCATTCGCACAAAGCTGCTCGCTAGCTTAAGCCCGACATTTCGTGGAGAATCAGTTTCGTGGTTACGATCGACGGATTGAATCAATCGCGCGGGTTGTTGGGCTTGAGCAAAGACGATCTGCGCGACTTCATGGCCTCGCTTGGCGAGCTGCCCTATCGCGCCCGACAGCTCTTCGCCGCGATGCACCGCCGGCGGATCACTAGCTTTGATTCGATGACCGACCTGCCCAAGACTCTGCGGCATCTGCTTGATGAACACGCGGTTGTCACCCGCACTAGCGTCGAGAGCGTCTTCACTTCATCGGACGGCACACGCCGCTTTCTCCTAAAACTGGGCGACGGGCGGGAGATTGAGTCAGTCTTCATGCCCGAGCAGCATCGCGACACGATCTGCATATCGAGTCAGGTCGGTTGCCCGCTTGCGTGCGATTTCTGTATGACTGGGGTCGTCGGCTTGAAGCGCAACATGACCGCTGGTGAGATAGTCTCGCAAGTTGTGATCGTGTTGAACGAAGTCTACGGCGCCGGAGTCGAGACGCCTCACCGCACTAACATAGTAATGATGGGGATGGGCGAGCCGCTGTTGAACTACGAGGAGGTGATGAAGTCGATCCGGTTGATGGCGGATCAGGAAGGCCTCGCCATAGCGCCTCGTCGAGTCACGCTTTCGACGGCTGGTATCGTCCCGCGAATCTACGATCTGGCTCGGGAGGAAGTCAGGCCGCGTCTTGCCATTTCTCTGACCGCGTCCAACGACGATCTGCGTGACCGTTTGTTCCCGATCAATCGCAAGTATCCATTAAAAGAGTTGATAGAAGCTTGTCGCCGCTATCCGCTTGGCGAACGCGAGCGATTGACCTTCGAGTATGTAATGCTGGCGGGGGTGAACGACAGCGATGACCAGGCGCGCGAGCTTGTGCGTTTGCTTGCAGGTATTGCCGCGAAGGTGAACTTGATCCCGCACAACCCGGCGCCCGAGCTTCCCTACCAGGCGTCTTCGATGGAACGCATCGAGGCCTTTCAAGGCGTACTGACTGCAGCCGGATTGCCATCATTCATTCGCCGCCCGCGCGGCCGAGACATATCGGCCGCCTGCGGTCAGCTTGCCGCGAGACATCAAGCTACAGCGTAGAGATCCAGTCGTCCTTTTCGTTGATAAGGGTAATGTTGGTGAACCCTGGCAAACCTGTCTTGACCGCACTCTTCCCAAGCTGCTAAAACGCGCGCGTGGTGCGTCCCGCCATCACTTTTGACCTCAGCCTCATCAAGTACGAACTCGAACTGTTCCTGCTCGCCGGCGAGTTCGAGCTCTTCGAAGACCAGCGTCTCGTAGCAACTGTACAAGCCAGCTCTTCGGCGGCCGAGTTCTCTTACGGCAAGCTGATCATCTCGTGCTGGGGCGACGGTTGGTCGCGCTCGTGGCGAGTGGTTTCATGCGAGCTGTCTCCAGACCGGATTATCCTCGAGTGCGCTAAGCAGATGGGAGTCAGGCGATGCGAGCTTGCGTTGAGCCGCGGCGCGGGAGTTCGACAAGCGGCGCACGCCAGGAAGGAGTTCGCTCGCAAGCTCGCAGCCATCGTCGAAGCGAGTCTCCCCGGCGTTCGTGTCGAGCAAGCCGTCACCGCGCGAAATGACCGCCGTCACCTCTCGGGCGTTCATGCCCGTCTGATCATTCGAGATCGGGGCAGGAGGTTCGCCGGCATCGGCGTGAGCGAGACTGAGTTGCAGCCGAACGTAGACGCGGCGCTCACGTCCGGGTTGATCTGGCTCGAGGAGCTTCGGCGCCGAAGCGGTTCGGTCGATGGACTTATGATCTTTGCGCCGCGCTGCGACACGATAGCCATTCGCCTGAGCGCGCTCGCGGCCGAGAATAAGATCTCGCTCTTCCGTGTTGACGAAACAAATGGCGCGCTGGCGCCCATTTCGCCTTTCGATCAAGGCGATCTGAATGACAGTTTTCGAAAGGCGGCGCGGCGCGCTCACTGGCCGCGGCCGGGAATGCTTCCGCCCGACTGCGCGATGCTGGTCGAGTCGGTGCGAAGGCTGGCTCCCGACCATATCGAAACCCATCATCGGGGCCCGTGGGTCTCGCTTTCAGTTCGAGGTCTTGAAGTCGCCCGGGTCTGGATCAATCGCCGGCGAGTCGAATTCGGAGTCGGCGAAGCACGAGTGAAGCTCGATCACCGGAACGAGCACGAGCTGGCGCGGCTGGTACAGGAAGCTCTGACGCGCCGCCGTCCCGAATCCGAATTTCGCAACGAGATGGTCTTTCGGTATCAACCTGAGCGCTGGCTCGAGTCGATCATAAGCCGGGATGTGACCACCCTTGACGCCACACTCGACCCGCGTTTTGTCTATTCCCAAGTTCCGACCTATCGCGGTGAGCAGAGGACTTTCATAGACCTACTGGCGGCGACGCGCGAGGGCCGGCTTGCGGTGATGGAGTTGAAGGTGAGCGAAGAGACCGAGTTTCCGTTTCAAGGGCTCGACTACTGGTTGCGAGTCGAGTGGCATCGCGCGCGAGGCGACTTCCATCGGCGTGGGTACTTCGAGGGTCTTAGCCTGATCGATGCGCCGCCGTTGTTGTATCTTGTTGCGCCCCTGTTTCGCTTTCACGAAACGACAAAGTTAGTCGCCGGTTCGATTCACGAGCGAGTGCCGGTGTATCGAATAGGACTCAATGAAGACTGGCGTCGGGAGCTGCGGGTGTTGCTGAGAGAGAGATTGAATTAGGAAAGGGCAAAGAGCAAAGAGCGAAGTGCTCTTAGCTCTTGGTTCTTTACCCATCAGCGACGCTTCGATTTTCCGATTAGCGCATCGATGCTCAATATCCCGGAGCCTCGCGAGGCGATATACAAAAACACAACGCAGAACAGGACAGCCATCTCTCCCTTATTCATAATTGGCCAAAATCCGCCCGGCGCGTGCGCCTTGAAGTAGGCCGCTGCCATCTCACCGCTGCAGATGAAAGCGACTATGCTGGTCAGGAGTCCCACGGCGATCAAGATGCCGCCGGCAAATTCAATGACTGCGGCAGCAATCATCAGCGCGGCCTCTTGCTTCTGCCCGCCGAGTACTCCGAAGAGCTTCTGAGCGCCGTGACAAGCGAACAATGCGCCCGCGACGATCCGCATCAGCGCGTAAAAAAAGTTTGAATACCGCCCAAGCCATTTCTCCATCGGTTCTTCCTTTCAATCTGGATCTCTACGCTGACGCCGTCCGTTTGAGCCGTTAGGTGCAAAAGGCATAACCGCAAGAAAGCAAGCGATTATGGAGTCGCTTCATCTCGGGCGCGACGTCTGGTCACCAAGCCGCTCGGCCCCGCCCTGCGATTTGATGAAAGCTGAGAGCCCAGCGCGGACGTTACGCGGATGCGTCGCTGACATTTATAGGCGTCTCGTCCTTCTTGTGGCTGGGAAGCACTCCAACCATTTCGGTGTGAGCAGTCTCAGCCGCCCAATACACCGAGATCATTGTCACTACCGAGAGTCCAATAATATACAACGAGATCGGCCACGAGGCGTTGTACCTCTTCAGTAGCGCGGCGGCGATCAGCGGCGAGAGCCCTCCCGCAATCACCGACGCAAGTTGATAGCCCAACGAGGCGCCGCTGTACCTGACTCGCGTGCCGAACAGCTCTGAGAAGAAGCTTGCCTGCGGTCCATACATCGCAGCGTGTCCGAGAACCAGCGCAAGCACAATCGCCAACGTCATCAATCCATTGCTGGTAGTTTCGATCAACCAGAAGAACGGGAAGGCAAACAGCGCGGTGAAGATTGCTCCGAACAGGTAAACAGGCCTTCGCCCGAACCGGTCCGACAACGCGCCAAAAGCCGGCATCGTAAACAGCTCTATGATTGCGGCTGTCGAGATGGCTGCGAGAAGCGCCGAGCGCGAAAACCCTAAGCGCGGCTGCGTTGCGTAAGCCAGCACGAACACAGTGTAGAGATAAAACGCTCCGTTCTCAGCCAGCCTCGCGCCCATCGCGAGCAGCACGTTCTTCGGGTGCTCGCGCACCGCGTCGAGTATCGGCATTCGCGCTGCGCGGCCTGCTTCTTTGATCTCGGCGAATATTGGCGGCTCGACGACTGCTAGTCTGATAAACAATCCAACGCCGACCAGAACGAAACTTAGAAGGAACGCCACGCGCCAGCCCCAGCTCAGCAGCGCTTGCTCGGGCAGCTTTGTGATCTGGCCGAAGATCACCGTCGATAGCAGCAGACCGGCCGGCACGCCGATCTGTGGCCAGCTACCGTAGAAGCCGCGCTTGCCCCGGGGAGAATGCTCGACCGCCATCAATACCGCGCCGCCCCACTCGCCACCCACCCCGAATCCCTGGGCGACCCTGAGAACGACGAGCAGTATTGGCGCCCAGATTCCGACCTGGCTGTAAGTGGGAAGACAGCCGATCAGGAAAGTGGCCACTCCCATTATGAGCAGCGTGAGGATCAGCATGGACTTGCGGCCGATCTTGTCGCCAAAGTGCCCGCATACGATTCCTCCGATGGGCCTCGCCGCAAACCCGACGGCGTACGTGCCGAACGCCGCAAGCGTCCCAGTCAGCGGATCGTAGTTGGGAAAGAAGAGTTTGTTGAAAATCAGCGCGCTGGCAGTCCCGTAGAGGAAGAAGTCGTACCACTCGATAGTGGTGCCGATGAAGCTGGCAATGGCGACTTTTCGAATCGCCGCATTAGTGGAGGGAGGGGTCTTCAAAATTCTTCGAAGCTCTCGCCGGCAGCCTTATCTCTCGCAACGAGCGGCATAGTATCATTTGCTCCCTTCCGACGGGAAATGAATCGTGAGAATAAACCGGGCGCCACGCAAGACGCCGCGGAAGAGGCGTCGCTCAGCGGAGTGCGGGTCAAAGTGGTCGGGACACTCAGGTTCGTCTTCAAGGAATAGACGATTCGGTGGTGTCCGAGCTCGAATGTTTTCTCTGCGTATAACCTCGGCGTCTCAGCGCCTCCGCGTTAGCATTGTTTCGGCGCTTACTAACCGCGGAGACGCTGAGACGCATCAGAGACTGCGCTGAGAAATTGAAATTAGGAAACCACCGGCGATCTTATTTGTTGGCGGTTCGGCCTTCGAGACGAGATTACTGTTTGGCGGTGGGAGTGCTCGCCTGGTTCTCGATCGATCGGGAGGAGTCAGGCCGAGGAGTTCATTCTTTCTTCTCGCGACGAAACATTGTAAGAATCTGTCCGGAGCCCGGCTTCGATGAGAACTCAGTGGGACGATTGCCCTTCAGCACGCCGCAGTGCCTGAACGAGTCCCCATCAAGCTCGTAAATGGCTACAAACTTGGTGCCCGCAGCAGCGCCTACCGTCAAGACGTAGTCGATTGTCTTTGGCCTCTTCGTGGGATCGAGCGTGGCCGTTCCTTCACCGACGACTTTGCCGTCACTCTCTACCTTCCACTTTCCTGTGACCTCAAAGATGAGCTTGTCCTTCCCGGCTTCTCCAGCGGGTGTCCTAATGCCGTCATCGAATTCATCGACAAGCCGCCAGGTGCCCTGTAGTTTCTTAAGTTCCGCAGAGACGTCCTCTTGTGTTGGCTTGCCGGCTGCGATGAGTGCAACAGAAAAGAGTGCGATAAGCGGCCATTTCGTCATGGCACTTCCTCCCGCTGTTACCCGATCCGCGCGCTCTGGCCGCCGTCGACCGGCAACGTTACCCCGGTGATGAACTTTGCTTCGTCCGATGCAAGGAACAGCGCCGCGTAAGCGACGTCCCAGGCAGTTCCCATTTTCCCGCCAAGCGGAACCGCTGAGTCACGCTGACGAATCAGATCCTCTTTCGGAATCCCTCTCGCCTTTGAGATTCCTTCGATAGCCATCGGCGTGTTCATCAGACCGGGCATTATCGCATTCGCTCGAATGTTGTGCTTCGCGTTCTCGAGCGCGATCTGATGAGTGAGCGCGTTCACGCCGGCCTTCGAAGTCTTATAAGCTACGATGCCCGTCGAGCAGATCGCCGCAATCGAAGAAGTGTTTATGATCGACCCGCAGCGTTGTTCTCTCATCGTCGGTAGCACGGTTCTCGAAGACAGGAACATGCCTTTGAGGTTTACGCTCATGATTCTGTCCCAGGACTCTTCGGTGAGGCTTAGAATCTCGTCGTCACCGCCTCCGATGCCGACATTGTTATGCAACACATCCACCCGGCCGTAAGCTTCAACCGCGGTTCGGACGAAAGCGTCACAATCCGCCTGACGAGTGACGTCCGCCCTAAAAGCGAAACAGGTTCCGCCCTCGGCTTCAATCAACGATTGAGTCTCGAGCGCCGATTCATAGTTGTAATCGACCAGCACGACGCGGGCGCCCTCTCGCGCGAACAGGATCGAGGTTGCGCGGCCGTTGCCGATCGTATCGCCTGGCGTTTGGCCGGCCCCGACTACGATGGCGACTTTATCCTTGAGCCTCATTGTTGAAATCCTTCAAAGCCTTCTTCCAACTGAACACCCAGCGAGTTGAGCACCATCGATACAAGCTTGTATTGACCGGCGGCGAAGAGGAGATCCATAAGCTGCTGGGTGTTGTACCGCTCGGCGAGTGCCTGCCAGGTCGAATCCCCAATCACTGTGTTTGCGTGTAACTCATCAACCGCGCGAAGCAGCAGAGCTTCAAACGGGTCGAGCCCCGAAGCGTTCGGGCCTTCGGCGATTCGCTTGATGTCATCGTCGATGAGGCCCGCTTGTTTACCGATGGCGACGTGATGGCCCCACTCGTACTCGGCGCGGCACAGCCA
>DATMCM010000652.1:0-22176 GCA_035558335.1 Blastocatellia bacterium | reverse complement strand
GGTTGCAGTCAGCCCGACCGCAATCCCGCCGGTCACCAACGCACTCCCGGCGTTCGCAAACATCGATCCGCCGCGGATGTTCCAGCTTCAAGCGCGGTTCCAGTTCTAAGTAACAACAGCCGAAGTCCGGAGAACGGGTTTAGGGTTCAGGGTTTGGGGTTCAGGGTTTGGGGTTCAGGGTTCAGCGTTCAGGGTTAAGCGTTCAGGGTTAAGGTATTAATACAGCGCTCAGAGTCGAACTCTGAACCCGGAACCCTGAACTCTGAACCCTGAAGTTTTGACGAGTCTGATTTGCTCTTAAGCGTAGAAGGTCTTTCCAAGCGGTTTGGATCGAACGCGGTTCTTAGCGGCGTAAACTTCTCAGTCCGCACCGGCGAAGTGTTGGGCCTGATCGGTCCGAACGGTGCAGGAAAGACCACGCTCTTTGAATGTCTGGCGGGATTGGTTTATGCAGACGCGGGTGAAGTGAAGTTCAGTGATCTGCCTATTGCTCCCGCGCGACGCAAGAGAGTTCTCTTTTACTTGCCCGATGCAATCAGACCGTGGCCGGATCAGCGAGTCAGCCGGGTGCTCGGGTCGTTTGGGAGCCTCTATGCGCGCACGGAAAGCGAAATCTCATCGACAGCTGGTGCTCTCGGGCTGAACGCTCTTATGAGCTCGCGAATCGGATCGCTTTCAAAGGGCGAGCTGAAGCGAGCTCTTTTGGCTATTGGGCTTCTGACTCGACACCAGGTTTTGCTGCTGGATGAGCCGTTCGATGGCCTTGATCTGAGGCAGGCTCGCTATGTGATGGCCTTGCTCAAGGCGGAAGCATCCGAAGGCCGCACGTTGTTCCTTTCAATCCATCAACTCGTAGATGCCTCGAGGGTGTGTGACCGGCTGGTATTGCTGAGCGCGGGGAAGGTCGCCGGCGAAGGTACGCTTGAGGAGCTGAAAGCCAAAGCTGGATTGGCGGAAGGTGGGCTCGAGGAGGTGTTCCTTGCCCTCACCTAGATGGATGTTGCTGGCGGCCAAAGAGTTTCGAGAGTTATTGGCGTCGCGCGCGTACTGGCTTCTGCTGTTGATGATCGGTCCGCTAGTGGGACAGGCCTTCATCTCGGCTGTGAATCTCTACAACGAAGTCAGCGGCGGAGGGGGAGGGCCCGCGGCACTCCCTCAAGGTTTGTCCCCGCTCGACGGGATACTCGTGCCGAGTTTTGGCGCTTACGATCTGGCGGTGACGCTGTTGTTCCCGTTCGTGGCGATCAGGCTAGTTGCCGCCGAGAAGGAGAGCGGAGCTTTGAAGCTCATGCTTCAAGCTCCTGCCAGCGTGGGCTCGGCGTTGGCGGTGAAAGGCGTCGTGATTTTTGCAGGATGGCTGATCGCCTGGACGCCCGGTGTGATCGCGTTGGCGCTGTGGAAGTCTTACGGCGGTCACTTGCACGCGCCCGAATTGCTCAACTTGCTCGCAGGCCACGCTCTGCGAGTGATCTTGAGCGCGGGGATTGCAGTAGCCGCGGCGGCGGTTTGCACTGGAGCGGCAACAGCGGCAATAGTGACGCTGGGCTTCACCGTCGGCACGTGGGCGCTCGAGTTCATAGCGGTTGGCCGCGGCGGCCTTCTTCAAGAAGCCGCGTCGTACACGCCGACTGCCGCGCTGCGGGTGTTCGAGCAAGGCCAGCTTCGGTTCGGCACAGTGATCGTGTTGCTCGCGATGGGAGTGGGCGGCTTTGCGCTGGCGGCGGTGTGGTTGCCGACCGGCCGCGGCTGGCGCTTTCGGTTGCTCGGATCGCTGGGTGTCGGCGTCGCAGTTGCTCTTGTCGCCTTGACCGGCTCTACTGTTCGAGCAACCCGAGACTTGAGCGAAAACCGGCGCAACTCTTTTTCCGCCTCGGATGAAGCCGCCTTGCGCGAGATCAAGATGCCGCTTCGGATAACTGTGTACCTTGCCCCGGAGGACCCGAGACTGACGGATCTCGAACGGGGCATCATTGGCAAGTTGCGCCTGATTCTTCCGCGAGTGGACGTGGAATATGCAGCGCAGAGTGTTTCGGGCTTGTTCGAAACCGGTGAGGACCACTACGGCGAAGTCTGGTACACGATCGGAGGCAGCGAGGCTATGAGCCGATCGACGACCGAACCCATCGTGCTTGAAGAGCTATACCATCTAGCCGGGATTCAGCCGCCGGCGCCTTCCGAAGAGCCGGCTTATCCGGGTTATCCGCTGGCAGCACGTCCACGAAACGCCGCGTTGATCTTCTACGCGCTTTGGCCGTTGATGGTTTGCGCGGTCTGGTGGGTCAACTACAAACAATGACGGTTGGTAGTACGTCCTTACAGCGTTTACCTATTGAGAGACGGACAGATCACCTTGGGACGCTGGGCCGCGTAGCGGTTACCAATCGATAGAGGAACGGATCACAAGGAAAGGCTGGGCCGTGCAGCGGTTACCTCATCGATGGCTATGGTCAGGCGCAACCGGGGCAACTTGTTCGCAATACAGGTTACCGCTACGCGGCCCAGCTTTCCCTTGTGACTCGTTCGTCTATCGATAGGTGACCGCTACGCGGCCATCGGATCCGTTGATGGACACGCTCTGCGTAGACGGACATTGCTGATTGATGGCACCGAGTGCATTGGATCCGGCCGGATGACCGGTACCTATCGGTGGATTCGCACAACAAGGTGTGTGTTCCGGGCCGCCAGTCCAGTGGAGTCTGGTACCTGGGCCACCCGCTAAACCTGCGCCTGAAGGCGGGACTACGAACAATACTCAAGGAGCCAGGAATGCGAAGAACTGTTTTCTTAACACTGGTTATTATCATCGTGCTGGGGCTGTCTGGACTGGCCCAGTCTGCAAAGGCATCGAAGAAAGGACCAAAGAGCAATCGAATCGACCTCTCGAGCGAATCGATCGGATCCGAATCGAAGAAGTTTCTTTCGGTGGTCGGCAATTGGGTAATCGCTCAAGACGAAGGCAAGAAGGTGCTGATGGTTGATGGCCGTGAATGGAAGCGCGGGCAGCCCGCGGGCGGCCTCGCCGACAAGGCGCGGCTCATTTACGGCTCGCGCCACGAGGAGTTCATCGACAATGTGAAGGCGTTCGCCTACTTTCCGTACGCGGTTGCCAAGGGCGTCGATGACCTCCGCAACGGCGAGATCTCGATAAGATTCAAGCTTGTCGACGGCAAGCTCGATCAGTGCGCAGGAATCCTGTTCAACCTGAAGCCGAACGGCGACTACCTTACTGTTCGATTTAACGGTAAAGAAGACAACCTTGTGTTGTGGACCTTCAACAAAGGCAAGCGTAGCTTCGTCAAAAAGGGCTCGGAGAACATGCCGCTTGCGATGAAGCAATGGCACACCATGAAAATTGTGATTGCGGGCACTCAACTGCAAGGCTTTCTGAACGGCAAGCTGCTGCTGGAATACACAATGCCTGAACCGGTTTCGGGCAAGATTGGGGTGTGGTCCAAGACCGACAGCGTGAGCTATTTCGACGACTTCGTCGTCACTCCGGCGCCTTGAGCGGCAAACAACGAGAATGAGAGTGACTTGAATCTAGCATTGAAGCAAGAAAACCATGGAGTGACCGGCGTGCCGGCCACTCCCCATACTCATAACTGACAACAATAACGGAATCTCCCCGCTTTGCGCTCCGTTGTGATCTCAGTAATAGACGAGGTGCGACCAGTGGAGAAAAGAAGCCTTAAGTTTTACGCGGCAGTCACGATATTACTCGCTCTGACTCTGAGCAGCTCAGCTCAAACGAGCACAGCGATCATTCGCGGAACGGTCACCGACAAGGCCGGCGCCATTGTGACAGGCGCGAAGGTTCGGTTAAGTAACTCAATCACCAATTACTCTCAAGAGACGGTAACAGACGGCCAGGGCGCCTACCGTCTCATCGATGTACCATTCAACGAGTATCGGCTCACCGCGGAAAGCGGCGCGTTTGAACCTGCGACCCGCGAGGTGGTCGTCAGGTCAAACCTCGTGCAACAACTCGATCTGCAGCTGGGCGTGGCCCCGGTCAAACAGGAAGTGGATGTCTCGGCGACAGGCGAGCTGCTTGATGCGGAGAAGACCGCACCTTCGACCGTGATCGATCACAACTGGATTCTCCGCTTCCCAACTTCGGAGCCAAGCCGAAGCGCCGAACAGATTGTGGCCACCGCTCCAGGCTGGACCGAAGACGCGAACGGCCGCTTGCACGCACGAGGGATCGAGTATCAGGTTCAGTACTCGATCGACGGAATTCCAATCACCGATACAATCGCAGACACGTTCGCTGCCGCGCCCGATCCGCGAAACTTCCGTTCGATCGAAGTAACGACCGCGAATATCAAGGCTGAATACGGGAACAAGCTCGCCGGTATCGTGGACGTGACCTCGCGGTCGGGCCTTGAGATTCCGAACACCGGCAGCATCACCCTTTCCGGCGGAAGCTTTAACACATTCGAAACGTCATTCGACGTCGGCGGACACACGGGCAAGTTCGGCTACTTCATCAGCGCGGCGGGTTCGACGACGGATCGCTTTCTGGATCCGCCGGCCATTGATAACTTTCACAACAACGGAAGAGCGATAAAGTTCTTCGCCAAGCTGGACTACCAGCCGAGTGACAAGAATCTTCTCCGGCTCAACCTGTTCTACAACAATCAACGATTCGATGTACCTAATCTGCCCGATCAGGAAGAGGAGGGGCAGGACCAGCGTCGCAGGACGCAAGACAACATGCAGTCGCTCTCCTGGCAGCACGTCTTTTCGACCAACCTGGTGAGCTACCTCGCCGGGTACTGGCGATACAACGCGGCGAAGCTTCGGAGTAACGAGGAGACGGGGCCGGTCTTCGCGGAGCAGTCGCGGCATCACGCGAACTACGGAGTGCTGGGCTCGCTGACCTGGCACAAGAGCCGGCACACGATCGAGGGCGGCTTCGAGTATACCAGGTTCCCTCTGACGGAATCCTTCACGCTGTCGATAACCGATCTGGACGAGTTGTTGGATAAACAACCGGATCTTCCTGAGGAGGCCCGGGACTTTGTGTTCCCGAATGCTTTCTTCTTCAACGATCAGCGCTCGGGGTACGAAGGGTCGTTCTACGTCCAGGATCACATAAACGCCACTCGTGATCTCACCTTTGATCTGGGAGTGCGATTTGACGGATACCATTTCCTGGTTGACTCTAATTACTGGAGTCCCCGCCTAGGCGTGGCGTATCACATCGCAAAGACAAAAACCGTGTTGCGAGCAGCGTACAACCGTTTCCTGGAGACGCCCGCGCTTGAAAACCTCCTGCTTTCTTCGTCTCCCGAAGGACAGATCTTCAGTCCCGCCGGCGAAGAAGAGGGAAGAGCTGTCAGAAGACCGAAGGCGCTGATGCGAGTGCGCGCCAACCAGGAAGGCGACGTGGGAGATGCCGACAAGGGTGCTCCGGTTCAGACCAGTCGCGAGTGGCAGGTCGACACTGGCTTTCAGCAGCTGCTCGGTCGCTATCTGTGGCTCGACGCAGACTTTTATTATCGACGGTTGAAGAACCCGCCGGAGATAACGAACTTTCTCGAAACCGGAATCATCTTTCCGGCGAACTTGGACCACAGCCGCTCCAAGGGAATCGAGACTCGCCTTGACCTCGCGCACGTGCGCGGGTTCTCAGGATTCTGCAGCTACACGAACTTGCATATATATGGCTTCGCTCCGATCACTGGAGGGCTGTTCCTGGGCGAAGCCGTAGACATCAGCCAGCGACCTGGCAGCAGGATCAATATCGAAGAAGATCAGCGCAATACAGTTGTCTTTCAAGTGATGTACGACCGCCTTCCCGGCAAATTCTGGCTGGCTTTCGGAGGTCGACACGACAGCGGATTCTCGGTAGAGCTCGAACCCGGAGCAACCGAAGAAGAATTCGCGAAAGAGTTTCCCGAGAAGATTCTCGACCGAGTGAACTTCGAGCGCGGATTTATCAAACCTCACACTGTGCTCGATTTTTCTGTCGGAAGAGATTTCGCACTGAACGAGCACCTGTCGCTTTCGGGCCAGTTCAACATTAAGAATCTCGCCGACACGTTTTATCTGATAACCTTCGAAAGCGTATTCTCCGGCACTACAATCGGCAGGCCGCGAAACTACAGCGGGAGATTGAGCTTCAACTTCAAGTGATTTCCGCCGAAGCGTCGCATCCATCCCCCAGCTTGTTTTAGGGGCGGCCCTCCGTGGCCGCCGCAGGCTCAAAAGAGCGCGCAAGCCTAGCTTCAATCTTGGGTGGCCACGGAGGTCCGCCCTTACAAGTGTTTTGCTATTGAAAACTCTCTCCGCATTGATTAGCCTCGAACCTAAGCTTTGACCGGCCAAGGAGTGCGAATCGTGCGCCTCAAAGGAAGCCAGCTAATCGGAGCCCTGATCCTCCTGGCGGCGGCGATCTCCATCGCCGCCGGTCAATCTAACACCGCGATAGTTCGCGGCACGGTCACCGATAAGACCAACGCGGTTGTGTCGGGTGCTAGGGTTCGGCTCAGGAACTCGATCACCAATTACTTGCAGGAAACCGAGACCGATGGTCAGGGTGTTTATCGGCTGATAGACGTGCCGTTCAATGTTTACAAGCTCACCGTCGAGAGCGGCGCATTTGAAACCGAGGCCCGCGACTTGAGCATCAGATCGAATCTGGCCCAGCAAGTCGACATCCAGCTTGGGGTCGCGCCGGTCCGCCAGGAAGTGAATGTGTCGGCTACAAGCGAGCTCCTGGAGCCGCAGAAAACCGCGCCGTCGACTGTGCTCGACCGCAACTGGATTCAGCGTTTTCCAACAGCCGAACCCAGCCGTAGCGCCATGCAGATAGTCGCCACTGTGCCCGGCTGGACCCAGGACGCAAACGGCCGCTTGCACGCTCGCGGAGTCGAATCGCAGATTCAATATTCGATCGACGGCGTCCCGCTCACCGACACGATCGCAGACTCGTTTGCTTCCGCCCCGGATCCGCGAAACTTCCGCTCGGTCGAAGTAAGCACCTCGAACATTCCGGCTGAATACGGCAACAAACTGGCGGGTCTCGTCGCAGTGACCACGCGTTCGGGGCTCGAGATTCCAAAGTCGGGCAGCGTGACGCTGTCGGGCGGGAGTTTCTCTACATTTGAGACTTCATTTAACGTGGGAGGACACACACGCAAGTTCGGCTATCTGGTGAGCGGGGCCGGTTCCACAACTGCTCGCTTTCTCGATCCACCTGCGATCGAGAACTTTCATAACGGCGGTAATGCATTCAAGAGCTTCGGCAAACTCGATTACACGCCGAATGAAAGAAACCTTTTTCGGCTGAATCTGTTTCTAAACCGCCAGCACTTCGACGTCCCGAATTTGCCAGGCCAGGAGTCTGCAGGTCAGGACCAGCGACGAAGCGCGAGCGACGACATGGAGTCGCTGTCCTGGGAGCACACCTTCTCGCCCAACATGGTAAGCTACATTGCAGGTTACCAGCGGTACAATTCCTCGAAGCTTCGCAGCAACGTAGAAGCCACTCCGGTCTTTGCCGAGCAATCCCGGCATCATTCAAACTACGGGGTGCTTGGATCGCTCACGTGGAACAAGAACCGCCACACGATCAAGACTGGGTTCGAATACACGCGCTTTCCGGTCACCGAATCGTTCACATTTTCAATAACCGACCTTGCTGACCTGCTGGAGCGGGAACCCGACTTGCCTCCGGAAGCTCAGGAACTCGTGTTTCCGAATGCGTTCTTTTTCAACAAACAGCGAACCGGCCACGAAGGCTCGTTCTATGTTCAGGACCATATCAATGCGACGCACAATCTGACCGTAGACCTCGGCGTTCGCTTTGATGCCTACCATTTCTTAGTCGACAGCGATTACTGGAGCCCGCGGCTCGGCGTGGCCTATCACATCGGGAAGACGAAGACGGTGTTGCGCGCAAGTTACAACCGCTTTCTTGAAACTCCGTCGCTCGAAAACCTGCTGCTGTCTTCGTCGCCTGAGACGCAGATCTTCAGCCCATCGGGCGAAGCAGACCAGGGGTTGCGTCGATCAATAGTCCATAATCGAGCCGGCGCAGACGAACCAGGCGATGCAGATGCAAGCAAAGGGGCTCCGGTGCAGCCGACCCGGTCGTGGCAGGTAGATGCGGGCTTTCAACAGCAGATGGGCAGCTACGTCAGGCTGGATGCGGACGTTTACTATCGGCGCATGAAGAGCCCTTCGGACGCTACAAGCTTTTTCGAGACCGGAATAATCTTCCCCGCGACGCTGGACAAGAGCCGGTCATACGGAGTCGAAACGCGATTGGATCTGGTGCGCGTTGGCGGCTTCTCAGGATTTGCGAGCTACACTAACCTGCGGATCTACGGGTTTGCGCCCCTGGTTGGAGGATTGTTCCTCGGAGAGGCGGTCGAGCTTCGCTCAAAGGCGGGGCAGCGAGTGACCAACGAAGAAGACCAGCGAAACACCGTCGTGTTTGAGGTGATGTACGACCGGCTGCCGGGCGGGCTCTGGATGGCATTCGGAGGGCGACACGACAGCGGCTTCGGGATCGAGCTCGAAGGAGGCGCCACTTCGGCGGATTTCGCCGGCGACTTCGCCGAGAAGATTCTGGACCGGGTGAATTTTGAGCGCGGCTTCATAAAGCCCCACACTGTTTTCGACTTCTCCCTCGGCAAAGACGTCAAGTTGAATGAGCATGTTTCGTTATCGGCTCAGTTCAACATCAAGAACATCGCTGACAACTTTTACCTTATAAGCTTCGAGAGCGTTTCATCCGGCACAACAGTGGGTCGCCCGCGAAACTACAGCGGGAAGCTTAGCGTGGATTTCAAGTGATCCCGGGCGACCGGGCCGCGTCGCCGCTACCTATCGATAGACCGGTGAAAGAGCGAACCGCGTTGGGGCCGCGTAGCGGTCACCTATCGATAGACCAGCGAAACACTGAACACGTCGGGGCCGCGAAGCGCTCACCTATCGATAGACCAGCGGAAATACTGAACACGTCGGGGCCGCGTAGCGGTCACCTATCGATAGACCGTCGATACACCGAACGCGTCGGGCCGCGTAGCGGTTACCTATCGATAGACCAGCGAAACACTGAACACGTCGGGGCCGCGTAGCGGTTACCTATCGATAGACCGGCGATACAGCGAAGCACCGGGCCCCGTAGCGGTTACCTATCGATAGACCAGCGAAACACTGAACACGTCGGGGCCGCGTAGCGGTCACCTATCGATAGACCAGCGATACACCGAAGCGCCGGGCCGCGTAGCGGTTACCTATCGATCCACCGGTGATACAATCAATTCGTTCGGGCGGCGTGGGTAGCTAGACAATCGAGGGAACGACATGGCTAACACGTACACCCAGATATACCTTCACACCATCTTTGCCGTGGAAGGACGACAATCTCTCATCTCGAAGGAGCACAAGGCTGAGATTTTCAAGTACATGATTGGAGTGGTTGAAAACCAGAAACAAAAGGTGATAGCGATCAACGGGATGCCCGATCATGTTCATTTGCTGATCGGCCTCAGCCCTGACATCGCTCTCTCTGCCCTTATGCGGGACGTTAAGTCCGGCTCATCGAGCATGATCAACGATAAGCGCTGGGTCAGGGGGCACTTCAACTGGCAACGAGGATTCGGAGCGTTTTCGTATTCGAAGTCTCAGGTGTCGAGGGTTGCCAAATACATTCAGAACCAGGAGCAACATCACGCCGGGCGCTCGTTTCGAGATGAGTACTTGGCGCTACTGAAGAGATTCGATGTCGAATACGATCCGGCGTATTTGTTTACGTTCATCGATGATGCGTAGGTAACCGCTACGCGGCGCGGCTCGCGACGATTAAGTCGTGTTATCGATAGGTAACCGCTACGCGGCCCGTCCGCATTGTTAAACTTGGTCCCATCGATAGGGAGCTGCTAAGTGGCTGGTGGCGTGATGGCCATGTGGCAGCTTTCAATAGCTGTCCGGCTCATCGCGAAATCCGGGGCGGCGCCTGGCATCGATGGCGCTCATGGCGTCCTGGTGATTACAATGATGCGCCTCGACGGGCTGAACACCATGACCGACGATCCTGAGTCTTTCGCTCTCCGCTCTGCCACCCCTGACGACGAGGGGTTTCTGTGCGAGCTTTACGCCAGCACTCGCAAGGACGAGATGGCCGCATGGGGATGGGATCCGATTCAGGAACAAATGTTCTTAAAGTTGCAGTTCACCGCGCAGCGGCGACACTACGATATTGCGTTCCCCGACGCGGACCACAAGATTGTTCTCTCGGCTGGTCGTCCTGTAGGCCGGATTCTAGTGTTCAGGACTGGTAGCGAGATTCGGCTTGTTGATATAGCTCTTCTGCCTGAGCATCGCTGCGGCGGCATAGGAGCTTCGCTGATTCGAAGGTTATTAGAAGAGGCTCAGTCAACAGGCAAGCCCGTGACTCTTCACGTTGAAAAGCTCAACCGGGCCGTTAGTCTTTACCAGCGGCTTGGGTTTTCAGTAATCAACGATACGGGCGCCGACCACAAAATGCAGTGGCTGCCCGATCAGATTATCCACCAATCGGAGACCGCAACATGACGGAGTTCTTTACACTTGAGACATTCACGCCACACGTAAACACTACGTTCCTGATGCACTACGGCGATTCGCAAACGGCCGAGCTTAACATGACCAGCGCCACCGATGTCGGTTCGTCTTCTCGGCAGATACAGATATCGCTTAAGTTTCAGGCGCCGGTCAGTGCGCCGGTCGCGCAAGGCATTTACAGGCTCGATCATGACAAGATGGGCGTGCTTGATATGTTCCTGGTGCCCATCGACAAAGATGCTGCCGGCGTGTACTACGAGGCGATCTTCAACCGCCCGGTGGGATAGATGGAAATCGGATCAAAGGAAATCTTGCTCGACGATGCGCGGGTTGTAGCGTTTCGCCCGGTCAACGCGGAGGATGAGCAGTTTCTGATCGAAGTCTACGGGAGCACTCGGGCGGAAGAGCTGGCGCTCACGAACTGGGATCGACCTCAGCGCGAGGCTTTCCTACGGATGCAATTCAGCGCACAACAAGCTCACTACCGAGAACATTATCCTGGTGGCGACCACTTACTAATTCTTGTCGACGCCTACGGAGCAGGCCGCCTTTACGTCGCGGAGATAGAGAAGGAAGTGCGCATTCTGGACATAACAGTGCTTCCACAGCATCGGAATGGAGGGATTGGAACGCCGATCATACGAGAGCTGATGGCGGAAGCGGCGGCGCTCGGAAAGCCGCTTCGGATCTACGTCGAAAGCTTCAATCCTTCATTGGGGTTTTTCGAGCGCCTCGGATTTGTGAGGTCCGCCGAAAGCGGCCACAGCTATCTCATGGAGTGGCGCCGAGAGAACCCGGGCGCGTAGCGACTCACCTATCGATAGCCCGTGCTGGCCCAGATCGTGTTGGTCACCTAGAGCTATCGATAGGTAACCGCTACGCGGTCCGCATCCTGTGATGGACATTTGTTGCTATCGATAGGTAACCGCTACGCGGTCCGGATCTCGTGATGGACATTTGTAGCTATCGATAGGTAACCGCTATGCGGTCCGCATTCCCGTGATGGACATTTGTAGCTATCGATAGGTAACCGCTACGCGGTCCGCGTCACGTAATGGTCACGTGGAGCTATCGATAGGTGAAGGCTACGCGGTCCGCATTCCGTGATGGTCACAGGAGGGGGGCCTTCGGCTTCGTCTAATGTGCTCCGAGTCTAAGGTTTGAGCACGAGGGCTTCAAGACTAGTTAATATTAATATAACTAATTTACGCATTTCACTTGTACGAGAGTTGTGATACTATCCCCGCCGCCGTACGGAGAATTACGGTTCCGTGTGGCGTTAACGACTTCTGAAGTTCGCGATGCATACGCGACATCATCAATGGGTAAGAGGGTAGTGTCCCAATAGCACGGCTTCTTTGTGAAAGACCTCGAGTAGTTAACCATTTGGCAAGAAACTCAGGAGGAATAGAAGATGGCTGAACCGTTTCTGTCGGAAATCAGGATCATGAGCTTTGGTTTTCCGCCCAAGGGATGGGCGCTTTGCGACGGGCAGTTATTGCCCATCAATCAGAATCAGGCGTTGTTTTCGTTGCTGGGGACAACTTATGGAGGCGATGGGCGAGTGAATTTTGCGCTGCCAGACCTCCGGGCTCGCGCGCCGATTCACATGGGGAGCGGCCACACGCTCGGCGAAAAGGGCGGCGAGCAGGCGCACACGCTGTCGATCTCCGAGTTGCCGTTGCATACGCATACGGTTAATGCTTCCTCCGGCGCCGCAAGTACGCCAATTGCCGCAGCGAACGTGCTGGGCGCTACTTCCAACCTTTACAACCCGCCTCAAAACCTGACAAATCTGTTACCCGCCAATGTGGCGAACGTCGGCGGCAGCCAGGCACACCTAAACATGCAGCCGTTTCTGGTGTTGAATTTCAGCATCGCGCTGCAGGGCATCTTCCCGTCGCAGACCTAAGGAGAGAACGAAATGGCACAACCATACGTTGGTGAAATTAGAATGTTTGCGGGCAACTTCGCCCCTGCGGGGTGGATGTTTTGCGAAGGCCAGTTACTGCCGATTTCTGAAAACGAGACCCTGTTCAATCTCATCGGCACAACTTACGGCGGTGATGGGCAAAGCACCTTTGCGCTGCCTGATCTTCGCGGACGCATTCCGCTACACTTCGGTAATGGCTTTACGCTGGCTGAGACGGGCGGCGCGGAGGAGATAACGCTAACAGTGCAACAGATACCTGCTCATTCTCACCCGATGCTGGCATCGTCGACCGGTGGCGCAAATTCCGATCCCACTAATCAGGTAACGGCCCAACACCCAACAATGTCACTCTACACGGTGGCCCCGGGAGCTGCTACTCTGAGTCCTCTGGTTTTCGGCGCGACAGGCGGCAGCCAGCCGCACAACAACTTCCAGCCGTACTTGTGTGTTGACTTCATCATTTCGCTGTTCGGGATTTTCCCATCGCCAAACTGAGAGGTCGTTTAGCGCAGACTATCGAGTCTGCGATTGCCTTTGACAGCGCACAATGCAGGCACGGCAAAGACTGGACAGTCTGCGCTTCATTCAAATTAGGAGGAACCCATGGATCCCTTTGTAGCTGAAATCAGAATCTTACCTTTTAACTTCCCACCGAAGGGCTGGGCCTTTTGCGACGGGCAATTAATGCCTCTCAGTCAGAATACCGCCCTGTTCTCGCTGCTTGGAACGACCTATGGCGGAGATGGCAAATCAACTTTTGCATTGCCCAACATGCAAGGCAACGCGCCGATGCATCCGGGACAAGGCCCCGGGCTCTCGTTGCACGACTTGGGAGAAACCGGCGGGAGCGAGACAGTCACGCTGCTAGAGTCTGAAATACCTTCACACAACCATGCCATAAAGGCTGCCACCACTCCTGGAACGCTCACCGCGCCAGCGCCGGATCGCGGGTTATCGAGGGCTCAGGGCGGGAACGCGTATATACCGGGCAGTCCCACGCCACCACTGGTTGCGATGTCCGACCAGACTTTTGCGCCAGCCGGCGGCGACCAGCCGCATAACAACATGCAGCCGTACTTGACGCTCAATTTCTGTATCGCCCTTCAAGGTGTGTTTCCACCGCGAACTTAGGGATGCGTCCAGATCCCTGCAGGCGCGGCATTTGATCCGTCAGCGTGCGCAGGGGCCAAACACCCCTGCGACGCTTTCCAAGATGTAGTTGGGCTATCGACCGCTGCTAGCGCGGCGAACGGTGCCCGCCCCGATTAGCGAGCGACCGACGGCAAAGATTGACATGTCCAGCGCGATCTTCGGCGCCTTCGCTATCCGGTTGTACAGTCGCTGATTCCCCCCGTGCTTCGATCCTTTCGTGGCGCGGTGTCACTTCAATCACTCTTCTGTCTTGAATCGATCTTGACGTTCTTTGACTCAAAGAGCCTCAGGTATATGCGGATCATCCGCATCGACCAGCAGTTACTCGACGAGCGAGCCGGAGTATGGGCTCAAGAGATCTCTATTCCCTGAAGTAAAGATCACCGTCAAGTCCTTACAAATCGAAACAAGGCAGACTCGAACAATATCTGCCGTTGCCGTTAAAAGGAGAACATCATGAGAAAGTCCCCTCTTTTTCTTACTAAAGCTGTCTTTGGGTTTTCACTAGCCCTGATTGCCGTGAGCAACTGCTTCAACGTACTTTCCAGTTCCTCGAACTTGAATTCTCTTCCACGCCCCGAGATCTCAAATATCGAGGCATTGAGACCGGACCAACACGTTCCTGACCCGGCCTTATTGGCCAGTAGACCCCCCCTCCCAAGTCCCGTGGAAATGAACAATGCTGGCGAGGTAAGCGCACCGGCCGGTCTGGCAGCCAGAGCCTCGGCGTTTTCGCCGTTCGCTCCTAATATGACCGCCACCAAATCGCACACGCCGTCGGGTAGCGTGCACCCGGGTGACACGTTGACCTATACCGTCGTGATCACGAACGCGGGAACGACGGATGCCACCGGCGTGAATTTCTCGGACACTATTGATCCCAACACAACGCTTGTGGGTGGATCGCTGATCGCCTCTCCTATTGCGGTCAATGACAGCTATAACACTATCGGCAATGTGAATATCTCAGTTCCGGTCGGACAAGGAGTGATTGCCAACGACTTGAACCCCAACGGCAGCGGCACGCTGACGGTGACGCAGGTGAATTCGACTCCAGTGCCCGGCGGTGGAAGCGCCTCAGCGGGCACCACCAACGGAAGCGTCACCATGAGCAGCGATGGAAGCTTCTCGTACACTCCGAACGTGGCATTCCGCGGGCCGAGCGACAGCTTCACCTACATCCTCGGCAACGGCACCGGCAAGACCGACACGGCGACCGTGACGATCACGGTTAACGGTTTGATCTGGTTCGTAAATGTTGCCGCAGCTCCGGGGGGCGACGGGAGACTGGGCAGCCCATTCAATTGTTTGGTCGGACCGGGCTGCTTTGACGCAGTCGCGGCTGATATCGGAAACGATAACATCTTTGTTTATTCCGGAGCCTATGTTGGAGGACTCACCCTCCTTAGCGGGCAAAAGTTGATCGGCCAAGGAGCAGGTGACACCCTGCTCAGTATCACCGGTTTGACGGCTCCATCAGGCACTAATATGTTGCCTTCGACTGGGGGAACACCTCCCACTATCGCGGCAACGGGCACAAATATCACTTTGGGAAGTGGCAACACTATTCGAGGTGTGACGCTCAACGGCACGGCTCCGGCAGCCGTAGACCTGGCCGGTACAGGCTTCGGCACAGCTACGATTGCCGAGACTGCTCTCGGCGGCATCGGGCAGGCGCTCAACCTGAGCAGCGGAACACTGAGCGGGCCAGTCTCTTCAACTGCTGCTTTCACCAGCATCTCATCAACCAATAGCAATACGACGGGCATCAGTATGACTGGTGTCGGCGGTAATATGTCGAGCGGCTCGACCATCGTGACCAACCCAACCGGCATTGGGATCAGTATTAATACATCGAGTGCCGCTTTCAATTTCAGCACCACCAGTTCAACTGGATCAGGGGGCACCGGAGTCAGCCTCACCGCCAATACGGGCACAATCACCTTTGGAGCGCTTACAATCACGCCCGATGCGAATCAGAGAGGACTGCTCGCTACCGACAACAGCAACACCATAACCATACCTAGCGGCGCAATAACAGCTAGCGGTGGCATCGCTGTCGAAATCACGCGCAGCAGTAGCACAACGCCTCTTGCAATATCTCTGACCAGCGTTTCGGCCAACGGCGGCAACAATGGAATTATCCTGACCAACACCAGCGGTGGCTTCGCCATAACAGGTGACGGAACGAATGCGCAGAACAGTTCGGGCGGAACGATTCAGAATATGACCACAGGCGCGGACGGCGCAGTGGCAGGCCGCGGCATCAGCGTCTCCAACGTCTCAAACCTCTCGTTGCGGCAGATGAATATGCATGATTTTTCTAATTTCGCCATCTTCGGGAGCAATGTCACCGGCTTTACGTTCGACTACTCGGTGATCAGCGGAGTTAGCGGCAGTGTGGTCAGCGCAGCCGACGAAGCCGCCATCCGGTTCGACGGTCTGTTCGGCACCGCCAGCATCTCCCATTCCGATGTCAGCGGCGGATTCGAGTACGTAATCAAGATTCTGAATAGTAGCGGAACGCTGAATCGTCTGACGATGAACAGCACCACCATCGGCGGTAACCACGATGCGGCCTCGGGCAACGGCGCTGACGCCTTTCAGCTCGTCGCGCAAAACAGTGCTACTGCGAATGTAACGGTGTCGAACAGTACGTTCACCAGCGCCGGGGCGAACCTGTTCAATGCTGTCGCCCGCAATCAGTCCAATATGGACGTGGTGTTCTGCACGAATATGGTCAGCAACAATCATGCAAACCAGGCGGGTGCCTCCTCCAACGTTCTGGTGTTCAGCACCAGCACTGGCAACGTCACCTATGCCATCTCCAACAACACTGTTCTCGCTGATACCGTGTCGGCCATAGCGAATACCAGCAATGGGATCGCGGTTGCTAAGGGCGTTCCCGATACCGGCACCGGCGGCAGCATGATCGGCACGGTAACTAACAATACGGTCGGCCAATCCGGCGTCGTTGGTTCCGGCTCGGCCTTCACCGGAATCTTCGCCTCCGCGCTCGGCACCGGCACGCACACCACGGCGATCACAAGCAACACGATCTATCACTACAACGAGGAAGGCATCCTCCTGAAGGCAGACGATCCAGCTGGAGGCGGCACCAGCGTTCTCAACGCGACGGTCACCGGCAATCAGACGCTTGAGCCCGATTCGAGCGCATTTGCCGGGCTTTGGGTACTGGCAGGCTCCGGCTCAGGGACCGAAAACCAGGTCATAAATGTTGTAATAGGAAACCAAGCCACAGCTGCATTGCAGAACGACTTCACCAACGGCGACCCAAACGATTTCAGCGATGTCGAGATACAGAGTTTTGGCAGCAACACAGTCATCAATCTGTCAAAAGCTGGCTCGGCTTCAGGGACTGTGGAGGGCGTCATTCAGGACGATAATGTCGGCACACCGGCGGTCGATTCATTCGGCACGATCAATCTCGTCAACACTACGCCCACGACGCCTCCTGCGATCGCGAGTTGTATGGCTGCTTCGGCAAGCGCTCCGCCAGCGCAAAGCTTGATACAAAGCGCCGGCCCGATATCCGATCAGGCCAGCCCGGTTGACGATCGAGATGCGGATTTGCGCACGACTCGAGGCGAAGGACCATACGATGAGAACATTCAAAAGCTCGACCAGTCAGAGCTGAACTGGATGGTGCAAGCTGCGATTGGGCGATGGGGCGAAACAGGGATCTCAGCCGAAGACCTCGCACGATTGCAAGCGGTGACATTCGAGATAGCCGATCTGCCGAACAGCGTATTGGCTTCTATATCGGGAACCAGGGTGAAGATCGACGAGACGGCAGCGGGATATGGCTGGTTCTTCGATCAAAGTCCTAAGGAGGATTCTGAATTCAATGTGCCGGTTCCTGGCAAGGAGTTCCATACAACCGAGTACAGCCCGGCACATAGCAAGATGGACTTGTTAACAGTTGTGATGCGCGAGCTTGGAGCTGTATACCTGCAAGGCAAGAATCGCGTTCCCAAGCAACTGCGTCCGCTGATGGAGAAGACTCTATCGCCGGCTGTAAGGCGCATGCCGGTGTTTCGTTTCAACGGCGCGACTTCACCGGGCACTTCAGGCGAAGGAGTGCGTAACGACAAGACTGCGAACGCCCGTGCTTACCCGAAGGCTGATCCTGACGTTTCTCCAGCCACACTCAGGTTCGCAGTGTTCCACCCGAGCGCAGACCTGATGCCAGGCTCGTATGGGCGAAGGGCAAAACTCATGAGTTATTCGGCGAGCGCGCGGCGTGTGGCTGCATTTAGACCGGCTCCGTTCAGCGGCGAGACTGTCACCTTGAACGTCGGCACGATTCCAGCGGGCGAGAGCGTCACCATCATGTTCCAGGTGACGATCGACAATCCGCTTCCGGCCGGCGTGTGCGCGGTTACCAACGTCGGGCACGTGACGGGCAGCAATTTCAGCCCGGTCGATACCAACGCTGACGCCGCATCCATAGTTACCCCGGTTGTTATTGGATCCTGTCCGTCAAACATCATGACGAACACCGCTCCGGGCGTGTGCTCGGCGGTTGTTACTTACGCAACGCCCACGGCGACCGGCTGTCCCGTGCCTTCCGTCAGCTGCAATCCACCATCCGGGTTTGCTTTCCCCAAGGGCATAACCACGGTCACCTGCACGGCTACAAACGGCAATCCTCCCAATGCCACTTGTACGTTTACGGTTACGGTCAACGACAACCAGCCGCCGACAATTGGGGCATGCCCGGCGAACATCACCACGGATGAAGACCCGCCAGGGTCCGGCTCAGCGACGGTAACATATGCGACTCCGGGCAGCACCGACAACTGTCCCGGACAAACTGTGAACTGTAATCCCCCTTCCGGATCGAGCTTTCCAGTTGGCACGACCACGGTTACCTGCACCGCGATGGACACGTCGGGCAACACCGCGTCGTGTCAGTTCACGGTGACCGTTAACTCCGTTGGCCTGACAGCCCTGAGCCCGGCGATGGTCTGGATAGGCCTGAAGAACAGCGATGACGTGGGAACTAAGTTTGATCTATTAGCCGAGGTACTAAAGAACGGATCGGTTGTTGGTTCGGGCCAGCTAAACGACGTGCCGGGCGGGAGCAGCGCATTCAACAACGCTGTTTTGAGAAGCATAACGCTTGGTCTCGGCTCATCGGTAGGTATCGGCGCAGGCGACACGTTGAGCTTCCGGCTCTCGGCTCGCATCGCCGCTACCAGCGGCCACACTCACGGCACGGCGAGACTGTGGTACAACGGCGCGGCCATCGACACCGGCCCGAGCCGTGATGCCGGCAGCCGCTTCGACGCTACAATCGCGGGCTCTACCTCGAATTACTTCCTGCGCAGTCCAGGCTTCACTTTGAACACGGCTGCCGGTTCGTCGAGAGTCTCAGTTGATGTAACCGTGAGCAATTCAGGCGGTAATCCGTTCGTGCCCTTCGGGACCTGGAGTAAGACGTTCTAGAGAACACAGCTGAGTCAACGCGCCGTCATGAGTGGGAGTCAAGGTCGTCATATCAACGCCTTGACTCCCTAAGACTAGCGATCGCCTCACTCTATTGAAGACGTGAAGGGCGGATGGTTTCAGCCAATTCGTGAACTGCAACGTCCAATCTGCACCCGCTTGGTAAGCTGGGGCTCGTATCTGAAGTGAAGCTAACCACCATCCACGACTAAACTTGCCGTGAATCTCCGTCGACTCGCTGAGGAGGGCACTTGGCTGTCTCTCCTTTTCGAAACAGCCTCCTTCGGCCGCATGAACGTGAGAGCAAGCTAACCTTGAACTCTGAACCTCAAACTGATCCAGTACGCGGAATTGCACGTGCTTGACACTAACCTTTGATTGAAAGTAGGATGGCGCCCATACAAGGTTCTTTTTGGATCGAGGCTTGGTGCAGCGTCTGCGTCTCTTGAGATTGAAGCGCTGGCCGAAGCGTACTCCTCACTTACCCTTCCAAGTCTCATGGTATGACTGCTGCCACATATCCGCTCAGAAGGAGGAAAGCACCATGTCGCATCGCAGACTAAGGACGCTCACACACAGGGATGTCCTCTCACACGTGGCGTTTCGGCTGCGCGCGTTTGTATCGCGTGGCATCGTTGTCCGCCCGGGCACGAGGTCGAAAATGCTCCCCTTCGTTGCGGCGATCTGTGCGCTAGCAGCGCTTCATGGGGGCGCTCCAAAGGCTCTCGGCGATTGCCCGTGCGTGAGCAATGTCGTTACGTGCATGAATCAAATCATCAATAACGGCGCCGCGGTGGGAAGCCGTATTGAAAACGATAATGTGGGGTCCACTTCATGCCCAACGGTTGCGTCGTGCGGGACGCCGCCCGCCGGATCGTTCAAGTTCCTGAAGTATACCTTTACGAACAATACCGGTGGCGCTAGCCCTGATTGCTTTACCGTAACTTTCTCGAGTGCCTGCGATACCGTTGGTGGAGGGGCTGGTGCGATTTGCAGCGCGGCATATCTCGGCAGCTTCGACCCGACTAATGTCTGTACCAACTACATTGCGGATATGGGCCTTTCTACAGCGACAGCTCCAGGTGACACTTACTCGTTCAGCTTGGCCAACGGAGCGACCGCCGTTGTCGTCGTATTTAGCCGTACTTCGGGCGCACCTTGTACGCTGCCTTTCACCATAACGATAAGCCCGTGCCCGCTCTCGCCAACGGCCGCCACCATGGAATCCGCCACCGCCACGGCCTACGATACCGGGACTGTGCTTGAATGGCAGACTGGCCTGGAAATTGGCAACCTGGGGTTCAATATCTATCGAGAGGATGGCATCAGACGCACGCGGCTCAACTCGCAAGTCCTGGCTGGCTCGGCACTGCTGGCAGGACCGACCCTCAACCTCAAGTCTGGGCGGTCCTATTCGTGGGCCGATACGGGGCCGGCGGACAAAAACGCTCGCTATTGGATCGAAGACATAGGTCTCGACGGGCAGAGTAGATGGCACGGTCCGGTCTCCATTGACAGATCTAAATCTCCCGGTCTATTGCCCCCGGCGGAAAAAGCAAAGATATCGGCGTTGAGCAAGCTCGGAACGGACGCCTCGCAGCCGAGTCGGTCAGCTCCTATCTCACACACGGCGAAGCCCGCGGAAATAACCGCGACTGCGCTCGCAACTCAGGCCGACCTCGCGGCGCGGCCCGCCGTGAAGATGGCTGTCAAACAGGAAGGCTGGTACAGAGTTACTCAGTCGGAGCTTCTAGCAGCAGGATTCGATACAAAGACACACCCTGCGATGCTCCAGCTATTCGTTGATGGCAAGGAACAGCCTTTCAGGGTCGTAGGCCAGGACGACGGACGAATGGATGCGATCGAGTTTTATGGGCTCGGATCAGACAGCGCCTCGACCAATGCCCGGACCTATTGGCTGGTGGCAGGCTCACAGCCCGGACAACGAATCGCGGCGGTGGCTGGAAAAGGAACCCGAGACGCGCCGAGCAGCTTCCTGTACACAGTCGAACGCAGGGACCGATCAATCTATTTCTCATCGCTCAGGAACGGAGCGAAGGAGAATTTCTTTGGCGCAGTTATCGGAAGAGAAGCGGTGGATCAATCACTCGACCTCCAGCATCTCGATCGAACCTCGAATGCGGCAGCAACGCTCGAGGTCTCCTTGCAAGGGGTGACAGAGACGTCGCACCACGTCAGAGTTGATGTCAATGGCAGGTCCGCAGGAGAACTGAAGTTCGAAGGGCAATCGGAGGGATTGGCCACGATGAAGCTCCAGCGGGGCTCGCTCAAGGAAGGGCCGAACATCGTGACCCTGACAGCCCTCGGCGGGGAAGCCGACGCCACCCTTGTTGGCTACACCCGCATCACTTACCCGCATACTTACACAGCTGACGGGAACGCGCTGCGGTTCGATGCCAAGGCTAAGCAGCGTGTGGACATCGACGGCTTCACAAGCTCGGCGATTTGGGTGATGGATGTAACCGACCCCGATGCGGTACGCGAATTGTCAGCCCAGGTGCGCGCAAAGAACGGCGGCTACGCCGTAAGCTTCAGCACGCCGAAGGGCGGAACTCGCTCGCTGTGGGCGTTCGCCGCTGACAGAGTCGGCCGGCCGGATTCGGTTACCCTTGACCGGCCGTCGAACCTTCGCGAGCCGGGACCCGGCGCGGACCTGGTGATCATCAGTCATCGCGACTTTATCAACAGCGTCCAGCCGCTCAAGGCCTTGCGCGAGAGCCAGGGATTCAAGGTGGCAGTCGCGGATGTCGAAGACGTTTACGACGAGTTCAACTTCGGCCAGAAGTCGCCGCAAGCAATCAAGGACTTCCTCGCTTTCGCCAGGTCAAGCTGGCAGACGGCGCCGCGCTTCGTCTTGCTGGTTGGCGACGCGAGCCTCGACCCCAAGGGCTACCTCGGCCGGCCGAATACTGACTTTGTGCCGACGAAGTTGATAGACACCAGTCTGCTGGAGACGTCGAGCGACGATTGGCTGACGGACTTCGAAGGAGACGGAATAACCGATATGGCGGTAGGACGCCTGCCGGTCGACACCGCAG
>DATMCM010000651.1:0-9605 GCA_035558335.1 Blastocatellia bacterium | reverse complement strand
GCGAAGTCCTGTGGTTTCTGGTGCTGATTCATGAGTTCTCCGTGAAAGCCCGTCGCCAAGCCGACTGGGATGATCCCGCCTGGTCGATGCTCGATATGGGTCACTACGGCTCGGGCGCTCGCTGGCATTTGGATATCGCTGTAAAGAAGAACGACCTTAAGCTTGCTGAGTGGGTCCTGTCGCACGGTGCAAGTGCGAACGCGGATCCGCCCTCGGACCCGAGGTTCTCAAAACGCTCGCTGCACGAAGAAGCGCTTCGCCTGGGTTTCCCCGAGATGGCCGACTTATTAGTGCGATACGGAGCGACACCGTCGGCCCCATTCGTGCTCGAGGGAGTTGAAGCATTTGCCGCAGCATGTTTTCGGCTCGATCGCGATGACGCGCTATCGCGACTAGCGGGTCACCCGGAGTATCTGCTGTCTACAGAGCCGATCTTCGCGGCTGCGAGGCGTGACCGCCCCGACGTCGTAGAGCTCCTGCTCGACCTTGGAACCTCGATCGAGATCGAAGACGAACATAAGCAAGGCCCGCTGCACGAGGCCGCAAGCCACGACTCGCTTAGGGTGGCGGAGCTTCTGATCGAGCGCGGAGCCGAGATCGAACCAGTGGAGACCAACTGGAATAACACGCCGCTCGATCACGCGATGTACGGGAATCTGCCGCGCATGGTTGAGTTTCTCAGCCGCTTCACCCGAGATGTTTTCCGCCTCACGTGGATCGGAAACATCGAGCGCTTGCGTGAAGTGCTAAACGAGGAGCCCGACCTTGCGAAGGCCTCGGCCGATGACGACACGCCGCTTATGTGGCTGCCCAACGACGAAGCTCGCGCGCTCGAGATCACCAGGCTCCTTCTCGCTCATGGAGTCGACCCGACCATCAGGAACAAGGAAGGACAAACAGCGGCGGACATCGCTCGCAAACGCGGACTCGACGACGTCGCGGAAGTACTTCGCTCTGCAGCCCTGGCGCCTCCAGCACCGACGCCCACTGAACCAGTGCTCGCCGGGCCGGTTAGGCTCTTTTACATCGATCAGAAAGGCGGCAAGCAGGAAGCCGCAAGCGAGAGAAACTGGGACACAGTCATCGACTTGATGAAGGAAAAGCGGATCCCGGGACTCGACGCGCGCGGGCAGATGACCGATGCCTTGCTGGAGCGTATCTCTCAGTTCGATTTTGTGACATCTCTCTCACTTCAGGGATCGAAACAACTCACCGATGCGGGTCTGAAGCATCTGGCGCGTCTTCCGCGACTGCAGCATCTCGACTTGAGCGGCTGTCAGATCACCGATCGCGGTCTCGAGGTTCTGCGCCAACTCCCAGAACTGAGGACCTTTCATCTGTATCACCAGCGCGGCATATCGGATGCCGGCGTGGCGAACCTCGCGCGCTGTCCAAATCTGGAGCAGGTGGATCTGATGGGCACGATGACCGGTGACGGCGCAATCAGAGCCCTCACCGGAAAGCCTCGGCTCCGCCGATTCCAGGCCGGCAGCGAAGTCACCGATGAAGGGCTCGCGCTCTTCCACGAGTTTCCGGTGTTCAAGACCTGGCAGGGCGGCGAAGCCTCGTTGTCACTGATGGAATTCGCGGCCGAACCAAACTACCTGTGGCTGAACCTGAAAGCGCCCTTCACGAATAAGGGACTCGCCAACCTCGCCGGGCTCGACGGACTGTTTGCGTTGAACTTGTTTGGGACCACAGGGGTGGGCCCGTTCGATGACAGCCACTCGCTTGTCACCGCCGAGGGGTTGAGCCGGTTCGCGGATCTTCCCAATCTGGGATGGCTGGGATGTTGTGCCGGACTCGGCAACGACGAATCCATGCATCACATCAGTGCTATGCCTCGGCTTCGGATGCTGAGTTGTCAGGATGCAGTTGCCGGCGACGACGGCTTCACTGCGTTGAGCAGTTCGCAAACCATCGAGTACATCTGGGGCCGCCGGTGCTACAACCTGACCGGTCGAGGTTTTGCCGCGCTGGCGCGGATGCCTGCTCTTCGAGGTTTGTCGGTGAGTTGCAAGAACGTCGACGACGCGGGACTGTCGGCGTTGCCTCGCTTTGCCGCGCTCAAGGAATTCATGCCGATGGATGTGCCCGACGATGGCTTTCGTCACGTGGGCCAGTGCGAACAACTGGAAGCGCTGGAATGCATGTACTGCAAGGAGATGGCCGACGCGGCTACCGAGCATATCGCCGGCTTGTCCGTGCTGAAGTCGTATCGAGTTTGGAGCACGCGAATCACCGATCGAAGCCTCGAGATTCTTGGAAGAATGTCATCACTCGAACGTTTGCTGTTCCATGATTGCGCCGGCATCACAGATGCCGGGCTCGCCTATGTTGCCGGATTGCCGCGGCTGGGTGAGGTGGAACTCGAGGGCTTGCTAAACGTCACACCTGAGGGCGCGGCAGTCTTTCCCGCGCACGTTCGTGTGCGCTATTCGACTTGATTGTTTTTCAGGGAGCGCGGTTATTCTCGATAGAGCTGTTTTAGATTACCGCAAGAATTCTTAAATAGCGCGATGGTTGCCGGTCCCGCTTCAAGAATCCAATCCTAAGTACAACAACGTTACTCCAAAAGTGTCGATGAACCCGTGCGCCAGTATGCTTGTCCAGAGGTTTCTGCCTGAAAGAAGGTACGCCGATCCGAGAATCAACCCGGCAACGCCGGAATCAATCATCCCTGCAGGACCTTTGTAATAGTGCCCGACGCCAAATAGAACTGAGACTAAGACCATCCCGATCCAGTACGCCGCGGTAGATCGGCTCCCGAGGTCGGCAGCTCGAGTGAGCAGATATCCTCGATAGCCGATCTCTTCGCCGAACGCGGCAAAGCTCCAGACGAGCCCCAACCATAGGAGCGCCATTTTGATGTTTCCGGTAATTTCATTCGCCCCGGCAGGCGCCACTGCGGGAGGCCAGAATCTTGCGCTGAGCGGATCAATGACGACGGCGCCGAGCACGATTCTCAGCGCCGCAGCTCCGAGCGCGATCAGCACGATGCGAAACCACGAGTTGGGTCGTTTGAACCCCAGAACCGACAGGCTTCCGTCGCGCAGGCGGACTGATACCAGCCCAAGCACAAAGAGAATCGGGACCTCGTTTGAAATTACGTGAAAGATGTTATGTCCAATCACGATCGCGGCTCCCAGCAGGAGTTCAAAAGCGCTGAAAGTCCGTGAGCTGGATAGGTATGTCTTTCTACCGGATGTAACAGAAGCCATAGACTGCCTCCTGATTTGTTACTCGATCTCCATCCCTTCCATTTCGCCACATCCCCGCCAGCAAGAACGCTTGCCGCGGCGCTACGGTTGCGTCAATTGCTCAGGCACTGCGACGTCGGGCCAAGAAGCTTTGTCCGCAGGGTAGGCTCACGCGAGGGGCGCGTGATTTGATGTCTATCGAGATGCGATGCTTATGCCATCTTTTACGCCACCGGTTTACCCTGGTTTCGAAAACCATTCGGCAACCTTGCAACGTTTTCCCTGGGATCACCACTCACCGGAGACTCAACTATGCGAGACGTGTGTCCAGCTCTAAAGCAGAAGAGTTGGCGTCACACGACTTTTTCGATATCAACAATGTCTTGGCACTGCTCAGGCAGTCTAAGTATGAGTGACAACAATCCCCGGAGAGGTCACCAATGGAATCTATCTGGCAAGACTTGCGATATGGCGCGCGACTGCTGATCAACAAGCCCGATTTTACGCTGATCGCAGTGGTTACACTCGCTCTCGGAATAGGCGCTAACACCGCCGTCTTCAGCATAGTCAACGCGTTGCTCTTACGGCCGCTTCCATTTCGCGAGCCGGACCGGCTGGCGTGGATCGCGAGCGGCGCCAGCAAGCCTGCGAGCGGCCTCGTCGCAGCGGAAGGCGATTTGTCCGCGGTCACGACTCAGGTTGGAAATTTTTCCGACTGGCAGCGGATGAATCAGTCGTTCGAGGATCTTGCCGCCTACTTCGCCTTCTTCGATTACGGCGGTTACACCCTTACCGGCAGCGGTGAACCTGAGCGGCTGCGGGGAGTCGGCGTGTCGCAAAACTTTCTCGACCTTCTCGGGGTCAGCCCCATGCTCGGCCGAGGGTTTCAAGATGACGAATGTGTTTGGAATGGTAGAGGAGCGGCGCTGCTGAGCTACGGGTTTTGGACTCGTCGCTTCGGGTCCGATCCTGGGATTATTGGAAAGTCGATCACGCTCAATAACGAGGCCTCAACTGTCGTCGGGGTTCTGCCGGCGTCGTTCGACTTCGGATCGATCTTCTCGCCGGGGTCTCGAATAGATCTGCTGGTTCCCTTCCCGATTTGCGAGGAGACCGATAGATGGGGAAATACGCTCGCGGTAGTGGGACGACTGAGGCCCGGGGTAGCCGTCGAAAGCGCGCAAGCTGAGTTCGATGTAATTGCGCCTCAGGTGCAGCAGCAGCATCCGGAGCGAAATAACAATGGAGCCGTGATCTCGAGCCTTCAAGAACGAATCAGCGGGCGGCTTCGCCCTGCCTTCCTGGTGCTGTTCGGCGCAGTCGGCTGCGTGTTGCTGATCGCCTGCACTAACCTGTCCAACCTTTTGCTGGCACGAGCTACGTCGCGGCGCAAGGAGATAGCGATTCGTGTCGCGCTCGGCGCAGATCGATCCCGGCTGATCCGCCAGATGCTGACTGAGAGCCTGCTGCTCGCCTGTTGTGGAGCATCGCTGGGGCTTGCGCTGGCTGTCGTCGCAACCCGCACTCTCGCGGCCACCCACGCGATCAGCATCCCTCTCTTGCAGACCGTGACCCTCGACGTTTCCGCGCTTGTCTTCACCATGGTCGCGGCGCTCGCTACCGGATTGCTTTTTGGGATCGTCCCCGCACTTCAGGTTTCCAGGTGGGACGTGCACGAGAGCTTGAAAGAAGCGAGCCGCGGATCTAGCGAAGGCGGCCGCGGCGCATGGATTCGCGCCACGCTGGTGGTGTCGGAAGTCGCGCTCGCCTGCGTCCTCCTGGTAGGTGCCGGGCTGTTGATTCGAAGTTTCCTTCGGCTGTTGGAAGTGGATCCAGGTTTTCGCCCCGAGCAGACTGCTTCGTGGCGCATCGAACCCGGCGGCCGGTATCAAACTTCTGAGCAACGCCTTGCCCTTTTTGATCGGCTTGTCCAACAGGTTGCTGTGATCCCGGGAGTCGAGTCTGTTGGGTTGACCGACTCGCTGCCGTTGGGGCGAAATCGAAACTGGGGAGTTCGCGCAAAGGGCCAGACATACACTCCCGAAACATGGCCCAGCGCGTTTCCGCACATGATTGATCCGGGATACATTCGGGCGATGAGGATTCCGTTACTCGCGGGTCGAGAGTTCACGGAACAAGACTCCGCCGACAGCAAGAAGGTGTTGATCGCAAACGAAACGATGGCGAGGCGGCTATGGCCGGATCGCGACCCACTCGGGCAGATTGCGTTGAACGGCCGCGAAGAGTGGCAAGTAGTAGGCGTCGTCGGCGACGTGCGGCACGGATCATTGGAACAGAAGGCAAATCTGGAGATGTACTTTCCAATAAAGCAACAAGGCGACTGGGGTGGATTGGATATGGTTGTAAGGGCGAACCGCCCGATTCAATCGCTTGTCTCCGGCGTTAGATCTGTGTTGCAAAGCGTCGATGCAGATCTGCCTAACAGCGAGTTTCAAACCCTTGAGCAGCTTGTCGGCCAGGCTGTTTCGCCTCGCCGATTCGTAACGGTCGTGCTGGGAGGTTTCGCCCTGCTCGCGTTGATTTTGGCTTCGCTGGGGATCTACGGGGTGATCTCGTACTCGGTAACTCAGCGCACAAACGAAATCGGCATTCGCATCGCGCTCGGAGCGCAGATGCTTGCGGTACTGAAGCTGATCATCGGGCAAGGAGTAAAGCTGGTGACGATCGGCTTGGTAATTGGGCTGGCGGCAGCGTTTGCGTTGACGCGGGTGTTGTCGAGTCTGCTGTTTGGGGTGGGCGCCACCGATACGCTAACGTTCATCGGTATCGCCTTGTTGCTCACAAGCGTGGCGCTGCTGGCGTGCTACGTTCCGGCTCGAAGGGCGACAAAGGTAGATCCGATGGTAGCACTGCGGGAAGAGTAACAAAGAGTGCCCTCCGTCAGAAGGGCCATGTTTATAGACCCAAAGTGAATCAGACTGCCCTCCGTCAGGAGGGCCATGTTTGTAGCACCCCGTAAGCGAATTGAGCTCCGAGCCATCAATAAAACATGGCCCTCCTGACGGAGGGCGGCTTGATTCCACTATCGCATCTATAAACATCGCCCTCCTGACGGAGGGCGGCTTGATTCCACCATCGCATCTATGAACATCGCCCTCCTGACGGAGGACGGCTTGGCCTCACTCATCACAGCATCGAACTTCCACAATCCTAAAGCGAGCTTGTGAGCCATCCGCTCATTGCCTATTATGTTTCGTTCGCCCCGCACCCAATCAGTGGTTAACACACTCTGTGCCTCGACAAGGAGAGCCGACAATGAATCGCATTGTTGCCATCGTAATGACTATGCTAATGACCGCGTGTCCTGTGCTGGCTCAAAGCCCGCAGCGTACCGGGCGCCTTCCTGAGCAGCAGCCGCCGCCGCAACAATCACAACAGACCGAACAGGGACAGCCGCGGCGCGGACCCGCGCCCGAGGAAAAGACCTCCGTCACTCATCACAGCGCTCGAATAGGCGGGCAGCAGATCAACTACACCGCAACCGCTGCCACCTATGTGATCAAGGCTGATGATGGTTTGCCGAAAGCGACTTTCTTTTTTGTCGCATACACAAAGGAGGATCTGCCCGATTTCTCCAAGCGCCCCTTGTCGTTCGTCTACAACGGTGGTCCTGGTTCCGCCTCTTCATACACTCACATGGGACTCGGTCCGAAACGCATCGTATTGACCGACGATGGGCACGGCATGCCTGCACCGTACTCGATCATCGAAAACGGTGATTCATTTCTCGACTCTACCGATCTGGTCTTTGTTGACGCGGTTTCGACCGGCTACAGCAGGCCCGCCCCGGGTGAAAACACCGCGCAGTTCTACGGCGTCTTGCAAGACGCCACTTTCTTTGCCGATTTCATATATCAATACCTCACTCGCAACGAGCGCTGGGCCTCGCCGAAATTCCTGATTGGTGAGAGCTACGGCACGACACGCTCTGCGCAACTATCACAGGTGCTTCAGCAGCGTCATCAAATCTATTTGAATGGAATCGCGCTGTTGTCGTCAGTCGGGTTTGGCAACTGGGGCGCGGACGATCGGACGATTTTCTTTTTGCCGACTCTCGTAGTGTCGGCTTGGTATCACCATTTGTTGCCGCCCGACTTGCAAAAACTGAGCATCGCCGAGTTGGCGCAGCAGGCCCGGCAGTTTGCCCACGGAGAATACGCAGCCGCTCTCGAAAAGGGAGACGAACTGCCCCAGGCTGAATACCAGAAGATCGTTAAAAACCTGGCGCGCTTTACCGCGCTTTCGCCGACCTACATTGAGCAGACCAACCTGCGCATCAATCCTCAGCGATGGTTCAAGGAGCTCCTGCGCGACAAACGCCAAACCATCGGACGAATAGACGCGCGATTCCTGGGTATGGACGCGGATGCCGCCGGAGAGCGTTACGAGTACGACTCCAGCCTGGCATCTTACGATGGAGCTTACGTCGCAATGTTCCACGACTACGTGCGTCGCGAGCTGAAATGGAACACTGAAATGTATTACACGCTCAGCGCCAGAGTTCAGCCGTGGGATCAGGGACAGCCGGGCCAACCGGCGGAAGCGCTGCGTTTTGCGATGACTTCGCAAAGCTATTTGAAGGTGCTGGTGCTCTGCGGTTATTACGACCTCGCTACGCCGTTTAATGGGATCGAGCACACCGTTTCGCACATGAGTCTCGAGCCGGCAATTCGCAAAAACATCAGCTTCGCGTACTATGAAGCCGGGCATATGATGTATATCGAGAAGAAATCGCGAGAGAGGCTGCACCGAGACGTGTCTGCCTTCATAAACGGCGCGGCGGCCAACGGCGGCAGTGCAAGCTCGCAACGATGAGACAGGCCGTGAGGAGCCGTCAGTAGCCCGACCATGAGGAAGGGCATGGCAGCAGGTCGCGATTGTTATCGATCAAAAGGGAGACGAGGTGTTTAAACTGGTGAGCGGACTTCTGCTGGTAGCCCTGTTGGTCGCTCCGGCGACGCGCGCGGACGCCAACCTGACAACGACCTGGAGAGATCCCGCGGTTACCAAAATCAACTTCACCAAAGTCGTGGTCGCATTCATAAGCAGCGATGCCGATCTAAGGCGCCGGGTGGAGGGTGGGCTCGCAAGGCGAATTCCCCGCTCGGTAGCTGCCAATACAATCGTGCCCGATGATCAACTCAAGGACCGTGAGGCGGTGAAGGCTCAATTATTGGCCAACGCAGTAGATGCGGCGATTGTCGTGCGGTTAGTGGACGTGAAACGCGAGACGGTGGTCTCCCAGGGCGAGTCCTGGTACGTCGGCGTCCCGACGTTCTGGGATACCTGGGACACAAATTGGATGACAGTAAACACGGCGAGCTACGCGTACGAGAATAAGGTTGTAACTGCCGACATCATCCTCTACTCAGTGGCTACGGCAAAGCCCGTCTGGGTCGGCCGGTTGAAGGCGACCAACCCGAAATTTCTTAAAGGGCTTCTCGACGATTTGGTGAAAGCCGGCTCGAAGGAGCTCCGGAAACAAAAGCTCATCTGAACCTTCCAGTGCTAGAGGACCGGTTATTGAATCCGCTCGTGAAGAATGTCTCAAGATGAGCTGCAGCTCGAGCATGAGACTGACTCGTCTAAGCTGTCTGGTCTTGCTTATTGCGATGACCGCTATTCCGATCGGCGCTCGTAGCGACCCGGTTTCTGCGAGCGGCGATGCCGTCTTATCAACAGAGTTCATCTTCGACCAGGCTCCATTCCCTTCTTGCCACGCTTCTACAATCGCTGAGACCAAGACCGGGCTGGTTGCTGCCTGGTTTGGCGGAACTCGTGAGAGAAGTCCGGATGTCGGCATCTGGGTCGCCCGACGAGATAAAAACGTCTGGTCGAGGCCCTTTGAAGTCGCAAATGGAGTCCAGCAAAGCGGCGAGCGCTATCCTTGCTGGAATCCCGTACTCTTTCAGGTTGAACGCGGGCCGCTGCTGCTTTTCTACAAAGTTGGACCCAGCCCGAGTGAGTGGTGGGGAATGATCACTACGTCAACCGACGGCGGCGCGAGTTGGTCAAAACCGCGCCGCCTTCCGGAAGGCATCCTCGGCCCCATCAAGAACAAGCCGGTGCAGCTAAGGGACGGATCGCTGTTGAGCGGCTCGAGCACCGAGAACGCGGGCTGGCGTGTTCATATGGAATACACCCGAGACCTTGGGACGACCTGGAACAAGAGCGAACCGCTGAATGATCGCACGCAGTTTGGAGCGATCCAACCAACCATCCTTGTCCATCGTTCCGGTGCAATCCAGATTCTGTGTCGCAGCAGGCAGAAACGAATCACCGAGTGCTGGTCAACGGATGGCGGAAAGACCTGGAGCGCGATGAAGCTGACTTCGTTGCCCAATCCCAGCGCCGGCATCGACGCGGTAATGCTCAAAGACGGGC
>DATMCM010000650.1:0-12614 GCA_035558335.1 Blastocatellia bacterium | reverse complement strand
ACCGCGCCAATGACAATCGCCGCGGCAATCGAAGCCAGCGCCAACAGCGGGCTGACTCGAAAGGCCGCTCCTTCGGCGAAGTACGGCAGCACTGCCCAACTCGCCAGGATTCCCGCAAGCCACCCCAGCACGCCTCCGGCCACGCTTATCACCGCAACTTCAATCATCAGTCCCTTGATTATGTGCGTTCTGCGAAATCCAATCGCGCGCATGACGCCGATCTCCTTCGTCCGCTCGACGACCGAGCCCATCATCGTGGTGAAGATCATCAGCGAGCCGATCGCAAGCACGACGGCCGACACCGCCGCTGAAAACCTTGTAAGCCGCTCGACCGTTTCCGTGCGGGCGCGAACCGACTGCTGGACCGCCGACACTTTCGCGTAAGGAAGCTTCTCGCTTATCTGAGCTACTATGTCTTCAACGGGACAGTTCTGGCACAGCGCACTGACTTCGATAAGGCTCAACTGATCCGGCTTGCCCAACAGCGCTTGCACGTGTGCGAGCGAGCCAAAGATCATCGCGTCTTCTCGACCGCCGGTCGGAACCAGAACGCTTGCTACGCGGTGCTCGCGTCCGGCGAGCTGAATCCGGTCACGCTTGATGATGAAGGGTTGAACTGATTTGTGATGATTCATACCGGGCATGTCCGGCATCTGTGCCATGTTCTGACCCGCTTGTCCGTCCGCGCTCGGTTCAATGAGACCAAGCGTGCGAGCGGCGTCATAGCCCACCAGCAAGTCGTCGTCAGCTTGCGGCTCGCGACCAACCTTCAGCCACCAGCGCTTCAGTTTGAGCTCGCTCGGAAAATCAACTCCTGCAAGCAGCACGTCGCGGCCTTCTACTTGAATCGCGCCGAGGATCTTGGGCGCAATGATGCTCAGCCGGTTGCCGTACGCAATGTCGAGTATCGAAGTCGCGTCTTCGCCCTTTAACTGATGAACATCAAACGAGACGCCGGATACTGTAACTCCGCCGTAGTCGAGCGACAGGCTGTTTGACTGAGGCACAACGACTATGTTCGCGCCGAACTGATCGAGCTGTACGCCTATCTCGTCCTTGATCGCGAAGCTCAGACTCAGAAGCGCCACCGCCGTTCCGATTCCGATTGCCATGCCCATTATCAGAAACGCGGCTTTGGCTTTTCGGCGTCTCAAGTTCGCAAGAGCTATTGTGCTTATTCGCATGCCTTACCTTGCTTAGAAATACTTCTTACCGCTCTCGAGCTCCGATCGCTTGATGACCAGGCTATCGCCATCCGCGGTCGCGGTCAGGCCCACTGGATGGCAGCCGCCCTGGATCTTGCCGATCAGCGCCGTCGCGAACTTCTTGCCGCAGTTGTTGCAGACCATGTCGTCGCCTTCCTGACGATAACCCTGTTTCGCGTGCGCGCAGACCTCGCAGGCGTCAAGAGCAGCGCGATAGTCGCCCGCTGAAGACTTCACAACGAAGAAGCGAACCTGCTCGTTGTTCGCCAGCTTGTAATCGAAGAACTTCGCCCGCCCGCCGGCAACGTCCGCAAGCGGAACCCTGAGTTCGCTTGTGGCCGCCGGCTTGTCGGGCTCCGCCGCCTTGCCGGATTGCGCCGGGGCGGGGTCGGCGATCACCGTAGGTTTGTCGGCAGACGACCCGAGTACGACGTAAGCCACCACCGCGATTGCTGCGACCAGGACCGCAACCAGAATCAGCGTGGACTTACTCCCGGTCTTCTCGGGTTCGGCGAATTGCGCCCGCTTGGTTTCGCGAGCGTCGTTTGATTCGGGCACCTGTTTACTCATAAGACCCCCTGTGTGATTTCCGATTGTCGATTTTCGATTACCGATTGCGTATGACGGATGCCAAAAAGGGCGCTTCAGAGCCCGCAATTAGCATTCAAACGTCGGCATTCGGCAATCGGATTTCGGCAATCGGAAATCCGATTATCTCACAACTATTTTCCCTCGAAGCATCTTCATCCCGCATGAAAACTCGCTCTCGCCGCGCTTGTTCGGCGTGAACTCGATGACGACCGGCTCATTAAACGGAAGATCGCGTTTGATCTGATAGTCCGGAATCAGCAACTCCGTTCCGCAGGTTGCTTCGACCTTGCGCACAAAAGTCACTCGCGCCGGTACTCCTCGCCGAAGTTGTATGCTTGCAGGCTGGTAGCCCTGCTCGGTCAAGGTAACCGTTGCCGTTTGAACATCGGAAGCGGCATCGGACGATTGAGTCCCCGCGGGCGCAGACCCGGCCGAGGGTGAAGATCCGCTCATCGCCCCTTGCGCCGGATTGAGCTTGAGGCTCTCAGCCCGGAGCAGAAAACTCCCATCTGTAACAACCATCTCACCAGCTTTCAACCCGCGGTAGATCGTCATGTGTCCATTTGACTCGGGACCGCCGCTGACCTCGCGTTGAATAAACAACCCAGGCCGGTCCGCGGCGACAAAGACTACTTGCTTTCCTCCGATCTCCTGAACAGCCGAACTGGGAACTACAACGCCGGCCTCGCTAGTCGCGCGCGATACCGAAACACCGCCGAAGCTCACGTCCACAAACATCCCAAGCCTCAACATCTCGCCGGGGTTTGTCAGCTCGATGCGCACCTGGGCAGTGCGTGTTTGCGGCTCGACTCGGGGGTCGAGGTATGAAACGCGTCCGCTGAAGCTCCGGCCCGGATATGCCTGAGTTGTGACGGTCGCCGGCGTGCCCACGCGCACCGCCGCGAAGTCTTTCTCGTAGATTTGTGCGATCACCCATACCGAGGACAGATCAGCCACTCGGAACAACTCCTTGCCCGACATCACCACTTCGCCGGCGCTGACCGAGCGAGTGAGGATGACGCCCGGCGAGGGAGACTCAACCGGGATCAGCGGCTTTGCCTGTTCGGGCGTGACCATTGCGGCGATCTGTTTGTCACTCATACCAAACTGGACCAGCCGCTGCTTCATCGCCGAAACGTTCGCCTGCTCCATCTTTAGTTCCGCTGTCGCTGTTTCAAGTTCCTCACGGCTTGCAGCGCCTAGCTCGACCAACTCGACTGTGCGCCGGTAGTGCTGATGATGCCGCTCAATCTCGGCTTGCATCTTGAGGTATGCGGCTTGCGCATCCGCAAGTTCGGAGCTGAAGATCATCGCAAGCTTCTGCCCGCGTTTCACCCGGTCACCAAGCTCGGCGCTCACTTCTCTTACGGTCCCGCCGGCGATCGGAAAGATCGGTACTTCTTTATAAGCGTTGGTTTGAACAGTGCCGGTCGTACGAAGTCCGCCAGTGGTGACATCACTTGCGTCGACGGCGGCCGCAAGCTCCGTTCTTATCTGGGCGTTCGAGAGTCGCTCGGCATCGATCGATATCAACAACTCCCCGGCCGTCGGCTCAGTTCCGGTCGAGGCGCCGGGGGATGACGGCGCAGCGGTCGGCTCCGGCACCGGACGACCGGCCAGCGAGCTGTGCTTCCCGCCGCGCATCAGCAGAACGGTCGCGGTTATCGCGATGACTACCACGCCTATCGAAATCGCCAGCCATCGGCTTCGCGCCGACACGGCTCCCGACGGTCGATCGATCTCTGCAGCGGATTCGGCCTTGCTGTTGAGCTTCCGTTCGTCGTCCATAGGTTCTCTCTGTTCTCGCCGGATGACCTGTACGGGCGTCTCTCTGCGGGCGCCCCTCCTCACGCCTCCTTCTATCCAGCGAGGGAGCCGCTTATTGACCGAGTGGGCGCGCCCACGGAGGCACGCCCGTACAGGTTCGATTGCTAGACCGCAGTCGCAGAGCCGGCGACGCGTTCGATCTCTACCAGCGACTCGAACAACTCCTTGAGCACTTCGGTGTAACCCGTCTCCACTTCGATAAATCGACGCTGCTCGCCGAGATAGTCGAGGACCGACTTCTGACCCAGCACGTACGTCTGATGAATCACCTCGAGGTTGCGCAACGCCTGCTCGCGAACGCTGTCGCGATACACCGCAAGCGCCGCGCGCGCGTGTTCGAAGCGCGCGTATGCGGAGCTGACTTCGTTGCGAACGACAATTTCGGCAAATTCGCGGCGCGTGCGCGCGGCGTCCGCCCCCGCAACCGCCGCTTCGATCAACCCTTCGTTCTTGTTTCGCACCGGAAGCGTTAGCCGAATGCCAAACGTTGCGTAGTGAAAGATACCCTGCACCGGCGCGAGCGCGCCCGCGCTGTTAAAGCCCTGAACGTCGAAACCCATGCTCTGCCGCATGTAGTTTGCAAAGATGCTCGCATCGAGCCTTCCGTCGCGCCTCGCCTGTTCGACCTGCGCGGCGGCGAGAGCTTCAGCAGCGCGCGCGGCCACAAGATCGGCCCGCTTCGCAAGGGCATTCCGGATTGCGTCACCAACCGGAGCGGGCTGCTGTTCGACGCCGAATTCGCCGCGCAGCCGAAGCGGCTCGTTTGGCGGCATGCCGATCACTCGCTTGAGCTCGAGCACCGACACGTCGGTACGACTTTCAAAACTAATTCGCATCGAGTCGACTCGGCTCACCTCGACTCGCAGCAGGTTCTGTTCAAGCGGCGCGGTCTTGCCGTGCTCGACCCGAGCCTGGACGATGCGATGTGAATCGCGAGTGAGGGTGAGCAGCTCTTCGATGAACTTCAAGTTTCGTGTTGCGGCGATCGCCGCTGCGTATTTCGACCTCACTTCCGCAGCAAGCCTTCGCTCGAAGTCGGCAACTTCAGCCTGTCGCAATTGAAGCTCGCGCTCGGCGACGGTAATCCGCGCGCCGCGCCGGCCGCCAAGCTCGAGCGGCAGCTCAGCCCCGAAGGTCTGGTTATTATCCGACGCGTTGACCGCCTGCGAGCCGCTTGCTTCGAGCATCGGATTTGCACGCAGACCCGCCTGGCGCAAACGCCCGCGAGCTTCCCCAATCATCTGCCTGGCCGCGCCAAGCTCGCCGTTGTGCGCCAGCGCGTAGCGAACCAGATCGTACGGCCCGAGCCCGTCAACCGGATCGATGTATTGCTGATGCATCGACGCCGCGCTAGCAAGCTCAGCCGCAGCCGGCCGCTTGCCTGACAACACCAGACCCAACTGTTCCGATGTTGACTGAGCCAGCGCGCCCTGCGCCAGCCCTGCAAGCAGCGCCGCCGCAACTGTAACTATCGCGACCCTTCTCTTGCTCATAACATTGACTCCTCTCGAACCTCTTGAGCTCCTCTCGCAATCCCCGGTTCTTCACCTCACTTGCTCACTGGCGCGCATTGACAGGTTGGGAAGGTGGGCTTGCCCCCGCTGGCACTGGAGCCTGTGTTCCTACGGTTAGTAAACTCGAAAGCACAGCGGGGGCAAGCCCACCTTCCCAACCTGTCAACGCTGCCTGCTTGCTTCTACTCGTCATTTTTCCGCCTACGTCTGATTTCCCGCTCCCTCAACCAGTAGAAGATCACCGGCGTCACGATCAAGACGTGAATCAGCGAAGAGACCATGCCGCCGAGCACCGGGGTCGCAAGCGGCTTCATCACTTCGGCGCCAGCGCTTGCGCTCCACATGATCGGCAAGAGCCCCGCTACCACCGTGCTTACCGTCATCACTTTCGGACGAAGTCTTAGCAGCGCGCCTTCCATCACCGCTTGCTTGAGCTGCTCCCGGGTCAGCCGGTCTCCCACTTCGCTCTTCTTGCGCTCGACGGCCTCATTCAGATAGATGACCATCACCATTCCGGTTTGCACCGCCGTTCCAAACAACGCGATAAACCCGACCCATACCGCAACCGAGAAGTTGTAGCCGAGCGCGTAAAGCAGGAAGACTCCGCCGGTCAGGGCAAACGGCACCGCCAGAAGCACGTGAGCCGCTTCGATGAATGAATGATAAGTCAGGAACAGCAGAACAAAGATCACTGCGAGAACGACGGGCATCACCAGCAGCAACCGGGATCGAGCGCGTTGCTGGTCTTCGTACTGGCCGCTCCATTCGATGTAATAGCCCGGCGGAAGCTGCACTCGCTCGGCCAGCGTGTGTTTTGCTTCTTCGACAAAGCTCACCACGTCGCGCCCTCTGACGTTCAGCATCACCACTCCGCGGAGCAATCCGTTCTCACTCGAGATCATCGACGCGCCGTTGACGGTTTGAATGCTCGCAACTTGTTCGAGTGGTATCTGTGCGCCGCCGGGCGCGGGGACCAGCAGCTTGCCAAGCGCGTCCGGCCTGCTGCGAAATTCCTGCGCGTAACGAACCCGCACCGGAAAGCGTCTTCGACCCTCGATTGTCACTACCAGATTTGTTTCGCCGATGCCGGTGTCTACAACATTCTGAATAGCTGCGACGTCGATTCCGTAGCGCGCGGCTGCCTGGCGATCGATCTTTACGTCGATGTAGGGCTGACCGGTCAGGGGTTCGGGCGAAACGTTGGCGGCGCCGGATATGGTCTGAAGCACCGAGGCAACTTCGCGGGTGCGTCGCTCGATCTCGGAAAGCTCGCTGCCGTAAATCTTGACTCCCAGCTCGGTTCGGATGCCGGTGCTAAGCATCTCGATTCGATTGATGATCGGCTGCGTCCAGATGTTAGTGACTCCCGGCATCGAAAGCTTCTCATTCATTTCTTCGACGAGCTTGTCGCGGGTCAGCCCCGGCCGCCACTGATCAGGCTGCTTCAGGTGAACGATCGTCTCGTTCATGTTTACCGGCGCGGGATCCGTAGAGGTGTCCGCGCGGCCCGCTTTGCCGGCTACCCATTCAACTTCCGGAAAGGACTTGAGTGTCCGATCCTGCATCTGCATCACTCTCAGTGCTTCGTCGATCGAAATCGCCGGGTCGGTGATCGGCATGTAGATCAAGTCGCCCTCGTTCAACTCCGGCATGAACTCGCTTCCGATTGGGTGAAGCCGTTGAAGGATCTGTTCCGCCACCGGAACATTCGCCGAGAGCAATCGCGCTCTCGGGAGCCAGCTCGCTGAAGTCGCAAGCAGCACCGCTATCGAAAACAATAGCGTCGCGCAGCCGATTGTGAGCGCACGATGCGCAAGCGCGAAGCTCAGCAGAGGTCGATAGCCGCGATGCAGCACGCGCATAACCCAGTTCTCTTCTTCGGCGTGGAACCGTCCGCGCAATAGCAGCGTGCACAGCACCGGCACTAGCGTCACCGCAATTATCGTAGCCGCGAGCATCGCAAACGTCTTGGTGAAGGCGAGCGGGTGGAAGAGCTTCCCTTCCCTCCCGGTCAACGCAAAGACCGGGATGAACGCAAGGATGATGATCGTCATCGAGAAGAATATCGGCCGCCCGACCAGCCGCGTCGATTCAAGCACGGTCTCCCACACCCGCCGGCGGTCGCTCGAGTCGACGCCTTTCTTCTCCATGTATCGGAACGCGTTTTCGGTGACGACGATCCCTGCGTCTACCAGCACGCCGATCGCAATTGCAATTCCCGACAGCGACATAAGGTTCGAGCTGATGCCCAGATAGTGCATGAATAGAAATGAGGCGAGCACCGCCAATGGCAGGGGCACGGTCACGATCAGGATCGAGCGGAAATGAAACAGGAACACTATGTGAGCAAGCGTCACCAGCATGAGCTCTTCGATAAGCGCGCGCTTGAGCGTGGCTGTAGCGCGAAGGATCAACTCCGTCCGATCGTAAAAGGGGGTGATCGTAACTCCAGCCGGCAAGCCTTGCTTTAGCGTTTCAAGTTTCGCCTTGACCGCGCCGATCACGTCCAAGGTGTTCACGCCGTAGCGTGCGATGACGACGCCGCCAACCGCTTCTTTGCCGTCGCGATCCAGCGCGCCCACTCGAAACGCATCGCCGAGCTTTACTTCGGCGACATTGCTGACGAAGATGGGCGTCCCACTCGAAGCGCCGATCACGATGTTCTCGACGTCGGCCAATGACTGAATCAATCCGACTCCGCGTACGATGGACCACTGCCCGCTCTGCTCGATGACGTTTCCGCCGACATTGGAGTTGCTCCTTTGAACAGCTTCGACGACCGCCGATAGCGGGATCGAGTAGGCCCGCAAGCGGTTCGGATCGACATCGATTTGATATTGCTGAACGTGGCCGCCGACTGACGCGACTTCGGCTACGCCAGGAACCGCATTGAGCTGATATCGAATAAACCAGTCTTGCAGCGTGCGCAGATCGCGCAAGCTGTAGCCTCCGCCGTCAACCGTGTACCAGAAGACCTGTCCCACTCCGGTCGCGTCGGGCCCGAGCGTCGCCACAACGCCTTCGGGCAATTGTTTGCTTGCGAGGTTCAACCTCTCGCCAACTCTTGTGCGCGCCCAGTAAAGATCGACCGAGTCCTCGAAGATCGCGTTTATCATCGAGAACCCGAATGCCGATTGGCCGCGCACTGCTCGAACTCCGGGCAACCCTTGAAGCGCGGTTGTCAGCGGATACGTCACCTGGTCTTCGACTTCTTGAGGACTGCGACCAACCCAGTCGCTGAAGACTATGACCTGATTGTCCGACAAGTCTGGAATCGCATCCACAGGCGTGCGCACCAACGCCCAGTAGCCCCAGCCCGCCAGCAACACGTAGAAGGCTACGACAAGGAACCGGTTCTTCAGGGAGAATTCGATAATGCGATCGATCATTTGTCAGTAGTCAGTAGTCCGTAGTCAGTAGTCCGTAGCTCGGCGTCGGCAGTCAGTAGCCTTTGCCCTCCGTTTGAGTTCGCAGCTCCAGCTACGGACTACGGACTACGGACTACGGACTATTTCACATTGACTGTCATCCTCACCTGGCCGTTGCCGTGCTGGCCCTCGTAGCTGATGACGGCCTCCCACGTTCCGGACATCTCGAGATCGACCTTGGCCAGGTACTTGCCGGGCGATTCAGTCGTCGTCAGAATGGCCTTGCTGCTCATCTCCGGCATCGCTCCCATCGCGGCCATCTGAAAGGCGAGCGACGCAGCTCCGATATCAATCGGCTTGCCCGATGCATCTGCAAACGAAATGAACAGGTCTTTCTCGCCTTGGTTCAACACGCCCGTAGCATTGGAAAGCGTAACCGTCAGGTCACCTGACTTCGTGGACTTGATCACCTGCTCCGCTCCTTCGACAAAGACACGGGAACACGCTGCCACGATCAATGTTGTTCCCAGCATCAATAGAACTGCGACTAGTCTTGTAAAGCTCATGCTGACTTCTCCAGGAGATGACAAACTTGCGCAGCGATTGCCGGGCAGTCGGTCGTGGAATGAGTATGGGGATGTGTGCACGCAACAAGGCATCAATGCCTTCGCGAACATTCATCATCCGGGATTAGGCACACTACGGCCGTTAGATTAGGAGGTTACCGATTTCAAGGTAACGACTGGATGAGCCGGCCATGGACCGGGTTGGTGACTTGGGAAACCTGATCTGCTGAATGTATGAAAGCGTTTCGGGAGAGCGAGTCGGACACTCGCTGGTGTCCGTGTTCTTCTGCAGAACCGTAGTCAGCCCGGTCACCAACCCCGGGCTCGTGCCCGTGGGTTGATTGCAATCAAGCAGGCAACGCAGTCGGGCCGGAGTAACGTCGCGGCGGGCTTGCGGCGCTACCCTGCAACAACTCATCACGCAGCGATCACCGGACATCTGCGCCGAGACTGCCCCGGCGGAGTTCGCGCCAACCGTTGCAACAAAGATAAGAATGAGTAATCGCTTAAGCATGAGCTTGTTCTTCTTATAAGTTCCCAACCGCCTCTGTGTCAATCGTAAAGCGGTGGTAGTCACTAGTCCGTAGTCCGTAGTCCGTGGTCCGCGGTCCGTGGTCAATGGTCAGAAGCTCGGGGCTATGCTTCGCCTGGATCTCGGCACACAAGCTACGGACTACGGACTACGGACTACGGACTAAGGACTACTGAGGGCGTCCTGCCTCGTTGACGCGTCGATGTGCAGTCCTGTTTAATCACTCGCCAATGACCAAGCGTATCTTCACCGCGGAATGGGTCTTACCAATCACGTCGGCGCCGATTCACAACGGCGCGGTCCTAATCGAAGACGATCTTATCGTTTTTGTTGGATCTCAATCGGACGCCGAGGCTCGATTGGGATTTGCCGAAGCCGAAAAGCAGAGTTTTGGACGCGCGGCGATCTTGCCGGGTTTTGTTAACGCTCACAGTCATCTCGAACTCACCGTCATGCGGGGTTTTCTGGAAGTCCTTCCGTTTCGGGAGTGGATTCAAAGACTGACTCGCGCAAAGTACGAACAACTGACCGCGGATGACCTGGCGGCCTCTGCGCTGCTCGGCGCCGCGGAAGCAATTCGAGCCGGCATCACAACAGTGGCGGACACCGGGGACACTGATTCGGCATTCAAGGCTTTGCTCCAAAGCGGATTGCGCGGCATCGCTTATCGCGAAGTCTTTGGACCGGATCCGGCTGACGCGGCGAAGAACCTCGACGGGTTGAAAAAAAAGGTAGAACTGATGCGGGCGGACACAACCGGCCAGGTAGAAGTGGGTGTCTCGCCTCACGCGCCGTATACCGTGTCCAGCGATCTCTTTCGCAGCGTGGTCGATTATGCTCAGAAACAATCGCTGGACGTTTGCATCCATAGCGCCGAGTCGGAAGCCGAACGGCAGATGATGCTCGCCGGCGAAGGCGAGTTTGTCGAAGGACTGAGGGTCCGGGGCATAGGGTGGCAAGCGCCCGGCCTATCGACCACAAAATACTTCAACTCGATTGGGGTGCTCGAGGCGTCCCCGCTGCTCGTTCACTGCGTGCGAGTCGACGCCGAAGACATCGGTTTGATCGCCAGCAGCCGCTCGCGCGTAGCACACTGTCCGAAATCAAACGCCAAGCTCGGCCACGGGATAGCTCCGCTTCGAGACCTGCTGAATGCCGGCGTTACAGTCGGACTCGGAACCGACAGCGTCGCTTCGAACAACCGCTGTGACCCGATCGACGAGGCGCGGTTCTGTGCCTTGATCCATCGCGCCGCATCACAGGACTTCACATGGCCGGCTGCGGATCAGGTTCTGAGACTCGCGACAATCGAGGGCGCGCGGGCTTTGCGGCTTGACGGCTCAATCGGATCTCTCGAAGCGGGAAAGCAAGCCGACATAATCGCCATCGATCTGTCTCGAACTCACAACACACCCGTTCACGATCCTGCGGCAGCGATCCTGTTCAGCGCGGAAGCGACTGATGTGCTTCAGACCGTTGTCGGAGGCCGAGTGTTATTCGAAGGCGGCGAGCTCACGTCGCTTGATGAAGGCGAACTCCGAAGCGCGGTGAATCGCGCGCTCACTCGCATGTCTTGATCCTTTTTTTTCAAGCTCACAATCCACCCACCAACTTCTCAGAACTTTCTCACGTTCGGCTCACTGTTCTTGTATTGCGCTTGGCTAGACTCGTCGCGAGTTTGGAAAGCTGCGCCCAGCGGAAGAGTCATGTATGGGCGGCCCTCCGTGGCCGCCCCTCCTGTCTTATGCCGCCGCTAGCTGAGCCAGGATGACTATCATCACGAAAAGACCTGAGCATCTAAGCGCGCGGTCGTCGCATCAGAGCAGGCTGAAACGTGACCCGCTTCGGGTCGAAAGAGAACCAATAGTGGAGGCGTTCAAGTGGTCAAGAACATCGTTGCAATAGGAGTCGTGTATCTGACGGCGGTCTTCGGATGGCTGGTGCTCGGAAACACCATCGACGTCCGCACCGACAGTCAGGATGGAAGGCTGAAGCAATCGGTCGGCGAACTCTGGGGCGCGCCGCTGGACCAACAAGCGCCCAAAGCATCGCTCGAGCTCGAACGTGTCGGACCTGTTCCGAAACCCCGCGCCTCAGTGAATATTAAGACCGTAGAGGCTGCGTCGATCAACGTCCCGCTCGTTAGCAGCGAGATCAATGTTGGACTCGATCTCGAGCAGCGACAGAAGGGATTGTTGTGGTACTCGATGTTCAAGGCGCGTGTTGCGGGCAACTACGTCTTCGAGAACATCTCGGACAAAAGAGGCACGCTTGTCGTAAGCTTCGCGTTTCCCGCCGCGGATGGCATCTACGATGAGTTCAAGTTTCAAGTCGACGGTAAAGAGGTTCCGTTCACCCGCTCCAGCAAGGATCTGATCCTGGCGCGAGTCGACTGCGAGCCGAAGTCGCGGCATCAACTTGCAGTGAACTACTCCTCGCAGGGACTCGACCGATTCGTCTACCGGCTTGGCGACGGCATCAGCGAAGTGAAGGACTTCTCCTTGCTGGTCTCTACAAACTTCAGCGGTTTCGACTATCCGGCCAACACGCTGGCGCCGAGCCAGAAGCAGCAGACGGCTAACGGCTGGGAGTTAGCCTGGAAGTACTCTGACCTGATTTCAGGAAACGGGATCGGGATAGAGATGCCTAAGAAGATCAACCCCGGACCGATGGCTGCGCGCATTTCGTTTTTCGCTCCGGTCTCGCTCGGATTTTTCTTCTTCTTGATCTTCATCATCTCGATGGTGCGCGGCATTCGGATTCATCCGATGAACTACTTCTTTCTGGCGGCATCGTTCTTCGCGTTTCATTTGCTGTTGGCCTATCTGGTCGACCACATCTCGATTCACTCGGCGTTCTTCATCTGTTCAGTAGTGTCGATGGCGCTGGTGCTGTCCTATATGCGAATCGTGGTGGGCGCTCGCTTCGCATTTGTCGAGACTGCACTTGCCCAGTTCGTGTACTTAATCGGGTTCTCGTATGCGTTTTTCTTTGAAGGCTTCACCGGGCTT
>DATMCM010000649.1:0-2379 GCA_035558335.1 Blastocatellia bacterium | reverse complement strand
AGCTACTGCCTGTACTGGTTCATATTCAGGCGAACCTCGACGCGGATCTGTCGCTAGAGGCGCTGGCAAAGCGTATCAACCTGTCGCCCTTTCACTTTCACCGCCTGTTCCGGTCCGCAGTCGGGGAAACATTGAAGCAGTACGCGCAACGGCTGCGCCTCGAGCGCGCGGCGAACCGGCTTGTCATTCACGACGGCACGATTCTGGAAGTCGCGCTGGACTCAGGTTTTCAGAGCCACGAGACCTTCTCGCGCGAGTTCAAACGCCGGTTTCAAGTCACGCCTCGGGGTTATCGCCGGCGCGGCCGCGAGAAGTTGAAGCGAAGCTCGGTTTCAACCCTGCCGTTGGATGAACTGTACGAAGACTTCGAGCTTTCCGAAACGAAGGTCATACGGATGGCTCATCTCGACGTCGCATTTATTCGACACGTTGGACCGTACGAGGCTGTATCCGAGGCTCTCTGGCACAAGCTGGCTGACTGGGCCAGAACCAAGAGGTTACCGATCGATCTGATATTCCTTGGCATCGCGCAAGACGCGCCGGGAATAACACCGGCAGAGAAGTTGCGGTTCGACGCCGCGATTGTAGTACCCGAGCCGTTCTCTACTGATGGAACAATCGGCCACCAGGTGCTCGGCCCCGCCGAGTTCGCTGTGACCACGCATGTCGGGCACTACCGTACTCTTCCGCAGGCATACGGAACGATTGTCGAACGGGTGTTCCGGCTCAAGGGCTATCGGCTTGGCGGCTTGCCGTCGATCGAGGTCTATCGCACCACGCGAGTCGATGCCAGCCACGAGATGAATCATACCGACATTTACATTCCGGTCAGCCGGGTAAAGAAATAGAGGAGGATGTATGCAAGAGGCATCGAACGATCAGTCGGCAGTGACTCAGCCGGATCGGATTCCGTGGGGCTGGGTAATCGGTACGGCTATCGGACTGGAAGTCGCGCTGATCATCTCCGCGGTGGTATGGGTTGCGATCTACTCTTACGTGATCCACCCTGGCGAGGCGGCGGCCTACTACGAAAACTACGCGCAGTTCGCGAGTCCATTCGTCTCCGTCGTGGCCGGTATACCGTTCTGGTTCTTCGCTTGTCGATGGTTGGGAGAGAAGGCGGGTACTCGTGCGGTGGGTGCGGGCCTGTTGGCATGGTTCATTCTGTTCATCATCGATATGTCGTTGATAATCATTGCTAAGCCGACAGTCTTTGTCTGGACGATGGTCGCGATTTCACATTCGACGAAGCTGCTTGCGGCTTATCTGGGCGCAAGGGCTGCGTTGAAGCGTCATTTGAGAGTTCTTGTGGAAGCGCAGTCCTGAATCTCTGCGACGCTCTGTGCCTCGGCGCCTCCGCGTTCAGCAGGGTTCGACGCTAGCTAACCGCGGAGACGCAAAGACGCAAGAGGTTGCGCAGAGAGAACATCTCTAAGGCGCAGACGGCCTCTTCATAACCGTGATCTTGAGCTCCGACGGATACTGCTTCGAGTGATGCACGACATTGTGCGCGATCACGCCTTTTGATTCATCGTAATTCTTTCCGCCGGTGTTCAGGTTTCGATCGAAGCGCGGGAAGTTGCTGCTCGATACCTCCAACCGAATCCGATGGCCTGCCTCAAAGAAATTACTCGTAGTCATCGGCTGCAGCGTCACCTTGTACACCTTTCCTGGCTCCATCCATGCCTCAGCTTTATCGTAGCCGTTCCGATATCTCACTCGCTGAATCGTCTCGTCGAGGTTGTAGGCCCGTCCATCCGGGTACACGTCGATCAGCTTCACCGTGAAGTCCGTGTCCTTTGCATCCGACGACACATAGAGCGTCACCTCGATCGGGCCGCTCACTTCCATCCCCTGCTTCAAGGGCTCGGTGCTGTAGACCAGAATGTCGGCGCGCGCTTCCATCGGGCGCTGGTCGAACGAGCCGCCTGTCACCGCGTTTCCGGTGCAGCAAACATTCCCACCGTAGGATGGCGCGGGATTCATCGGGTCATAGTCGAACTTATCGGAGTTGTCTGTTGTTGGGGCGGCCTCGCCGAGCAGGCCGTCACCGTTTAACGTGTTGGCTTTTCCACCGCTAGACAAGAAAAAGCTCATCGACTGCGAGCCTTGCGGAGGCCAGGTATCCGATGATTGCCACTTGTTGATCCCCATCGTGAAGTAGCGCACTCGGGGCATCTTCTCGAGAATGCCGTTCTTTTCTCCCTTGAGGAAATAATCGAACCACGCGTAGGTCAGCTCGTCATAGTTCAGACGCGCATCGCCCATACTGCGCTCGCCGACGATTGTATCCTCCGTGGCGCGCTTATAGGCGCAGTGCAGCGTTGGCGCGATCACCGCATACTGCTGGTTGGCGATCTCTGGCCTCGCGGTCTTACG
>DATMCM010000648.1:0-15733 GCA_035558335.1 Blastocatellia bacterium | reverse complement strand
ACGGCAGGTAGCTTTGCATTCGATACGACACGCCGCTGGTTTGCAGTATCCTGAGCGCCGCCTTCAACGTTGGATCATAGTCCCGCGCTTCACTCTCATGGCCCTTCCCAGCTTTGGAAATCTCCTCGCCCTCTGCACCCCCAACCTTCTCACCTTTCTCGGTGTAGAGAGCCGACAGCGCCAGATGATTGCCAGCCATCTCGCCCGAGTTGCTCGTCTCACCGGTGTAGCCGGTCGCGATGTTGTACTCCTTGATCGCTTGATCCGTGTCGCCCAGCGCGTGATAACAATAGGCCAGCTCGCGATGAGCTTCGTAGTAGTCGGCGCGCAACTCGATGGCTTTCTTCAACTGAGGAATCCCCTGTTGATACTGCTTCATCAAACGGTAGCTGTAACCCACCCCGTAGTAGCCTTCGGGGTCGTCCGGCGCTATGGTCGAGGCGCGCACAAACGCGGATAATGCCTTCGGCCGGTCACGTTCCTGCAGCGTGTACGCGTACCCGACCGCGAGATTCACAATCGCAGAATCCGGCGCCTTCTTCGCAGCCAGCTCCGCGGTTCTCACTGCTTCTTTGCCGGAGTCCTTGTACTTGATAGCTTTGTCCGGCCGCGGGTTGATCGACGCATCCTGAGTCTCGTCCTGAAGCGACCAATCGCCGAGCGCGCGCGAGCGCCGCGCAAACAATACCGCGTTGTCGGGTGACTTCTCCGAAGAACTGGTCAGCAAATCGACAGCGTCGCGATAACGCCCAGCCGCAGCGTAGGCGTTCGCCAGGCGCTCCAAGGCGGCGATCAGGTTCGGGTCTTCGCGCAGCGCCTGCTCGTAAGAAGCGACGGCTTGCGGCCAGAGCTTCTGAGCTTCGAACGAGACTCCTTTCTCGTAGCTCGCGTTGCTCGCGGTGGGCTTCAGCGTGATCGTAAATTCCTGCCGATAGCCTGGGACGACGGTGATCTTTGTTTCAGTGGCTTGAAAACCCTGCGCCTCGGCTTTCACCGTGTAATCACCGGGCTGAAGATCCTTCTCGATCGGCGCGGTCCCCAGCGTCTTGCCGTTCAAGCTCAAAGTAGCTTCCTTCGGCGAAGACAGCAGGGAGACCGAGCCGGTTGCCGGCGGCGACGGAGGGTTCGCCGCGATCTGCGTCACTCTCACGATGACCATCGGGCCGTGCACTTCAGTGGCCACCATCATCGGCGTCTGCTCGACGGCATAGCGCGCGCGCTTCTGAAACTCGGTGCTCCACTTTTGCAGATTGCCGCGCAGGAAATTCGCCAGGTAGCCAGCCTCTACTCGCCCGTCGGGCCTGTTTGCCAGGTCGCGAATCCCCGCCAGAATGTAATAGGTAAAGACGCCGTGCTTCAGTTCAGGATCTTCGTAAGCGCGCTCGCCAACCTGGCAGGCATAAAAGACGATCGAAGTCACCGGGGCGGCGTCGGCAGCCGCAGCGCCACTGCGGGTGACGCGCAAACCGCGGCTCATCACGTCGGTCATCGTGTTGCCCTTGATGCCGCGGCCGGGAAACGGATCTTCGCGGCAGGCATCGATGAATATCGAAAACTGCGACGCTTTCAGCTCGCCGAGTCTGTGTGCTAAATCTTCCAGATCGACGCCGCTTCGTTCCAGCGATTCCTTTGACGAAGCATCGACGTCGACTGGCAGGAAATAACTCTTAGCTTGCTGGCCCAATCCCCGAGCGATTCCGTGGCCCGCGAAGAAAACGATCACCTCGTGGCCCGGCTGCACCCGGGGCGTCAGGTAGGTATCCACCGCGGCCAGAATATTCTGTTTGGTTGCCTTCGCATCGCCCACGCCGTCGTCGGTTAGCAGCCGCACGTGATCTTCTGCGAAGCCCGCGGAGGTGATAAGCAGGTCCTTGATCGCGCGAGCATCATCGCGCGGGAAACTCAGGCTCTGAATTTGACCCGGGTACTTGCTGATGCCGACCACCAGCGCCCACTGGTTGTCGGCCTTATGAGTTGTAGTCGTCGATTCAGCTGGCGCCGGTTTTGCGGCTGTTGGCTCAGTGGCGGTGTCCGACTTGGAAGGAGGCGCCTTCTGCTCGGTTGGTTTAGCCCTGCGAGTCGGGGGCTTTTGCTGTGGGCCGGCGAACGACAACGAGACAAAGATGCAAGAGATCAGAAGGACAGGCATGAATCTGCGATGCATAAAGATACCCCCATAAAGCTCCGAACGACGTGTAGGGTCGTCCCTACGTGATGTTATTCCAGTTTTGAGCGGAGTATCGCACAGCCTGTTTGACAGCGGCAACAATAACAGGTAACTCCGGCGCGCTGGGTGCGACGTCGGTCACTCGCGACCCAAAGATCAAAGGCGACGCAGCACATTGCACCCGCTCGGGCGTGGTCTCGCGACTACCGCGATCTACAAAACTGCACCCCTGCGGAGCGCCCCACCCAACTAAAATGGCATGTTAATGAAATGAACGAAGCGAACCAGTCTCGGCAGTTTCTTTCTGCCTGATCCGATGATTCCTCCAGCCGAGCCGCACAACTTTAGGGCACGACTCGCCGTTGGCAAATTCTTCTGGCCTGCTGTATAAATGACAGGCTCTTGAACTTTCGTCACTCTTCAAGCGTAGACTGGCTTGAGTTCCGGCAATAACCCCGTTTATCAGGAGATTAAAAATGCGCGCACGAACGATTATGACCCTGCTCTCAGTTGCGCTGCTGATGACCTTTTCGGTCGCATCGGCGCTCGCGTTTAGTAATGAACCTAATCAGGCCAAGGACACCATTTCGGGCAAGTACGAAGGTGTAGCTAAGAGCGATCAGCTTGGCGACATTCCGCTTACCGTCGAGATCAAGAACGACAACGGCAAGCTCTCCGGAAGCATCAACACGCCTCAAGGTCCGGCTGCAATAACCAGCGGCACCTACGCCGATGGAAAGGTCACGATGAAGTTTGATGCCGGCGGAAATGAAGGCACCGTTACAGCCACCGTTGTCGGTGAAAAGATTTCCGGCAAGTGGGAGCTGGCCGGCCAGGGCGGCGCGCTCGAGCTAAAGCGGGCTGCGGTTGGTGCAGCCACCGCTCCGGCTGGAGGAAGCTCGGCAGCGGCGCCGGCTGCAGGCGACGTGGTAACGGGCGAGTGGGACGGATCGGCTGACGCGAACGGCACCGCTATTCCGTTCACGCTCAAGCTCAAGCTGGATGGGGACAAGGTCACCGGTACATCTGACGGAGGCCAGGGTTCGCTGCCGATCAGCAAGGGCACCTACTCCGCAGGCAAACTGAGTTTCTCGCTCGAGATACCAAACGCAGGTGAAGTCGTCCTGACCGGCGCGATCAAGGATGGCAAGATCGCCGGCGAATACACCATGTCGGGTCAGACTGGGAAGTGGGAAGCCAAGAAGAAGTAGGCGAGTGATCAGTGATGCGTGGTCCGTGAGTTCCCTCTCACGAATCACGCATCACTTCTGAAAAACCACTTCGCCGCCGATCACCGTCATCACACATCGAGTCTTGAGGATCTCGGGCTCGGCTATCTTCATAATATCCGCCGACAAAACCGTCAGGTCGGCAAGTTTCCCAACCTCGATCGAGCCCTTCACTTTTTCCTCAAACGCCGCGTAAGCCGCCCAGATCGTGAACATCTTCAACGCCTGCTCCCGCGAGACGGCTTGCTCAGGGTGCCAGCCCTCGCCGCTGAAACCGTTCAGGCTCTTTCGCGAGACCGCGGCGTAGAACTCGATCATCGGCTCACCGCGCTCGACTGGCGCGTCGGAACCGCCCGCTATTATCGAACCTGACTTGATAAAGCTCTGCCACGCATACGCGCCCTCGAGCCGCTTCATCCCGAGCCTGCTCGGCGCAAAGTACAAATCACCGATCGCGTGCGACGGCTGCATGGATGGAATCACTCCTAGCTTCGCGAATCGCGGAATGTCTGCCGGAGTGACGATCTGCGCGTGCTCGACTCGCCAGCGCGGTTCCCTGATCTTTCTCTGGTCCGGGGGAACCGCGTTGAATGCCTTCTCATACAAATCGAGGATCACCCGATTTGCGCGATCGCCGATCGCGTGGGTTTCAACTTGTATCCCGCGTTTGAGCGCTTCCACGAACATCGGGATAAGTTCTTCCTCTTTGTGGGTGAGAAAGCCTGCCGTGTCGTAATCGGAGTATTTCTCGAGCAGCGCCGCGCCCTTTGAGCCCAGCGCGCCGTCAAATACCACTTTGATCGTTCGAAATGTGAAGCGCCCCTCAAACTCGCCGGTGCTTGCGCCGTCGGTCAGCAGCTTGGTCGAAGCGGGGCCCGGCCCGTGCACGGCCTTGTAGATCCGCAGCTTGATCTTGCCTTCGCCGTACAGCTTTCTCATCGCCGTCACGTCGCCGTAGCTTCCGCCCGCGTCTTGAATTTCGCACCAACCCAGCTCAATGCTTCGCTTGATCCCGAGGAGTATCACCTCTTCGGCGTTGGCAGAATTGGGAATATGTCTTTCAATCAATCCCTGTGCTGCATCCAGCAGCATCCCGTTAGGCTCGCCGGTCTGGTTGTCCTTCATGATCTCGCCGCCAAACGGGCTAAGAGTGTTCTTGTCCACGCTTGCGACTTTCAGCGCGGCGCTGTTGACGACCAGTCCGTGTCCGTCCGCACGATCAAGCGCTACCGGGTTGTTAGGTGAAACCTTGTCCAGGTCCCAGCGCGTCGGGAAGACCGGCGGCTTCCAGTGAGTCTCGATCCATCCGCGCCCCGTCACCCATTCCCCGGGCTTCGCGCGGTCGACTCGCTCCTTTACTCTTGCGAGAAACTCTTCGAGGCTGGTGATGCCTTCGAGGTTGAGCGTGATTTCCCGCGCGCCAACTCCGGACAAGTGATAATGCGAGTCGGTCATGCCAGGAACCACCGTGCCGCCTGTGAGATCGACTACACGGGTTCCCTTCCCCTGATAAGCCTTCACGTCCTTGTTCGTTCCGACGAAGATGATCTTGCCGCCCTTTACCGCAATGGCTTCGGCGTGAGGCTGGCGTTCGTTGACCGTATAAACATTGCCGTTTACGAACACGGTGTCAGCTTGTTCAGCGGATCGCGGGGCTGCCCCAGGACTTAGGCTGAGCAGCGAAAGAGCGGAGAGAAGCGCAACGAGTCTCATAGTATCCTCCGACCGGCGGTGTTGGAGTTGCGATACTAGCAGAACACTGATGGGTGAGACCAAGTGCGGCCGGTTGTTCTTAGAGTTAGCGTTTGAGAGCAAACCTCCGCGTCTCTGGGCCTCTGCGGTTAGCGAGACTCGCGATAACAACTAACACCGGAGACAGAGAAGAGAAAATGAAGCGAAGAAACTCTACGGAGCTGCCGTGATCTTGACTTGATCGATGTAGTGCTTCCACTTGCCACCGGTCACGTCGCCGGTGCGGATTCTCACGCGCACCTCGCCTGACGGCGAAAAGTAGAGAGAAGAGTTCGAAACGGGAACGATCGTGGTCGAGTCGTCACTCCCGGTTGAGCTTCGGTCGTCCGCCAGATCCCATTCACCGGTCGAGTGGTTGAACAGAAAGATCTGCTGTCTTACTGACGCGATCGATGAACGCGACTCCGAACTCACGGTTAGACTGGACACGCTCGTGAGGGCGGTCTCGAAGACGTAGTTAACCATGTCGCTGAACTTGCCATCGACTTTGGGCGCCTTGATCTTCAGATACGAGTCGTCGGAGAAACGGACGCTCTTGCGATCGCCTTTTAGCCACTTGCCGACCTCAACGGTCGCAACAGCGCAAAAGTAATCGGTCGCCGATGCTGGTGTGACGGTGATGTATTCGCTGCGTGAGCGAGTCGCTTCTCCGTCAAGGTTCGCCGCGGTAAGCTTCACGGTGAACGTGCCAACGGTTTGATAGGTGTGCAACGGGTCACGCTGGTTCGAAGTCTCTCCGTCGCCGAAGTCCCACTCCCAGCTGATCGGATCGCCTGCAGACAGGTCCGCGAACTGCACCGTCAACGGCGCTGAGCCGGTGCGTGGATTTGCGGCGAAATCGACAAGCGGAACCGCCGACGGCGCCGAAGCTTCATAACAGCCGATGTCGTACCCGAGCCGCTGCGGCCGCACGAGTCCGAGTATGTCATCGGGCACATTGCTGCCCAGCGCCAGGCCCGCGTCGATCGCCGGCGAGCCAGTCTTCAAAGAATAGTCATTGACCGCGGAGTTGGTGAACAACTGGCTGGGTGTTGCGATGATCGAGTGCTGATCGTATCCCAGCGCCCGCCAAGCGGTGAGAGACATATTGGAGTTTCCGCCGTCGGTGCTGAACCGGTTCACCACGACGTTGTAGTCGCACGAAAAACCTGTGACAGAGTTGCTATAAGTGCTGACCGAGCCGCGGAACGTATGCGGCGTATACAGAATGTTGTTCTTTACGTCGTTGCCTACCGGATCCGGCTGGCCCTCAGCCGACGCCGGAATGTTCACGCACCAGCGTCCGTCGGATGCCATCACGATCGTGTTGTTGTAGACCTTGTTCCTGCTCGACCCTTCAGCCCCGTCAATTCCGTACAGCGAGATACCGCTCGCGTGGTTGTTGTAAAGCAGGTTGTTTCGAATCAAGCTGTCCGACACGCCGTCGCAGTTGATCCCCGACCCGCCGCCTGGAGGCGCGCCGTTCTCCCAGATGATGTTTTTCTCGACAAGCGCAAAAGAGATGATGCCGTCGCCGGGCGTGAAGTTTCGATCGCCGTTCATATGAAGCCCGGCTGAAAAGTTGTGATGGAGCCGGTTTCCCCGGATCGTCGGGAAATCCCCGCTGTTGCTTTGATAGATTCCGTGCTCGCCGTTTGAATACGACTCGTTGTTTTGAATAAGCGGGTGGTACCCGAAAGCCAGAAAGATGCCGGTGACCGCGCTTCCGTGCACGGTGCAGTTCTGCACGGTGAGGAACTCTGTGTCGCGAAGATCGATGCCGTAGCGCTGCGCGTTCACGCATTCGAACCCGTCGATTACCCAATACCGCACGGTTTGGTCGAAGTTCTCGACCTCGATCAGGCTCTGATGTCTGTTAGCCGGACTGAGGCTGTTGATGATGGCAGCTCCGGGTGATGAAGCCTTGAGAGTACAAACCGCTCCCAACGTTCCAGACTTTCCAATTCGACAGCCCGCATAACTGCCCGGCTGAACGATGATCGTGTCCCCCGGGACAATCGTATCGACTGCGTGCTGGATTGTGAGCCAGGGGAGCGGCTGCGTGCCCGGGTTGGAATTAGAGCCGGAAGTCGCGACGTAGTAAGTGTTGGCCGAGGCAGTGCTCGAAAGAACAACGCCCGCCACCACTAGCATCAATGATAGTCTAAGAACCTTCATGGATAGTCCTTGCGTGAACCGATTTGTGGCGGGCGAGAGAAGGTGAGGCGTTGCCGATCTTTCGTGATCGGTCTGTGCTTCTTTATGGGTAGTCTATCGTTCGGTTACTCGAACCTGGGGCAGTCGGATTGTATCGCGGGCACTCCGGGTGCTCAATACAAAACCCGTGTACTGAGCGACATACCTAGTTGTAATGTTGTTTGCCAGGGGTTTCTATTCGAAACGTTCCCAGATTTGTCTTTTTTGGGTTGGGCATGGAAAAGCAGGTTGCAACCGCCCGCGTGCGACCTTGTTTCGCGTCCAGTTCGTCGCGTAGGGTTGCAGAAGTCGTGCTGGCCGCGTAGCGGTCTCCTATCGATAGCACCGTACCCGATCGATCACTCTTGGCCGCAGAGCGGATACCTTTATCTCCTGGTGGAGCGCTTTGCGGCTTGACGGCTGAGCTCTCTATCGATAGGTGGCCACTACGCGGCCCGGCCGCATCGCTGACTTACTAAATCTATCGATATGTAGCCGCTACGCGGCCCGTAGGCTCTAGAATCCCGACACTACGAGAGGAAATACTTGCCCGCCTCTGTGACCGCGGCGGCGATGCGACGACGGGCCGCGATCGCCTTGATCGGCGAGCGCTGGACCAACTGATCGATCAACTCCTCGCCCTTCTCGTCTTCAGTCTCGGCCACCACTGCTCGCGCGGCGCGTTCGATGCGCAACGCCGCGTCGCGTGCGTACACGTGAGTGATGTCAGCTTGAACCAAACACTTGTCGATGCCCCGTTCGTCGAACAGTCTCCGCGTTCGAAGCAGCGCGCTCTCCATCGCGTACACGTCCATCACCATGTCGGCGATCATCCCGAGCGCTTCCTGTTGGTCCCGCGCGTTCTCCCCATAAGCGCGGGCGACGCTCTCAATTGAAAGCAACGTCATGCTCTTCGCGCTAGCCAGCATCATGATTTCTCTCTTGAACGCCTTGTTCGCGACGTTCAATTCAAGCGTGTCCGAAGCCGGATACTTGACCGGGTTGACTCGCAGAGCTGTCTCGAACAACGCAAGCTCCCCTGCCTTAGCACGCCTCAGCAACTGGGTGGCGATCACGATTCGATTGATCTCGTTTGTGCCTTCGTAGATTCGCGATATCCGCGCGTCCCGGTAAGCTTGCTCGGCGGGGTAGTCTTTCGAGTAACCATAGCCGCCAAACACCTGCACCTCTTCGTCCACAACGTATGCGAGCGCCTCGCTTTCCCACACCTTGATGATCGAGCACTCCATCGCGTACTGCTCGAGCACGCCGAGCATCTGTTTCGGATCTTCCTTGTCGACCTGCTCGAGCGCGTCGTCGATCATCCCCAGAGTGCGATACAGGATCGACTCGCCGACATAAGCCAGAATAGTCATCTCGGCAAGCTTGTGTTTGATCATTCCGAAGTTCGCGATCGCCTGCCCAAACTGATGCCGCTCCTTCGCGTACTGAACGGACTGCTGAAGCGAGAGCTTCATCGTGCCGACCGAACGAGCGCCAAGTTTCAGGCGCCCGATGTTCAACACGTTGAAAGCGATCTTGTGCCCGCGGCCAATCTCGCCAAGCACGTTCTCGACCGGCACCTGGCAGTCCTCGAGCATCAGCGCCGTAGTCGATGAGCCGTCGATACCGAGCTTCTTCTCCTCGTGCCCGCTCACAAGCCCCGGCCCGCGCTCGACAAGAAACGCAGTGAACTTCTCGCCGTCAACCTTTGCGAAGACGGTGAACAGATCGGCGAAGCCGCCGTTGGTGATCCACATCTTCTGGCCGTTAAGGATGTAATGCTTGCCGTCCGGTGAAAGCACCGCTTTTGTCTTCGCGGCGAGCGCGTCCGAGCCCGATTGCGGCTCGGTCAACGCATAGGCGCCGATCCACTCGCCGGTCGCAAGCCTTGGAAGATACTTCTGCTTTTGTTCTTCAGTTCCGAAGAAGACTATCGGGAGAGTGCCGATGTTTACGTGCGAGCTGTGAGTGCCGGCAAAAGAAGCCTGAAGCGCAAACTGCTCGCCGACCACTGCTGAGCTGACTTTGTGCAAACCAAGCCCGCCGTACCGCTCGGGAATGTCGATCATCAACAGACCGAGCTCGCCGGCCTTGCGCATCAGCTCGCGATGAACCGCGTAGTCTTTGGCATATATTTCGGGTTCGCGCGGAAGAACTTCTTTGCGGAGAAACTCCTCGGCGGTGCGGGCGAACATCCTCTGCTCGTCGGAGATGTCTTCGGGAGTGAAGACGTCAGAGGGTTCGCGGTCTTCGATGAGGAAGCTCCCGCCCTTTGGCGATTGCATCGGTTGAGCGTGGCTCGTCATTGGTCCTCCTGTGTTGAGAGGTTTGACGATACCATTCCGCAAGAATGTGGTCTACCTGTGAGATGCCTGCTAGCGATCTGCTCGGGCCGCGATGCCGAAGTAGAGAAAGTATCTTTTCAACACGTCAATGGGCGTTCCATATACTTCATTGCCGTGGAAGACATCGCACACCTCTTCGCGCAGACGGAGCAGTTCTCTCAGCCGGCAGCCGTTTAGCCATTTGGGATCGGCGATCGTTAGGTCCAGCAACTCCAGCATTCGCTCAAACGCTCTTTCGAAACGGGCGCCGTCTCCTCGCTGAAAGGCAGCCGCCGATCGCTCAAACTCGCTTCCGACATTGCCTAACTGCTCGAAGATGGAGAACGAGAACCAGCGGTCTTCGGTTAGCCCCGTATGAATTAGCGGTTTCATAGTATTAGGGAATCGACAATTTCAAGGATTAGTTGTTGGACCGCGGTGTCTTCCACACCGCGTGAGCGATTACCTAGTCGAGGCCGGATATTAATCAGCGAATCGAACTCTACCCACTCTGTTCTGGGTTTCTCTGGATAGATATTTATGCCCCATAGATCTGATTGCACGGAACCTTGAGCTAATAACGCTGCCTCCTCATCGGAGTGAAGACCGCCGCCGAGCGCAAGTAATCGTTGGTTGGTGTCCACAACTGCCTTCACCATATCACCGAAACTTTCGACGGCCATCTCAGTTAGCTGGGCTGGATTGATGGGCGCGCTGATTATAACGATCTCGCCGTGGTCTGGCTCGGTCACGCCCGGATTATACACGCGACCGACCTCGAATCGCACAAACTAGCGCGTAAGGGCGATGAATCCGTAGTTCTTCAGTCAAGCACCTGGCCCTCTAACGCGGCTATGCGCGCCCGAAGATCATCAGGCACACGAACCTTCTGAAGCGACTTCGGATCCACGCAAACGTACAGCGACTGGGCCGTGCCGATCAGTCGCTCATCGCCTTCCAGATAGATCTCAAAGTCGAAAATCATGCTGGTGTTTCCGATCTTCGACACTCGAGTGTGGACCTCGAGCACATCGTCGAACTTCGCTGGTGACTTGAACTCGATCGTCGTGCGAGCGAGAACGGTATCTACGCCGCTCGAGATCATCTCCTGCCAGGTCAGGCCGATTTCGCGGAAGTACTCGGTCCAGGCTACATCGTAAAAGGTGAGATAGTTCCCGTTGAACACGATGCCCTGGAGATCGGTGTCAGCGAAGCGGACGCGTATGTTGTGATGGAATCGGAAGTCTGATTTCACGAGGCGGTATGATGCCTGATTTTCGATCTACAGATCAACTAGAGAGGCCGTGTTGCGAAGCTTCGGATTTCTGCTGTGGCCGGCACAAGCAAGCGTCCTGCATTTTGTGAGCGGTGTGTAGAACTCGCTATTCGACTGATAAACGCGAGCGAAAGCCGGTCCATTTCCAGCAGCATGCGGTTGGCTGTTGCCGACAAGAGCCGGTGTGCCCATGTTGCCACGAAGGCTAGTACCAGGCTTATCAGCAAGCCAATCAGCCAATCGGCAATCCATCTCTGTAGGACATCAGCGCTGATTTCAAGCGCCGTCGAAACCCTTAGCCAGCGTATCAACCCCTGCACTGCGAGCGCCGCGCCCACAATAGGAGTCGTCATCGCGATCGCGCCTAGCGTTGCGAGCCCGCGCACTACCCTTTCAACTTGCGCGGTCTCGGCAATGTGGCGCCCGAAGGCCGAGTATTGAACATCAGCCGCGATCGTCCTCAGACTCGCGTTCACTACGCACGCAACCGGGCTGAGTCGAAATCTTGCAGAAAGAAAAGTGACGTCGTGTGCTCGAGCCTGGAACAACGCGTCGTTCGCCAGCGATATGAACAGTCGGGCTTGGCGGCCGGCTCGGTAGTAATAAATTGCGCGCTCGACAATCAACGCGGCGGCCGCGAGCATCAGGACAAACAGGAGCCCCAGGGTAAACAGTTGTAGGCTGCTCGTTCGGTCATAGAAGCTCACGAGATCCATCGGCGTATCTGATGGAGTGCTCTTGAGTTCAATCCAAGCCACGCGGTCCACATCCATTTGTACGGGACACGCTGCGGCGACCATTCCTTGCGTTATTACGGACAGAATAAACGCAAACCCGAGCGCTGTCGGAACTCTGCCTCTCAAGAACATTGCTTTCGCAGTGGTCACTCTTGAATTACGGCGCTGGCTGATTAGACTCCGGCGGACTCACGGATGTTCCGAACGCTTTACCATTTGCGTGATCGATCCATTCAGCTCTGACAGATGCTCCGACAAGTTGCTCACCTATCTGATCGATTATCGACAGAGACATTCTGTTCGTTTCAAACAGCAGCAAGTCAGCCTGTGAAGAAAGGCCTCTGTAGAGCCAGATCGCCGGAACAGCAACCCCGAGCCCGATACAAAGTGGGATAGGTGGTCCGCTCGAATTGCCATCACCCAAAAGCGACCCGATAAGCCCCACCGCGGTTGAAGACCATCCAATAGTCGTTAACAACCAGAGCGATCGCCTTAGCATGTCCGTCTGCGCGATCAGGGCTTGATGAAAAGCCGCGTTCACAGATTTCCCGCCGACGGGTGTGGAAGGCGCGGACCATCGAAGACTTGAACTTACGACCGCGGCAATCGGGCTATCCGGGAACGAATCCGCCGCGCTGATTGCTTCGTCAACGCGGTTGTAATAAAGCGAGGTCAGCACCCTGTTCTCATACGCGCGCGATTGATTAACTGCTGATGCAATCGCGCGAAGGCATCGAAGCCCAACGATCGCCAACGCTACCGCCAGGCCAGCAATCAAAACCAGCGCGATCAGCTGGCTGATTCCGATCCGCTCGATCGTCCCCCACACTGAGCTGTCGTCGTGGAATGAAACGCAGTTCGTTACACCAGCCACGTCACGGCAGTTAAACAGAATCAACGTCACGGTCGCTAATGTGTAAGTGATTCCCGATCCTTTGGGCGACTGTCTCATGGTTCCCTCTTTGGACAAATCTCGAACGCATGAACTCTTAACGAAAGCATTCTTGTTTGGGCTGGCGCTTGAGGACTTAGATGCCGACTTGTGCTTACAAGTTCCGAGCTTAGAATCGAGCAGTTCCGCCGCTACACCACAACTTTCCCTTTATGCTATGCTGACCCGCGCTCGGATCGAGCAGGTTTAGGAGGTCTTTCGGTGATTGTTCCACTAGATGAATACGACTTTCTCAAACGCGCGCTGGTCGTGCACGCAGACAAGGAAGCGGTCGTTTGCGGAGATTTGCGGCTGACTTATCGTCAGTTCGGCGAGCGCGTGAATCGGTGGGCCAACGCAATGCTCGGTCTCGGCGTCGAGAAGGGCGACCGGGTCGCGATTCTTTCGCAGAACTGCCATCGCATCCTCGAAGCCTTCTTCGGCACACCGCTGTTGGGTTCGATTCTGATGCCGCTGAACTTCCGCCTCGTGTCCGCCGATTTCGAGTACATCCTTAACCACGGTGGCGCCAAAGTCGTGATCGTCGAAGAAGGATTGACCGATCTGATCGATCCGATTCGCTCGAAGCTCGGAACGGTCAAGCACTACCTCATTGCATCGAATGAGACCGGAGGAGAGCGTCAGGGACGGCCGCGCCCCCAGCAGGATTGGCTCGACTACGAGACCCTGATTGCTGATGCTTCCAGCGAGGCCCCGCCGGCAGTCGAGATAGATGAGAACGAAACATCGGCGCTGCTTTACACCTCGGGCACGACCGGGCGTCCAAAAGGCGTGATGCTCACCCATCGCAACCTCTACATGAATGCGATCAACTCGATATGCGAGTTCGGCATCCGCGACACCGACGTTTATCTTCATACTCTCGCCCAGTTTCATTGCAACGGATGGGGCGTCGGCTACGCGGTCACCGGGATGGGCGGGACTCATGTGATCATCAAGAAGTTCGAGCCCGCTGCGTTCTTCGATCTGGTAGCTCGCGAGCGAGTGAGCTTCGCGTGCATGCCGCCGACGATGATCAACATGGCTGTGAATCATCCGCTCGATGACCAGGCGCTCGCAGGCTTGCCGCGAGAAGTTCGCGTCGGCACCGCGGGGTCGGCGCCGCCACTCGCGACAATTCAAGGCGCGCAGGAGAAGTTCGGCTGGAATGTGATTCAGATCTACGGTCTGACAGAAACCTCTCCGTTCATGACAGTGTCCAAGATCAAACCTCATATGCGTGATTGGCCGGACGAACACAAGGTTCGCGTTCAAACAAAGACCGGCTATCCGATGATCGGCGTCGACATAAGAGTCGTGGACGATGAGGGCAGGGACGTGAAACTTGACAGCGGCGAAGTCGGCGAAGTCATCACTCGGGGCAACGTAGTGATGGCCGGCTACTGGCAGCAACCCGAAGCCACCGACGCAGTCATCGTCGACGGCTGGTTTCACACCGGTGATATGGCGCTGATAGACAGCGAAGGCTACATCGAAGTCGTCGATCGCAAAAAAGACCTGATCATCTCTGGTGGCGAGAACATCTCATCCATTGAAGTTGAAGGCTTTCTGTACAAGCATCCCGCGGTTCTTGAAGCAGCGGTGATTGCCGCGCCGGATGAGCGCTGGGGAGAGACGGTGTGCGCGCTTGTGGTGTTGAAGCCCGGCGCTTCAGTGACCGATGAGGAGCTCGTAGACTTTTGCCGCGAGCATCTCGCGCACTTCAAGTGCCCGCGTCGGATCCAGTTCATCGAGGCGTTGCCGCGCACGGCTACGGGAAAAATCCAGAAGAACGTCTTACGCGAGCGCTTCTGGAAAGGCCAGGGCAAACACGTGGGCTGATGGTTCTCTTTCTCGAAACCGTCGTCAGCTCAATCTTACACATTAGCGAAACTCAAAAGCTGGAGTTGAGGCCTCTAGCGTGGACTCCTCTCTCCGAAGGCCAAACCATCAAGGGCATGCTAAGGCCTGAACCGACTCTCTTCCTGTCATCTCCCCGTTCCAGCGCTGTCAGAATTGACAGTATTATCGGCAACCCATTCTGACTAGAATTCCTGACCGAGAAGGTGCTTACCACAGCTTTTGACGTGTGAGGAGGTCGGCGTCAGACTGTGAAGCCATGATTGAGTAGCGCAGACTCCGAACGAACAATTGGAATAATGTTTAAGAAGCGACTCGGTTTTCCGCATCGACTGTTTGCAGTCGTCTGGGCTGTCGTCTGGTCCGCCTGCATTGGAGCCCTTAGCGAGTTAGTACACGCCCAAGAGCGTCTGGCGAATCCTCCACTGGAACGGACCTTTCCGGAGGCGCTGGTAAACCCCTCGTCCGGGCACGGGAGACAGGGTAAGGCCGAGTCCCTTCCGCTTGCCGATGATGAAATGCTGTGCCTGAATCCGGACCAGGAGGCACAAGAACCGTCCGCCAAAGGCTCCGCGACGAGTTCCGCTGGAGGCCCGGACGTCGGAGAGGCGGATCGTGGCCGCGGCATCTCCAACCAGCCGGTCCCTGACGCTCAACTCACGGGCAATAACACCGGTGCGAAACCAGAAAGGGAGAAGCCCGGATTTCAATGGGAACCAGCAGTCAAACAGGGGCTTTTCTTCTTAGGTATACAAACCGCATTCAGAGTTGCGACCGAGCCGAGCACTCGCCTGGATTTGAAAGGACCGTTCTTCAAAGACTACTTCAAATCACTAAAGAACCTGCGCGGGTGGAGAGATGGCGATGAATTCTACGTGAACTACATCGGCCATCCGATGCAGGGCGCGGTCACCGGTTTCATCCAGATCCAAAACGATCCAAAAGGCAGGTATCAGGAACTCGGCTTTAACAAGGGATATTGGATGAGCCGGCTCAAAGCGACCGCCTGGTCCACCGTGCTTAGCTTGCAGTTCGAACTCGGACCGGTGAGCGAAGCCTCGCTTGGCAATGTCGGGTTGAAGCCGAGCGACAAATCGAATCACCCGATGGCCTACGTTGACCTGGTTGTCACGCCCCTTCTTGGAACTGCATTGCTGGTCGCAGAAGATGCCCTGGACCGGTTCGTCATTCGCCGCATCGAAGACAAAACCCAAAACCGGCTGATCAGGATCCTGGCCAGGTCCTTTCTAAACCCGAGCAGGAGCTTTGCCAACATGCT
>DATMCM010000647.1:0-7892 GCA_035558335.1 Blastocatellia bacterium | reverse complement strand
TTGTTGTTGCGCTGAGACCACTTCACTTTCGGAAGTGGTGGGTTCTGCCTGTACCAGGTACGCGAGTATTCTTCGACCGAGAGCGTGCGCTCGACGGTGTCCGCGCCGGCGTTGCCGAAGGTCTCATACAACCGGCTGATGCCGTTGTGCAGCGCGGCTATGAACATAAGATAGCCCGGCGACCAGGTGTCAAAAGTCCCGTGAGTAAACACACCGGGCATGCCGAACTTGGTCATCTCCGAAACGTTGTTCCAGCCGATCATCTGCCACTCGTCGGCTAGAATCGGATCGATCCACGCATTGTAAGGTCCATCGCCAACGGTATTGTCATAGAGGTAAGGAACCGACTCGTGAAGATCGTGAAGCACCTGGGCCTTCCACGTCATGAAAGTCCTGGCGACGTTCTGAGTGAGCTTCAACGTCATTCCCATCGCATCGCGATTGTTGTCGTGAGCCACGTAGTGACCCCAGTAGATCAGCGGCGGCCAGTTCTCGTTGGGATGCGCCAGGTGCCAGTTGTAAACGTCAACCATTCGATCACGCCCGTCCACTTCGACGACGGGCGTGATCAGAGTGATGACTCCGTCGCGGATCGCTTTTATGTAAGGGCTCTCGTCCACTGCGAGGCGATAGGCCAGTTCCATGAGCGCGGTGGGCGAGCCGGTTTCAGGCGAGTGAATCGTCCCGGTGATGTAATAGATCGGCGTTGAAGCCGCGACGAGCTTGTCGGCTTCGTCGTCGTTCTGATTGATGGTGCGCGGGTCGGCAAGTTTGGCCAACCGCCCGCGGTTCTCATCGAGTTTGGCCAGGTTGGCTTCGGAGGTTACGGCTACGGCGATCATCTCGCGGCCTTCTTCGGTTGTGCCGATCGAGAAGACCTTCACGCGCGGGCTCGCCTTCTCGAGCATTCGCATGTAGCGATAGACCTCGTCCGAATAGGGCAGCTTGCCCGGCGCGCCAGCCACGTCTCCCAGCACTTCTTTTGGAGTCGGGACTGTTCTCGACGCGGGCAAATAGTCCACTAGCGGTGAAAGGAAGAAAGGCTCGGTCGTGTATTCGCGGATCTTGCGGGTGTACTCCTCATCGATCGGCTGTTTCGGATCGCGCCCCGGTTTGGGCGTGGACGGGCCGCCATTCTGCTGAGCGAAAACCGCTTGTGTCGAGATCATCGTGACCGACACCAGCAGCGCGACGACAAAATAACGTCTGAGCATCTTTCCTCCTGGTTGATAAAACAGAGAGTTATGAAATAGTCGGCTCAACCTGTCGGGGCAAAAGTCTATCAGACTGCGCTTTCCGATGCGAAGTTGCGCACGAGATCGCCAGGCGCCAAACGACGCAGAGCCTGTCGGCGAGAGGCTGGTTTCCTACCGTTGCTCTCGGCGGAACCTCAGCGTGCTCGGCGGCTCTGCGGTGAGCAGACTCGTGACCAGGATTCACCGCGGAGTCGCTGAGCACACTGAGGTTCCGCAGAGATCTTAATACGACGGACTTACCGAGGGCGCATCGTGTTCTTTCTCGATTACCGACAACGTTGACACCGCGACTGTAGTGCTATACAAAATCGGTGGCCATCGGATCTCTTCCCGTAACCGTCAAAGAGGGTCTTTAATCATGATTCGCCCACGCCTTCCTATCCGACCCTTCGCAATCGCCAGCTTCCTTCTCGCTACTATGTTTACCGGATCAGCGCAGCAGCCGAGTGGCAGCCCGGGCCAGTCGCAAGATCCTCGCAGCCTTACTGTCCGCCAGGCATCCAGCGGGGTAGCCCCGGATGGGCGCGGTCAGTTGTGGGCTGTCGTTGTCGGGATCTCGAGTTACAAGAACGTCCCGCCGGAAGGTCAACTTCGCTTTGCGCATCGCGACGCCGAGGATCTCGCTGCGTTCCTGCGCAGTCCCGGCGGCGGCGGTTTCCCGTCGAGTCATGTAAAGCTGCTTTTGAATCAGGAGGCGACGCTCGCGGCTATTCGAACCGCGATTGGCACCTGGCTCGTCAGAAGCGTAGAAGCGGACGACGTCGTCTACATCTTCTTCGCCGGTCACGGTGTTGTCGAAGGCGATAGCGACGGTTACCTGCTCGCACACGACTCTGATCCCCAGAATCTTTATGCCACCGCGCTGCCAACTTCGGAACTCGACAGAATCATCACCGGGAGGCTGCACGCTCGAATCGTGGTGTTGATGGCTGACGCTTGTCATTCGGGGCAGATAGGCTGGGCGTCGCGCGGGACGACTGAGCGAGCGCTGATCACCAACTACCTGGATGAAGTCGGCAAGAGCGGCGCCGGAGTCTTGCGGCTGCTCGCATCGCGAGCCGACGAGCGCAGCTTCGAGGACAATCGCTGGGGCGGCGGACACGGCGCGTTTACATTTTTCCTGCTGGAAGCTCTGAGGGGCAAGGCGGACCGCGACAAGGATGGATTCGTTCGCGCGGGTGAGCTGCTGAATTACATTTCGGAGATAGTGCCCGAGGAGACAAAGGCGCTTCAGCACCCCCGCATGGCCGGCAGCATCGATCCGCGACTGCCGCTGTCGATTCTCGGGAGAGAGGCGGTTCTCGGGAGAGAGAAACCGGTTGAGCCGTCCGTCAAAAGCACTGCCGCGACTATCTGCCAACTCGAAGTGCGTGGGCCGGCGGGCAGCGAGGTCTACGTCGACAACGTTTACCGCGGAAGGATCAGGCCGAGCGGATTGCTGATCATCGAGCAGTTGAGCCCGGGCCAACACCAGGTGTCGGTAGACGCGCCCGGCGCCGCGACCTCCTCGCGGACGGTTTCGTTGACGGCGGCGAACACCGTGCTCGATCTCAAACCGCCAACAGGACTACCCAAGCCATCGCCGGCCCTGGGCGGGTTCAAGAGCTCTCCGCCAAAAGCGTCGCCTGCACCAACCGTTGTGTCGGCACCCGCGCCGGCCAAGACCTCGCCCCTTGTTGCCGAGATCACCACGGCGATGTCGCGCAACCAGGTGCTCGAGCCAAACGGCGCGTGGACGTTATACAAGCAACTGGTTCGCGAGACTCCCAACGAACCGCAACGGACAAACATCGAGATAACCATGAGCAGCGCGCTCGAAGAGATCGGGCAACAGGCGATTAACAATTATGTAAGCGCGTCGGTGCTCCAGTTGCGCTCGGCCGACTTCAAGCGTGGCGCGCAGGCCTTTTCGTGTTTGCGGACGTTGGACCCCAAGGATGCTCAGCTCGAACCAAAGCAGCTCTTTTGCGAAGCCCGGGTTGCGATCGACGAATCCAAAACCAACGAAGCGATCGCGGCGCTCAAGCGAGCGATTGAACTCGATCCCAGGGCGGGCTATCTCTACAACGCGCTGGGCGTGGCTTACGAGATAGACAAGGACAACGACAAGGCGCACGACGCGTTCAAGCGCGCGGCGGAGCTTGCGCCTCAGTGGTCATTCCCGCGGCTTCACCTGGGGATTCAATACCAGGTTCGCGGCAAGATGGAGCGCGCGGAGGACGAGTTTCAGGCGGCAGTGCGGCTCGACCCGCGCGATCCGTTTACGCGGTGGTGGCTTGTGCGTCACTATCGCGAGCGCGGCCGCCTGCAAGACGCCGAGAAAACGGCGCTCGAGTTGATTCGCCTGTCGCCCAAGTTCGCGTCAGTCTATGCAGAACTCGGGATAATCTACGAAGCTGCCCACCAGTACGGACGCGCGGCCGACTCCTACGAAAACTACCTGCGGCTCGCGCCCACCGCCGCCGACGCTCGGTTTACTAGATATGATGTCGGGAAGATTCAAGAGGCGGCTACCAGGACTCGAAGAGAGGCTGAAAAGAAAGAGCCTCGCTTGAAGAAGTCTTAGGGTGCGCGGTTCGGTATGTAATCGCGCACGCGGTTTAACATCCCAGTGCAGAGCATCGAAGAAAAACTGAAAGGACACTGGCTAAGTGACAAGGTTGCTGTAAATCCTCCCGCATCCGACGAAGCTCTAAAAGACTTTTGAATTGAAGTATAGGGTTTCGCTGCCGCCCGATCTGCGAAAGTATTTTTCTTATGTCAACGGGATGAAAGAAGGATAGAGTGACAAGAACCTGATTCGATTCTGGCCGATCGAGGAAGTTGTTTCGGTGTCGGAATACTATTCAAATTCAAGTCGTTTCCGTGATGCCGATTGGCATTTCATTTTTGCGGACTGGAGTATCGAAGCACACCTTTATAAGTACGACTTGGAGAATATGATTCTGAAGCGAACAGAGTCTTTGTGATGGGACAGCACCAGAGCAAAATGCGCTTAATGTTGGAATCATTCTCTAGGTTCATTGAGAGTTGCTTGACAGACCCGATGCTTGTATGGCCGAAGAAAGACGCATAAGCGAGGCGTAAGCGGCGAGCACTCCATCTTCTTTGACCTGCCAGAGTCTCCTCCATATAATCGCGCTACTTCAGCCGACCATGAAAGACGCTCAAGAAAGTTCGGCGGAACTGTCTCGGCACCCGGAGATCGGGTCGAGCGTCGCTACTCAACTCGCCAATACTCCTGTTCACCAGTCATTCCTCTCGTGGACCAGCGAGGTCACTCGCTACCAATGGCTCGTACTGTTCGTTGCGTGGCTCGGATGGGTGTTCGACAGCATGGACGGTACGCTTTTTTCTCTCGTGCAGAAACCTTCGATGACCGAACTGATGGGTCCGGGCGCAGCCGAGGCCGCTATCGGTTTCAACAGCAGCATCGTGTTTTCGGTGATGCTACTTGGATGGGCTGCAGGCGGGATCTGCTTCGGAGTGATCGCCGACTATATCGGAAGAACGAAGGCGCTCGCAGCAACCATCCTGATCTACTCGCTGTTCACTGGGCTCTCCGCAGCCGCCCAGAGCTGGCAGCAGTTGGCGGCGTTTCGATTCGTCACCGGGCTCGGGCTTGGCGGGGAATGGGCTGCAGGAGCCGCTTTGGTGGCGGAAGTATGGCCCGACCGGCTCCGCGCTAAGGCCGGCGGGATGCTCCAGTCGGCCGCCGCGTTCGGGTACTTCTTTGCTGCGCTTATCACGCGCGCGGTCGACGTAGCGTCGTGGCGCTACGTTTATCTTGTGGGGGCTGCGCCGGCCATCTTCGTCCTGTTTATTCGCCTGCTGGTCAAGGAGCCGGACCGCTGGGTCGAAGTGCAAGACAGGCGCAGGCTCGCAAAGGCCGAAGGAACAAAGAAAGCAGAGTCAGACGCGTTCACCCTCAAACAACTGTTCGGCCCAAAGCTGCGGCGCGACACGCTGGTAGCTTCGTCGCTCGCGTTCACCGTGCTGCTGGCGCTGTGGGGAGCGACGATGTGGATACCCGCGGTGATTCGCGAAGCGGGCGCGCGCGAAGGGCTCAGCCTTGCTGATCAAAACCGATATGCGACCTACGCGGTGATGTTGCTCAACGGCGGATCGCTGCTCGGCTATTTGGGATTCGGCCCGCTCGCCGACCGATTCGGAAGACGCGCGGCGTTTCTGTTCTTCTTGATCGGAGGAGTCATTCTGTTTCCAGTAACCTTCCTGATGACCGGCAGCGTTATGCAGATGTTCATTCTTCTGCCGCTGGTCGGGATCTTCACTCTTGGAATAACGAGCGGATTTCCGATCTACTTGCCCGAGCTGTTTCCGACTCGAGTGCGAACAAGCGGGGTGGGTTTGTGTTACAACCTTGGCCGTGTTGTTACCGCCGGCGGCGTGCTGATCACTGGAACGCTGGTTGGGTTCTTTGGCTCTTATGCGAAAGCGGCGAGCGCAGTTAGTCTGATCTATGTGCTCGGAATGCTTGTGTTGATCTTCGCGCGCGAGACGCGCGGCGAGCGGCTCGCGTAAGTACTCTCTTGAATATCAGTCCGTCTCTCAACGGCATAGTGCGAGAGAAAACTCTGGGAGGACCAAATGCCAAGTAGAAGAACATTCTTAGAAAAGGGCGGACACGTTTGCGCAACCGCGATTGCCGGAAGCGCGATTGGGCTCGCAAGCCCGGCTGCAGCCGCGGGCACCGAACCGCAAAAGTTTCTTCTGATCGGATTGGTTGGATCCGAAAACCCCACTCGCGCGAACTTTCCTTTTGTCTGGGCAGCGGCTCTTAAGGAAGCCGGCAATGATGTGCGCATCGAGTTAGCGGGAGACGCAACCGTTTTGATGAGAACGGCGGTTTCCAACAGTGTGACCCCCGTCGGTTGGCCGCCATTCAAAGAGGCGCTCGCTAAAGTCGCCGAGCTAAAGATTCCGATCTTTGTTTGAAAGGCGTGCGCGACTGCCCGTGGGGTAGTCGAAGAAGACTTCGCCGGCAAGAACGCTCAGTTCACGAACCCAAAGCTAACGGCGGCAACGATGGGATGGGCTACAAAAGTCCTGGTCGTTTGACTCTTTTATCCGCAGCCTTCGCGTCAAAGTGTAGCCCGAGGCAAGTGTGCGCAGGCATGGTGAGGTCGGCCCGTTAAGTCGCAAAGCCCACGTAGTGGGCAACAGCGTGTAGACCAGGGCAAGTCGGCGCAGCCCTGGGGAGGCTGCCAGACAGCATCTCGTGAGCCCGAGCAGCGGGCGGCAGAAGTTTCGCACTTCCCTGAGTGATCGTCCTGATCTGTCGCCCACTGCGCGGGCTCGTGGTTTCGAGCCGAGCCTCCAACCCAGGGCTGCGCGGACTTGCCGTGGGCTTCATGCTGTTGCCCACTGCGTGGGCTGCACGTTGAGAGACATCGGACCAATCTAAGGAAAAGGAATCAGAAATGAGAATCAAAACCATGTTGGTCACTGCTGTGTTAGCCTCGGCGCTGACTGGCTCGGCGTCGGCGCAGGACAAGAAAACCGCTGATTTCATCAACTCGATGAAGCAAGCTCGCATCATCGAGTTGAACTTCGTGTGGGATCGCAACTCGCCTCTGCTCGGGCTGAACCCTCCCTTCTCGATCGGCCTTCACACCAGCCACGCGCAAACAAAAGGCATCATTCCTGGCGGCATAGCTTTCGCCGCCGACATGATGTTCTTTAGCGGCCAGCACGGCTCGCCAAACGTCGACGCGCTAGGTCATATCTCTGACAACATGAAACTCTTTGGCGGCGCGGACGCGGCGGCCAGCGAGGGCGCGAGCGGCTTGCAGACGCTAGGCATCGAAGCGTATCCCAAGGAGCGCTTTGTTAATCGCGCGGTGTTGCTGGATGTCGCGCGCTTCAAGAACGTCGAGGCGCTCGCGCCGGGCCAGGAGATCACCGCCGAAGACCTTGAAGCAACAGCAAAAGCTGAAAGCGTCGAGATCAAGCCCGGCGATTCGGTGATCATTCGAACCGGCTACGGAAAGTACTTCGAAGCCGACCGGGCCAGGTACTCCGGCCCGCGGCCGGGACCCGGCGAGAGCGCGGCGCGATGGCTGGCCGGCAAGAAGATCTTCCTGGTGGGCGACGATCAACTGAGCTTCGAAGTCGTGAGCGATAAGGGTACCGTCTTCCCCTGTCACCGAATCCTGATAGCCGACAGCGGCATCTACATCGTCGAGAATCTGAACCTCGAAGAGCTGTCGCGCGCTCTGGCGGAGCAGAAGATCTACGAGTTCGTGCTTGTGTTGAATCCTCCACGGATTCGCGGAGCCACAGGCGCAGCAGCAAACGCGTTTGCAATACTACCTTGACCTCTGCGTTGGTCTCGGCGTCTCGGCGTCTCGGCGGTTAGGCAGGACTGCGAGGTTGACTAACCGCAGAGGCATAAAGGCGCAGAGGTTACGCAGAGATTGCCCAAGGCCCTTCCTTACCGCTACTCTTCCATCTCAGCCATGAGAATCAACATTATCGGTGGCGGGCCCTCAGGCTTGTACTTTGCCATCCTGATGAAGATGCAGGACCCCGCCCACCAGATCACCGTAATCGAACGCGACGGGCCAAACGACACCTTCGGGTGGGGCATCGTTTTCTCCGATCAGACGTTTTCGT
>DATMCM010000646.1:0-16278 GCA_035558335.1 Blastocatellia bacterium | reverse complement strand
GCCCAGGCGCCTGCTATTCGTCTCTTTGGGAAACTACGCGGTCGCGGGTCTGGCTGCAGTCCTGCTGCTGAGCTTGATCGAGTTGGTTGATCTCAACATCCAGCTCACTCCTGTCTTCCAGTCTTTCTCCGAAAGGGCCGCTTTGGCCGCTTACTCCAGCGTGAACCTAGTTGTAGGCTCATTCATAGCAGTAGCGGTCGGGCTTGTCGCGCATGTTGGTTCCCACCTGAAGAGCAAGCTTGAGCCCGCGCTTGCGTCCAACTGCGAAGTAAAGCTGCTGCATAAACTATCCGCTTGTCTTCTGCTTTGTGGGGTGGCCAGCGCGTTGCTTTATTTTCAGCCAAACGTTTTCCGCTATACGCTCGGCGCCATCAGAGAGGCTGAGAAGGTCCCACACGTGGCTTATCGCCTGCTCAATCTTGAGAGGCTCGCAGTTTATTTGAGCATTACCGGGCTTTTGATATCGTGCTGGATCGTTTGGTCGATCTCGCGTGCCGCCGGCTCGCTGAGACCCCTGGTTCGATACGCCTGGATCGTTTGTATCATTCTGATTATTGCCTTTGGTTACTATCTTGACTCGCGCATTGAGGTGCAGCTTTACGAGCCTTCGTTCCATCGGTCGATGTTTTTGCTCGAGCTTACACTCGCACTCGCCCTCATAGCTTCGGTGCATTCCTCATTAGCTCACCAGCATCGCGCTCGAGTCTCTCTGCGTCGAACCGGCGTGTCCTGCGCTGCAGTACTCCTGGTTGAGGGTCTTGTGTTCACCTTCGTCTATTTCGACAAGAATCAGAATCTCAAGACTCAGGTCTTCTTCCGATCTTCTCAAACCAAACAGTACTTCAAGCTTGCACAGTGGGCATTGGATTTCGACCGGGACGTATACGCTTCTGTTCTGGGGGGAGGGGATGCTGAGGACCGAAACGCGGCCATCAGCCCGGGCAGGCCCGAGATCGTAGACGACGGAGTGGACAACAATTGCATCGGAGGCGACACCAGTCAGAGGGATTTGGACGCCTGGATGTACGAACACAATCGGCTGAACACTGTGCCAAACCCGGCGGCGAAACGCTTCAATGTGGTATTCATTTTCGTAGACGCAGTTCGCGCGGATCACATGAGCCTGTATGGCTACGGGCGCAGCACAACCCCGAATTTGAGCAAGTTTGGCGAGCGAGCTACGGTATTCGACAACGCCATTGCTCCTTCGCCTTTCACCTTCGAGTCGATGCCCAAGTTCATGAAGTCTTCGTATTGGGATGCGCACGTTGACACCTGGACTGAGGTCCTGGCTCACGCCGGATACAACACGATTCTGTTTCCTCGGCGCACCGCGACTATGCTGCGATATGTTAAGGGAATGAGCCAGGTAATCAGGGACGGAACAAAGGGGTTAAGCGAGACTGTTAACGCCGCGATTGAGACGCTCGGGGCGGCGCCTTCTGACCGTCCGCTCTGCGCATTCGTCTATGTTTCCGACCCGCACAGACCATACGTCCAACACCGCGAGTTCGATTTTGGGAGGTCGATCGCTGATCTGTATGACGGCGAGTTGGCTTACACGGACTTTCACCTTGGCAGGCTGTTCGACTGGTTGGACAAGAGCGGCCGGCTGCTCGACACAATCGTCGTGGTGATGGCGGATCACGGCGAGTCACTCGGCGAGCGCGGAGTCTATAAGCATGCGACGCAGCTTTACAACGAACAGACCCGGGTTCCGATGGTCGTACGCGTGCCCGATGTGGAGCCAGGCCGCATCGCGGACTTCGTCAGCACTGTTGATCTGGGCAGCACGATTCTGATTGCTGTTGGGCTCAGTTGTCCCAAAGAATACACGGGTGTGAGCCTTCTGCCTCTCATGCGGGGCGAGGCGTTCACTCGGCTGCCTGTATATTCCGAGCAAACAATGACACACGACTCGCAATACGTCGCGCGGGATCAGGACATTGATGGTGATACCAAGAAGTACATGGTAATCACTCAGGATGGCTACAAGCTCATCTATAGTCGGGACGCCTACTGCTTTGAGCTGTTCAATCTCAAGGACGATCCCCGCGAGGAACACAATCTCTTTAATCCGATGACGGATAAAGCCGCGCAGATGAAAGGCTTGGTTGGCCGTTTTGCGGACGTTGTCACCATAAGCAGGCCGCCCGATGCCGATGAAAAGAAGTATGGTCCCGGGTTCAAGAAAAGCGAGGATCGGCCAGGACATTAGCGGTGAGATGTTGTTGTGTTCACGAAAGTCGCGCCTCCCTGGGCGCGAACTGTCTGACACAGCAAGCAAACAGGAGTATTGAATGTCACGCATCCCGAGTGGAACGGCAACTGGGGAAGAGCTTGACCCCAAGCTAGCCGAGCCAAACTGGTCTCGAGACTCGCGAGAGCGAGCGCCGCTGTTGAAATCGCTGTGCAGCTATGCGCTGGCGGGTTTGGCGGCAGCCTCTCTGCTGGGCCTGATAGAGTGGATCGACCTGAACATTCAGCTCACGCCGATATTCGCATCATTCAATGAAAGACTGACCCTCACCGCCTATTTCAGCCTGAACCTTTTGATAGGTTCGGTTGTCGGTCTGAGTTGCGGATTGTTCGCCTATGCGGCTGAGTCACTCACAACCAGGTTAGGACTGGCGCTTGCACGCGGCCGAGACCTGAAGCTCCTGCATCGACTCATCGCTGTTCTCGCTATCTCTGCTCTCGCGGGCTTCCTGCTCTACCTTCAGCCCGGGATCTTTGGATTTACGATCGGCGCGATAAGAGAGGCGGAGAAGATCGCCCTTGCGCACCTTCTTTTGAAAGCCGAGCATCTCTTCGCATATTTGGTTGTGACGGCGATGGTTATCTCGTGCACAGTGATCTGGTATATCGCTCGCGCGTCGGCGTCATTGCACTCTTTGATTCGCCTTGCCTGGATGCTCCTGCTCGCCGTGGTGATCCTTACTTGTTACTACGTGGATTCTCGTGTCGAGGTGCAGCAGTACGAATTCTCACTCCATCGAGCGATGTTTCTTCTCGAGTTTACGCTCGCGATGGGGCTTGTTGCGTCGCTGTATTTCTCGTTTGCTCACAAGCTCCAACGAGGCGGCGCCGTTCACGCGCCCGTCAAGCGCTCGACTGTGTTCTCCGTTATCGCCTTGCTTCTGTTCGCCGTCACCTTCACTTTTATTCACTTCGACAAGAACCAGAACCTCAAGACTCAGGTGTTTTTCCGCTCTACTCAGACGAAGCAGTTCTTCAGACTGGCTCAGTGGGCGCTGGACTTCGACCGGGATGGATATTCCGCGGTGCTTGGAGGAGGCGACGCGGATGACCGTCGAGCGGACATCAACCCCGGGCAGAGCGAGATCATCGGAGATGGCACAGACAATAACTGCATTGGAGGGGATCTCACTCAAAGCGACGTAAGCGATTGGATGAACGGGCTCAGCGAGCTAAACCATGCTTCGAATCCGGCCGCAAAGCGGTTCAATGTGATCTTTGTTTTTGTGGACACAGTCCGGGCCGACCACTTGAGCCTGTACGGCTACGAGCGGAACACGAGCCCCAGTCTCAACCGGCTCGGCGAACGCGCATGCGTGTTCGACAATGCTTTTGCTCCTTCGCCATCGACTTACCAGGCAGTGCCGAAATTCATGCAGTCCTCATATTGGGACGCGCATCTTCAATCGTGGACGGAGGTCCTGGCTCACAACGGGTACGATACCGTTCTCTTTCCGGGCCGTCGCGCCTCGACTCTGTACAGGCGCATCAAGGACCCGCAGATGATCAGCAGCGCAAGAACTGGCAACCTGAAGGACACCGTCGAGGCGGTAATTAATCGATTCTCAAACACGCCTCCAAACCAGCCTTTTTGCGCTTACGTGTACACGTTCGAGCCACATATGCCCTACAGGCTGAGAAGGGATTTTTATTTTGGCCCGTCGAACACGGATCGCTATGACGGAGAGATCGCTTATGTGGATCAGCATCTCGGCAAGCTGTTTGAGTGGCTCGAGTCAAGCGGCAGAATAAATGACACCATCGTTGCCATCATGTCGGATCACGGTGAATCGCTCGGCGAGCGCGGCGTCTACAAACACAACTCTCAACTCTACAATGAACAGATGCATGTGCCGATGATCGTATACGTGCCGAATCTGGCGCCCCGCCGCGTCACCGACTATGTGAGCACGATTGATCTTGGCAGCACGATTCTGAACGCAGTGGGGATCGCGTGTCCGAAGGAGTATGTGGGCACGAGCCTGCTGCCGCTTATGCGCGGCGACCCATTCACGCGGCCTCCCGTTTATGGCGAACACTGGCAACGCAATGATTCGCCGTTCCTCAGCCCCGAGCACGATGTTGATCCCGAGATCAGAAAGTTCATGGTCATTTCCCAGGACGGTTACAAGCTCATTTACAACCGGAACTCCTACACCTTCGAGTTGTTCAATCTCGGCCGCGATCCGAAGGAGCAATACAACCTCTATGATCTAATGCTCGACAAGGCTGAAGAGATGAAGCGACTGCTGGGGAGGTTTGTGGATGTGTCCTCAGTGCTCAGGCCCTGGGACGCGGATGAGCAGAGGTTCTTTCGAGGGCAGAGCGACGACGAAGACAAGGAATAGCCTTAGTGGTCCTTCGTTTCCTGGTGCCTTCGTGGCGAGCTCTTCTCAAATCGACCAGGCGCGAGTGTGATCGACTACGCGCTTCCCGGTCGTAAGATCTTCTTAAGCATCGCTAGATCGTTCTTTCCGACCTCTCGGGCTATGATGAGCGCGGCGAAGTAGACCAGTGACAACACCGCGAGCTTCACAATTATCAAGGGCCTCGAGCTAACCGGAAAAAAAAGAGCGGCGGCGTATGTCAACAAGCTTGCGGTTCCGATCCTGACAATCGATAACCACGGCGCGAGCGCGCCGAATCTCCGTAACAAGTACCCGCTTGCGATCGCGGTTCCCAACAACATCGCGGCGGTGGTCGCGATCGCCGCACCCACAAGCCCCCGCGATGGAATCAACACCACGTTGATCGCGACGCTCACCGCTAGAGTGATCACAGCAACGATCAGCGAGACTCGTGGGCGACCGCTTGCGGAGATGATCGTAGTCGCCACCTGCAAGAAGCCAAACAACAGCATCCCGTATGCAACCACAGCAAGCGCGGAAGCGCCTGCCTGGTATTCCGGTTTGTAAATCAGTTTCAGGACCTCTGCTGCGTTCGCCGAGAAGAGAGTCGCGAGCAGCGCCATCGCCATCAGCGCATACCTGACCGTAGTCGATATGTAAACCCTGGTTCGTCTGCTGTCTTCGACAAACGTTGACTGAGACACCAGCGGAAAAATGATGAATGTCACCGAGATGATCACTTGATAGATAATGTTTGCGACGTTGAGGGCGGCGCCGTAGTGACCAACATTCGCGCTCGCCGCCACCGGATCAGACGACGACAACGCCTTGACCAGCAAAAGATCAACCCTTTGAAGCACATTGAATACAAATGTGAAGACCAAAAGATAAGCCTGGAACTTAAACAGGTCCCGGGCATGCAAGCTGCCGCGGCGTTCGCCGCCTCGCGCGATCCAGGCGGCGATCAGGCACACGGAACCAGCCGCGAGCGCAAACCCGCCGACTGCGCCTCCAACTCCGAAGCCGGCCCACACCAACGCTACGATCAACACCAGCTTCAGCGTCGAGTAGGTCGCATCCAGCGCGGCCTGGGTCAGAAACTTCTTTTGCCCGTTGAAGTAGCCGGTGAACACCGCGTAGAACGAATAGGACAGAGGTATCAACGCTGCGAGCCGAAAATAGTTGACCAGTCTGAGATCGTTCAAGCGGCCGGCGATGAGCGGCGACAACAGGAAGAAGCCCGCCGCGATCGCGCCGCCAACCAGCACTTGCAGCTTGAGGGCTTTAGCCTTGACCGCGCCTGGCGTCTGTTCTCCGCGCGAGACGTAATTCGAAACGCTCTGATAAGTGCCGGTGATGACGACGGCGTTGATGATCGAGATGATGCTTATGACGACCTTATAGAGCCCGTAGTGCTCGTCCGCCATAAGGTTGGTCAGCGTGACCTCGAGCACGTAGCCGCTCGCCATGAACCAGAGCTTGGCCGCGGTTATGTAAACCGTGCCAAGCCCCGCGACCCGCGCTGTGCTAGGCGAAGCTGCGACCGGGCTCTCGATCTTGGAGGTCTCGATCATGCTTGTTCAGCGAAGCTTTGATGAATTCGGCAAACCGCAATCCAACCCGCGGCCACGCGTGCTCGGCCGCAATCAGCCGCCCATTAGTCGCCAGCTCTTCGCTTAGACTTGAATCGCCGATCAGCAGATTCAACTTCGCGGCAAGCGCCGAATCATCGCCCGCATCAAACAGAAGTCCATTCTGGCCGTCGGTGATCAATTCAGCAAGACCCCCAACTCTCGACGCGACAACCGGCCGGCCCGCCGCCATCGCTTCAAGACACACGACCGGAGTGCCTTCAGTGCGACCGCACGGCAAGACCCGAGAGGGGATGACTACGGCTTTGCACTCTTCGAGAAGGTGGGTTCTACGCCTCGCGTCTACTTGACCGAGAAAGGTCGCGTCGACTTTCAACTCACTTGCAAGCGCTTCAAGATAAGATCGCTGCTCGCCGTCGCCGGCAATGACAACCCGCGCCGAGGCTACGCCACTCGTAGCTCTGAGCAATACGTCTACGCCTTTCACCTCAGTGAGCCTGCCGATGAAGAGAATCATCGCCTTGTTTGATTCGGCCGGCACTCCTCGGGCGATGGTAAGCCGATCACCGCCCCCCGCGAATTCGTCGCAAGGCTCGAAGGTGCGCACACCCATCGGGATTACTTCGATCTTTGAGCTCGCGTCTTCACACAGCATTACAAGCTTCTGCTTCAAGTCTTTGCTCACGACGACTACGCGCTCGGAGCTGGAAACAATAAGCCGCGTGATCAGCCGGCCGCCTCGCAGCCGAGCAAGCAAGTGCGCGGCCCCCGAGTGCTCGACCACGACGTGGGGTTTGCCGGTCAGCCTCGCGATTAAGGCTCCGACCAGCCCTGAAGGGACAAGCCAGTGAGAGCACACCACGTCCGAACTCGCGGCGAGCTTGATCGCCTTGAAGAAAAACAAAGCGAGCGAGCAGATGAAGGCTAGCCAGACCGCAAGATTCCGAACGCCGTTGAAATCGCGACTCGCTTGAAAAACATCGATCGACTCGGGCAGCGGAGAGGAGGACCTGGTCAATAAGAAGTCGTCAGCCGGCCAGTCGAGCGCTCCACGGTCGGGCGGCGCGAGCACCTGAACTTGAAACTCAGACGAAAGACTGCGCGCGAAATCCCGGATGTAGCCGCAAGTATCATCTTCCGGCGCGCGCGGAAACGAACTTGTCAGGATCAAGAGCTTTGGCTTGAGTGGATTCTTCAAGGCTTGTTATTCGGCAGAAGTCGTCTCTCGGATTGCGAGAGCGGATGAAGTGGCAAGCGGTCGTCGCCGCAGATAGTTTCTGGCGATCAGCATGAGGATGAGCGGCACCGAAGTGATCGGGTTGATGCCCGACACTTCATCCTCGTAGATGCACTTTACCCTCGCGGTTTCAACTCTGAGTCCCGCCCGGCAAGCTTCAAAAAGCATCTCGTTGGGAAACCCGTAGCGATCGTAAAGCTCATCGAGCCGCAGCCTTTTGAGCGCGGCGCGCCTGATCACACTGTACCCGCACTGGGCATCAAGCTCGCTCTCGAAGCTCGACGCCACTCCGGTGAGCCAACTCAACACCCGGTTGCCTACATATCGCGCGCGCGGCATCCGACCGATCGTCGTCGTATCCAAAAAGCGATTGCCTTTAACGTAGTCCGCTCCGGCGATCGCGCGGTCGAGCAAAGCGCCAAGGTCTTCGCCATCCATCTGCCCGTCGCCGTCCATCACCGCGATCAACTCCGCATCAGTTTCAAGGCTACGCTTATAACCGGTCTTTGTAGCCGCTCCGACGCCGAGGTTTCGCGAGTGAGTCAGAACGGTGAGCCGCGAGTCTCCCATCTCGGAAAGCCGTCGGGCGGTTTCATCGGTACTGCCGTCATCGACGGCGATAATCAGATCCACGAACGAGGGCACACGAGCGAGGGCTTGCTGAACTCGCGCTGCTTCGTTGTGGATGGGCATTACGACTGCCACTCGTTTGTTTCGATACATCGTTTCTGTCTTCCTCTAAAAAGTCATGTAAGGGCGGCCCTCCGTGGCCGCCCCTCTTCACCCGATTTGCGCCTCGTTTCGGATGAGGAGCGCCCATGTAGGGGCGGCCCTCCGTGGCCGCCCCTCTTCACGCGATTTGCCTCGTTTCCGATGAAGGCGGCCACGGAGGGCCGCCCCTACATGAAGCCGTCAGTCGCACACTTACTCGTTGCTTTTCTCGAGCACGACGATCTTCCCGATCTGCGCGGTGCGTCTGAACTCATTCAAATACGCGAGCAACGGTTCGTACCGCTCGCCGGCGAGCGCCGGATCGCTGGTCAACACAAGCTTCACCTGTTTCTGCTGGAGCATCTCCATAGTGCGCGCTCGCTCCGCTTCGTTGGTTCCCGCGTCGTTCCAAAGCGTCGCGCCCGTCGGGCTATTGCGGTTGGTTAGAAAATAGTATGGTGTCGCATCGAGCGCGTGCGCGAAGAAGAACCCGCCCTCCTCGACTCGCGCGCGAACGAGGTCTACGGTTGCATTGACCTCTGCAGCTCGTCTTGCGGGCAAGTAAACCCCTCGTCCGCTCTCGAAGCTCAGCTCGGTATCCGCCTTAAACGACGGACGTCCGGTTTCCAGGGTGAAGTAGCTCGGCGCGATCAATCGACCGGCGAAGATCAAAGCTATGATCCCTACGATCGCAAATTGAAACCCGGCCGCGGGCGCAACCTCGAACCTGAGACCAACTTTTGGCTTGACCTGGCGACTGTCCGGCTCAAAACGATACTTTGCGAATATGAACGCAAGCAGAACAAACGCCGGCGGCAGGGTACCGATCACCAGTCCTCTGACTGACCGCGGAAAGACTTCAAGATATGACGCGATTGAGAACGCTAACAACACTAAGAGAGCACCGCGCGCCTTTGCGCCGGGATCGGTGGTTTGCGCTCGCCGGCTCGCACTCAAGTAAATCCACGCGGCCCATACAAACAGCGCCGGCGCAAACCAGTAGATCGAGTTATCGATAACCGACTGCGGCGCTAATGCTGAGCAACCCGCAGCGCCAAGAAGCGTGACGACTAGAATCACTCTTCTCCAACGCGGAAGCCGATTCCCCATCGCCGCGGCAATCTTCACCGCGGCCACTCCGACAATCAACACCAGCAACGCGTACTTGGGAAGCGGATAGCCGGTGAGCTTCATCTGAATGTGCTCACCCGGTCCTCGAACGAAGACTCGCATCGCTGCGCCGAGCGCGTTGTTGCTTACCAGATAGGCCAGCAGCGCAAGAAGCGGGAGGGCCACTCCCGTGACGGCAGCAATGTGCGAGCTGAAAGATTTCCTCCACGAATCGAGATACAACTCTTTGGCTTCGGCAAGAGACCGAGGCAGTTCGCGACTATTCACCACGAGCGCGAGTGCCAGCGCGATTGCCAGGTAAACCCCGACGTTCTGCTTGAAGACCGCAACAACTCCAACCGCGAGCGCGGCCGCGAACGCCTGGAGCGCCCGCCGCGAATCGATCCATCGAAGCGCGAAGTAAATCGCGGCGAGGATAAACAACATCTCGTATTGGATTGGCGCAGGGCGAAACGGCCCGCCCGGCGGCAGCCAAACCGTTGACAGCAACGCCGGGACGAGAGCCACTGTCTGCGAAACCACCAGCCTTGCGACTACAAAGACCATCACTACCGCCAGCACTTTGAAGACCAGCACACCTCGGAACGCAGTCAGCAACGACGTGCCAAACAGCTTGAACAACCCCGCGTTGAGCAGCAGGATCCCCGGCGTTTGGATCTTGTAGAAATCCCGGTAAGGGACTTCGCCCTTCAGAACTCGCTCTGCCGGGACGAGGTTGGCTCCGATGCCGGTAGCAAGCGACTCCTCTCGAAAGTAAATCGAGCCGTAGACCGCGGCGGTTACGAGCAGAACGATCAACGGAGCGATGACCCACCCCGCGTTGCGCCGCGTGCTGGCCGGAGCTGCTTCGGGCCGGTCCGCATCGGCATGGTCTCGCGCTTCTTCAGCGTTCGCTTTTGTGATCGTGCGACTCACGTGCCGTTCACCTCTTCGATTAGAGCAGTCCCTCCGACCTCTTGAGCTCGAACTCGGAAGCTCGATCATCGCGCCGTCTGATCCTGGCGGTGGTAACGTAGACGATGCCGCCGACGATCGCGGTTAGGTAGATCGGCGCGAACGCGAGAATTGAAAACGTCAGCGCGCGCTCGCGTGAGATCCCCACGCCGGCAAACAACACGATGATAAGCCACTCGCGCACGCCCAGTCCGCCGACCGACAAGGGCATCAATCGAAGCAGGTCAACCAACGAGATGAACGCAAAAACAATCGGCAATCCAAGAGGCAAGTCCAGCGCGCGCGCGACGGCAAAGCACCCCAACCCCCAGACGATCCTCACCGCTACCGAGATAGCCACCGTCCGCGCCAGCATCTTGCGATTGCTTCTCAACTCGGAGATCGCTTCAATGGTCCGGGCGGCCGCCTCGCCCACCCGCCCGACTTTGAAGCGTGCGCCAACCATCCTCATCAATCGAGCCAGCCGCGACGAAACGTAGTTGCTCATCAGCGTCGCGGCGGCCAGGAGTCCGAGCCCAAGTACCACTTCCGCAAAGTAGACGGTGCTCGCGTATTGATCGAACGCGCGGCTAGACAAGGTCGCAACCAAGCCGATGAGCAGCAGCGTGAATGCGCCAACCAAACGTTCGTAGATCAGGGTTGAAAGCACGAACGCCTTGTCGCGTATCTCTCGATCGACATAGATCAGCCGCGCGACATCTCCGCTGGCGCTGCCTCCCGGAACAAAGTTGGTGAAGAATGCGCCAATAAGGTAATAAAGAAACAATCGCCGCGTCTCGACTTTGTGACCTCGAACCTCGAGGATCGCGCTCCATCTGTAGGTCATCAACCAGATCACCAAAAACGCAGCAACTACCGCAAACGGCAAGTAAGCCCATCGAGTCGACTTGATGGCTTCGCTCAAGCCGCGGGCATCGGTCTTCATCAGCACAAGCGTTAAGGCGCCGACGCCGATGGCAGCCTGGGCGACGCCGCGCCAACTAAGCCGCGCGCCCGGCGCAGCCGCTCGAGTGTCTGCGATATTCTGTTCACCTTCGCGCTGCATCCTGATCATTTTCCCTGGGGTTTGCTGAAACAATTCGATGATACAAGTATCGAGGTACAATCCCCATACGCAGTTGTCGGTCCACCAAACGCGTTAGCTTGTCCAACCACGTAGTGGTTGCATGTTTATAGAAACGGGAACCTTGCGGCTGTTCACTCCTTTAGGAGTGAAATGTGTTTTGACGGCTAACCCGAACATTGAACTCCTAACGGAGTTCGCGCCGTCTCACGTCTCGTTACTATAGACATTGAACTCCTAACGGAGTTCCGACCAGCAGAATCCCATTGTGTCCAAAACTCTCGTCCACCAAACTGCGTTGTTGCATCAGCGGCTAACACTCTTCTTGGCTTCTTAGCACTTTCTTAGCCTTTTCCGCGAGGCTTCGAGTGAACGTTCACCCAGATGTGCGCCAGTTCCTTCAACGTTGAGAGGATGTGGCTTGGTCGAACAGTCGAGTGACCGGCGGCCCTGGGGTAGTGCCGCACGCCGATTTCCTCCAACTTGAACCCGAAATACTCGGCCTTCGCCAGCACCTCCGCGTTGACAAAGAACTTCTTCGACTCGATCGTGACTTTGTCGAAGACCTCGCGGCGAAACAACTTGAACGCGCAGTCGATATCGCGCACTTTGATTCTGAACATCGTTCGCACCAGCAGGTTGAACCCCCAAGATAACACCAACCGAGTGAGATGATCGAACCTGTAAATGCGAAAGCCGCAAACGATATCGGCGTTCTCAATCAGCGGCAGCAGGTTCTTTATTTCGCGGACATCAAACTGGAGATCTGAGTCGGTGAAGAAGAGCAGTTGATAGCGGGCGTTGGAAAAGCCGGTCCTCAAAGCTTCCGCATAACCGCGATTCGGCTCGTGGTGGAAGACGCGAATGCGCGCCGTGTCTTCGGCTGCAAGGCGATCGGCAAGTTCGCCGGTGCGATCAATCGAGCCGTCGTCGACGATGATCACTTCCCAGTCGCTCAGATCGAGCTCGCGCAGAACGTCCGCCATTCGGTGAGTAGCTGTTTCGATGTTCTCTTCTTCGTTGTAAGCGGGGAGAACAGCTGAGATGGTTTGGAATGGCATAAGGCTAGAACAGAAACCTTCACGCAGAAAGAGAGGAATTGAAAATTGAAAATTGAAAATTGAAAATTGAAAATTTTGTCGCCAGTTTGCTCGGCTCAATTTGCAATTTGCAATTTGCAATTTTCAATTTGCAATTCCCTTTCTTCATCTCAAAGCCCCCTCTTCCTATCCCAAATAGCCAAGGCTCTTCAACCTTTCCCGAATCTCTTCGCTTTCTTCTTCGGTCATCACCGGCGACTCGCCCGGAGCCTGGTAATCAGCAGCCGTTCCTTCTGAAACTCGCACCGGATTCTCCTCGAGGTACTCCGCGGTAAATATATCCTCCAACACGTGGCCATCCATGTCCGACGGGACATCGACGCCGAACGAATGCAGAATGGTCGGCGCGTAGTCGATGATGCGAGCGCCCTCAACCCTCACTCCGCGTCGAAGCTCGGGACCGCGACCGAGCATTATCCCGTGCATTCGGTGATCGCCTGAGTTGCCGTAAACCGGAGTGATGAACTTGTTGGAAGTCAAGTCGAGCGTGCCCAGCGGCTTGTTGGTCATATCAGCCGGAAGAAACTGAATGTCAGGCGCTTCGTCGATGTGCGGGCCGGCGTACAGATCCTCGCGGCGCCAGATCGGACCGATCAGCGGCTGGCCGTTTTCGGGATCAACAAGGCCGCGGAGCTTGCCAGTCACCTCGCGCATCAGCCGCTCGTATTCAGTTCCGGGCTCGACTATTCCATTCACCTCACGGCCCTTCAGGTTGATGAATATTTGCCCGTAGTTCCCTTTCGAGAACGCAGTCGTGCGCGACCAGTCGACGTCTTCGAGCGATAGCATCAGGTTGTTAGCGAGCTTCATAAGCGACGAGCGATTGGTCACTCCCACCGACAGTCTCAAGTGAGCCAATCCGAGTTTCATCGCGGAACGGTACGCGCGATCCGGCGTCAGTCCGAGCTTGAACAACCCGCGTTTGAAACGGGTCATCGCGTCGCGCTTCAACACCAGCAGGCCTTCTTCAATCAGCCATACGTTGAAGCAAAGGAACTTCTTGATCGGACCGAATCCGTGATCCGAACCGAGATAGACCGTGGCTTGATCATCGACCGCATCGAACAGCTCGCCAAGGGTCGAGTCTACGGCTTGCCAGTACTCGTGAATGCGCCCGATGTGCGCGTCGTGCTCATTGCGATCGAAAAACGGGTGCGTCTCATCCAGCAAGTGCCAGAGCTCGTGTTGAAAGCGGTCGGTGCTCCAGTAGTGCGTCGCAAACACCTCCCAGTCGTAATGGTCCATCAGGTAGCGATTGACCTTGGTCTTGTACTCGAGCTCGCCGAAGAGTTGGTTTAGGATGTTATCTACTTTGCCCTTTGCGTAGACCTCGGTTATGTAAAGCTGATAAGGACCGAACTTGCTCTCGATCTCTTCGACGAGGCTTGCCGGATAAGTGAAATCACGGCGGCCTCGCGGCGTAAGAAAGTCGGAAACCATCACGCCGTTCACCATCGACGGCGGATAAGTGCACGGCACGTTGGTCACGATCGCGCGTTTGCCCAGTTGCCCTAGCAGATCCCAAAACGGAAGCCCGTCTCGCGAGCGCGAGCTCACAGGCGAGTCGGGAAGCTCGCCGCTTCCCTTTCGGCGCAGCAGAAACTCAAATACGCCGTGTTTGCCAGGGTTCTTGCCAGTCATCCACGAAACCCAGGCGGTGGGAGTGATGGGAGGAATGGTTGTTTCGAGGAGTCCGCTCACGCCTTGGTCGATAAAGCCCTTGAGGCGCGGCATCAAGCTTTTGGCCATTAAAGGATCGAGCACATCGAACGTGGCGCCGTCCAAGCCAATAAAAAGAACTTTCTTACTCATAACAAAAGAACGGGAACTATAGCGGATCGATTGAAGGCATTTCAACCGCGCTTCACAGACGGTGTGAGAGTGCTAACTCGTTAGTTTACGTAGTCAATCTATATTATCCGCATATCCGGGAGTCGGGTTGGCCAAGTGTTGATATGATTGATCACAGTTCTTACGCGTTCTTGATTAGGTGTACTAATGGCGGTAGTATTCTGCCGCTTTTAGTACGTCTATTTCATGTAGACATCTTCTCGTTCACAACGGTTAGGAAACTGATGAGAAATACACCGGCACTACTTTTTATACTTATGTTACCCGGTTTGCTATCGGCACAAACAATGACAACTTCGCCGTCGCGTCCCCTTGTTTTGACACATCTCACAGTGATTGATGTCACGCGCGGACGAGCTATCTCCGATATGACCGTGATGATCGAGGGCAAGCACATTATTGGGCTCGGTAGGCGTAGCAAAATCAAAGTGCCGCAGGGCGCACAGGTGATTGATGCTACCGGCAAGTATCTAATCCCCGGCTTGTGGGACATGCATGTGCACGAGTGGAACAAGGAGGTTTTCTTTCCGCTCTTCATCGCCAACGGCATCACCGGCGTGCGCGACATGTTCTCGCCACTGCCCCCGATCAAACAGTGGCGCGCGGAGATCGCGGCCGGGACAACAATCGGCCCGCACATATTCGCGGCCGGCATCCTCATAGATGGACCGTACCCCTTCTGCAAGCCCTGTACGATTGCGGTCAGCAACGCCGACGAAGGGGAAAAAGCAGTCCTCAAGGTCAAGGAGATGGGGGCAGACTTCGTCAAGGTTTACAGCATGGTTCCCCGTGACGCCTACTTTGCGATTGCCGAAGAGGCGAAGCGACAACACATGGTCTTAGCCGGACATGTGCCCGAATTTGTGAGCGCCGCCGAAGCTTCCGACGTCGGACAAAAGAGCATTGAGCATTTGATGGGAATTCTGGTGGCATGCTCGGCCAAGGAGGCAGAACTGAGGAAGGAAAATGAGGCGAAACTTCGCGCGGAGGGTATTCGCCAAGACACGGCGATGCTCGAACAGGCCGCGGCGCTCGATAGCTTTGACGAGCAGAAAGCTGCGGCGCTCTTCACCCGCTTCGTCAAGAATGGGACGTGGATATGTCCCACGCTCTCTGTGCTTCGTGCCGTAGCGTTTAGCGGTGATGCTGACTTTCGCAACGATCCGCGAATCAAATACATCCCCGACTTTCTGAAGCAGCAATTTTGGGAAGGCGCTTATGGCTGGAAGGAACACACGCCCGAATTTAACGCGCAGGCAAAGAGAGTCTTTCAAAAGCAGCTAGAGGTGATTGGGATAATGAACCGTGCGGGCGTGCGTCTCATCGCTGGCACGGACACAGCCAACCCTTATGTCTTTCCCGGATTCAGCCTGCACAACGAACTCGCTCTGTTGGTCCAAGCCGGGTTGACGCCCACCGAGGCGCTGCGAACCGCCACCATCAACCCGGCGAGGTATTTCGATATGGAGAAATCACTCGGTACAGTCGAAAAAGGCAAAATAGCTGACCTCGTGTTGCTCGACGCAAATCCGCTCACGGACATCAACAACACGCGAAAGATTGATGCCGTAATCGTGGGCGGCAGATACTTACCTAAGGAAATGCTACAAAAGATGCTTGCTGAGGTTGAAGCAGTAGCTAATAAGAAGTAAGCCGTCGCCCAATGGGCGCGCGATGTCTAACAACGGCATGCAGCGGACGCGCAGATCAGCGCCTCTCTCATCATCAATCATCTCAGCGCGCCGCTGATGCCGGGCGTTAGCTGGACACGAGGTCATGTGTCGTGACAGTTTGAGCCATGCCAATCCCAGATTTCCAAACGATCATGCTGCCACTCATGCGCGATCTCGCGGGCGGTGAGCGGAGTGGCCAGGAGTCGCTAGATGCCCTCGCGTCTCATTTCGGCGTCACTCCCGAGGAGATCGCGATTCGCATTCCGAGTGGTCGCGCGCCGAAGTTCGCAAACCGAATCGGGTGGGCCAAATCGCATCTCAAGATGGCAGGCGTCATCGAGTCACCGCGTCGCGGTGTT
>DATMCM010000645.1:0-7221 GCA_035558335.1 Blastocatellia bacterium | reverse complement strand
TTGGGAATTTGAAGGTTGGCGCGGAACAAAGCGACTGGCGCCAAGGATCTTCAATTTACAATTTTCATTTTGCAATTTTCAATTTTCAATTCCTTCGATCGATCATTTGCTAGAAGTACTATCCTCATTCATGAGAATCTTAGTCATAGGGCTGGACGCAGCAACGATGGACTTGATCGAGCCGTGGACCGCGGCCGGCCACCTTCCCGCGCTGGCAAGCCTGATCGATGAAGGCTCGGCGGGTCGATTTCTTTCCACTCCTAACATGCATAGCGCATCGGCGTGGACTTCGATCCTCACCGGGTTGACACCGGGGCGTCACGGCTTGTTTGTTTTTTCCGATCGCGATTTTGCGACGGGCCGTCAGGTCTTCTTCAAAGGAAGCGATCGCTCCGGAGAAACGATCGGCTCGCTTCTGGCGCGTCACGGATTGACTGCCGGCTTTCTGAACGTGCCAATGACTTATAAGGCCGAGTGTCAGCCGGGAGGATTCATGGTCAGCGGGCTGGACGCGCCCTCGTTGAACGAGCACGCGTTTTGTCCGGCCGAACTTCGCGGTGAGCTGCTTGGGAAGTTCCCCGACTATCGGTTCACGCCGCCCGGCCTCGGCGATTTGATGAGTGCGGGCAGAGTCGAGGACGCTATAAGCGCATGGCTGAAGCTTACCGAAACTCAGACTTCTGCAGCCGAGTACCTGATCGAGTCGCGGCCGACTGATTTCTTCATGACCGTCTACACCGCCAGCGATTGGGGCGGTCATAACCTCTGGTCGCGAAAGGACCACGGCTCCCGCCACGAACCCGGCAAAGACTTGCTCTCGATTTATCGCGCTCTTGATCAAGCGGTCGCTCGCTTGTTGCGGCACGCCAGCGACGCGACTCAAGTCTACGTTATCTCTGACCATGGGATGGGCGCGCACACCGGCGCTTCCTATCATCTTGCTGAGTGGCTCGAAGCAAACGGCTACATGAAGCGCGACAAGTTGGCGCAAGCTCGCGGCTCTTTGATCGGTGCTACTCGTCGAGCGGCGAAGAACCTGTTGCCTGGCTCGGTCAAAGAAAAGATCAAGTCCGGCATCGGCGCCCAGCGAATAAAGCAGCTGCAAGCAGGTGAGAAGGATTCCTTCTACTCGTCGATTGATTGGGCGCAGACGATGGCCTACACCGAGCCGGGGCGGCACGTGATAAACATCAATCTCGCAGGCCGCAATGCCGGCGGCAGCGTTCCGGCTACCGATTATCGAGTCGTGTGCGACAGAATCACGCGCGACTTGAGTGATTGGACTGACGCGTCCGGCACTCGAGTCGTCGAGCGAGTCGTCCGTCGCGATGAAGCCTATTCGGGTCCTTTCACCAGGCAAGCTAGCGATCTGTATGTCTATTGGAATCCGGCAGCGAGACTTGGTGATCCGCCTGACGAAGTTCGCGCTCGCGGGTTCTGGTGGAACGGGGATCATCGGCCCGAAGGCATTTTGATCGGCAAGGGCCCGGGTATTCGTCGAGGCCTCAAAGTCGACGGCGCGACCGTCTATGACTTGGTGCCTACTCTGATGAGCGGTGCTAAGATGCCAGCGCCCGCCGGACTTGATGGCCGCGCGCTTCGCGAAATGTTTACCGACGAGTTTCTTGAACACAATCCTTTAAAGATCGAGGCTTCAGCGCAAGCAGCGGCTGCGGATGGTTCAAAGCTTAGCGAAGCGGAAGAGCGATTGGTTAAAGAAAAGCTGCGAGGGCTCGGCTACCTTTGATAAAGAGGCTGGTCCATGAATGGTGACGTAGGAATTCGGGCGACCTCGGATCGAGTGCCGCTCGCCGGTTCCTCATCCCCAGATCCTCATCGTGTACTCCGTCATGTCCTCAACATCGGGTTGATCGTCTTCGCAGTAGTTGCGCTTTTCTGGCGAGTCTTTTTTCTAGGCGAGACGCTCGTCGATGTTGCCACGCTCAACAACCAGCTCCCCTGGGGCTACAACTCAGGCGCATCCGACTACCCGTACAATCGGCGTGACCTGACCGATATGTACGTGACCCGCGATTATTTCGTCGTCGCGGCATATCGAGACGGCGAGTTCCCGCTTTGGAATCCCTACACGATGGCCGGTCATCCGATTTACGCGGATGGCGTGACCAGAACGCTTTCTCCCTTCCTTCTTTTCTACAAACTGTTCGACGTGCCGCTCGGCTACTCGCTTGCGCGGCTGACCGAGTTGCTGCTTGCCTGCGTATTCATGTACCTGTTCGCGCTGGGGATTGGCGCGAGTCCAAACGGCGCACTGATGGGCTCGCTGGTGTTTGGTCTGTCGGCACACTCGATGCTGCATTTGACCGGGTTAGGCTGGTGGGGCGGGCTGATGTGGCTGCCGCTGATAATGTTGTTCGTCGATCGAGCAATCGCGCGCGACAGCCTCAGGCAAGCCGCGCTCGCGGGAGTCTTTCTGGCCGCGCAGTTCTTTTGCGGATACCTGCCGAATCAAATCTACTGCGCGGGCGCGGTGGTGTTGTGCTACGCGTTTTTCGCGGTGGTTCGCGAGAGAGGAGATGCGCGCAAGCGCAGTGTTGTTCGAGCTGCAGCTATGACGGCGGTAACGCTCGGGGTGGGGTTCGCGCTTGCGGCAACGCAGTGGGTCCCGATGTTGGAGCTTCTCAAGTACTCGAACCGCCGCATTATTGGAGCTGAGCTCGGATACATTTATTTGCCGCCCTGGTATGCGGGCACGCTGCTATTCCCGAATCTGTTTGGCTCGGCTTACGACGTGCGCACGCTCACGCTGTTCACCGGGCTGGGAGTTTCTCACGATCATATTCTGTATCTCGGCGTCGCCGCGCTTGTCCCGCTCGCCTTTGCGCTGTATTTGCTTAAGCGGCGTGCTCTCGCCGCGGCCGCTCATCGGCGAGTCGCCTTCTTCGCGATGCTTGCCGCGCTGTCGTTAGTGATAATGATGGCCGCCCCGCTCTACGTGCCGGTGACCCGATTTATTCCGGTGCTTCAAGTTATTCGCGTCGCCGTCCGCGCCGGAGTCTTGTTTCTCTTCGCAGCATCCGCGCTGGTCGCTCTGGGGACGGACCATCTGTTGAGCGCGAGCACTGAAGCGCTGACCGGTTTCACTCGCAGTGCTCGGAGAGTCGCGGTCGTTGCGTTTGTTCTCGTAGCTGTCGCAATTGCAGCTTCGTTGTTGATGAAGTTCGGTGGCTTCGCGGTCGACGCGGGCGAAAGGGGCAAGCTGGCATTCGCACGCAGGGCGGCCCTCGCTTTGTCGGCGCAGTTTCTGCCTCCTGACGCGGGCATAATCATTCCGCTTGTGTTGGTAGCTTCCCTGGTCCTGCTCTTGTCCTGGCGAAGTTCCGCCGGCTTGACTAGCAGCGGTCTGATTACTGCGCTGGTCTTACTGCTTCTCATTGATTTGTTCTGGGCGAGCGGCCAGTTCAACCGGACGTTTGATCGTTCGCGAGTCTTTCCGCCAACTCAGACCACTGATTTCCTTCGATCGCATCCTCCCGGGCGAGTGCTGGTAGTGCCGTCGGAGCTTGAGACCAACCGCAAGCCCGGGACGGGATCGGATAGCGATAAGATCATCGCTCCGCCCAATACGCTCCTGCCCTATCAAATCTCAACCGTCTCGGGTAAGAACCAGCAATTCCCGAAATGGTATCGAGAGTACGCGTCGTTGATCGAGCCGCAGCCGAACATGAGCCACGTGGTGTTCGATAAATACCGCTCACGCTTGTTGGATCTGCTGAACGTGAAGTATGTGTTGACTCACTCATCGGCTCCGCCTCTTGACGGCTGCAATTTGCTGGCGACCGCGGAGGGCGTTTCGATCTACGAGAGCCCCGAAGCGCTGCCGCGCGCATTCTTTGCGTCAGGCATCATTGACGCGTCCAGTCACGAGAAGGCGATCAGTGTGTTGCGAGCGCCGAACTTCGAGGTTGGGACAACCGCGGTTGTTGAGAACGCGGGACGCGATCTTGCCGGGCTTCGGCAGCAAAGCGACGAGTTACATCTCGCTTTCAATCAACCGAGCTCCGGCGTAGCTCGGATCGTCGAGGATAAACGAAACCGTGTTGTTATTGAGACTGACAATGAGAGAGAGGAGGTGTTGGTGCTCAGCGACAACTATTATCCGGGGTGGCGAGCGTTCGTCGACGGCGCACCAACTCGAATGTTTCAAGCCAACTGCACAATGCGTGCTGTAGCCGTGCCCGCCGGTGGTCATCTGGTATCATTCGTCTTCGTGCCGGCGACATTGAGGGCTTCTGCATACGTGAGCTTTGCCGCGGCTGCGATTACTCTCATCTCCCTGGTATTACCGTTCGGCAAACAAAAGAAGCCCGCGTAGCGAGTGGAAGAGTTTCGGATTCCAGGACGCAAAATGTCTGTCGCCCGCTGCGCGGACTCGCGAGAGCCATAATCCTCGACTGGAGTGACTGCGATTTACGACAAGGTCAAGAAGACCATCCAGCACACCCTGATCTTCGGAATCGGCGGCGTGGTCAACAGCGCGTTCGGTCTCGTGCTGGTTCCCGTCTACTCCAAATACCTTCGCGCGAGCGAGTTCGGTGTGCTCGCGTTGCTCACCGTGACGCTGACTCTGGTCACCATCTTTCTAAAGTTCGGCTTGAACCACGCGTTCTTCCGCCACTACTACGACACGCAAGACGAGAACCATCGCCGCCGGATTGTTGGTTCAACCCTGGTGTTCCTGTTGCTCTCGTCGGCGGCCCTGGTTTCGGTGTTGTACGTGTTTGCACCGCAGATGTCGTCGGCTGTGTTCGCCGGAGATCAATCGAAAGCCGACCTGTTGCGGCTCGTCTTTATCATAAGTTTTTTTGAAGGCATAACCCTGATCCCGGATTCGATCCTCCGCGCCAAATTCAAGTCAGCGCGCTACTCGACGATTAATATAATTGCGTTTGTTTTCCAGGTCTCGCTAATCAGCTACCTGGTTATTGGAGTTGAAGCGAACGTCAAGAGCGTGCTGATCGGACGGTTGGCGGGCGCGGCCTTCGAGGCGGCTATCTTTTTTCTCATGGTGCGCCGCGATCTCAGCATTAGCTTTTCGTTCCCCGAGCTTCGAGGGATGCTTGGGTTCGGTGTGCCGCTGATCTTCGGACAGATTTCGTTTCATCTCTTCCTGATGATCGATCGCTTTTTTCTCGAGAGATATACAAACGACCGCGAGCTTGGCGCTTACGCGATGGCAAACACGCTGGTGTCAGTCGTTACGATCCTTGTGACGGTGCCGTTCAGCCAGGTGTGGACCGTCATGCGGTTTTCGGTGATGAACGAAGACGGGGCCGAAGAGTATTACTCGCGAGTCTTAACCTACATCGTGTTTGTGAGCATGTTCCTGGCGCTCGGCGTGTCGGCGGTAGCGGGAGACGGACTTCTGTTGTTCGCGTTGAAGGGCTACTGGTCGGCGCCGGCGATCATCCCGCTGCTGGCGATGGCGGCGGTGATGGACTGCGCGTCGCGAGTGTTGAACATCGGCACGACCCTCAAGAAGCGGACGATTTTCGCGCCGCTGGTGATTCTTGCGGCGCTGGTCGTGAACATCGCGCTGAACTTCCTGCTGATACCCGGCTACGGATCGCTGGGTGCGACCGTAGCGACTTTGATCTCCTACGTCGTGTTTTGCGCGTTGAGATTCTGGTCCTCCAACCTGTTCATGAAGATCCGCTACGAGTGGGGCCGCGTGTTCACGATTGTTGCAGTCGGCGGCGCGTTGATTGGGGTCTTCTATGCGAACGATTGGCTACGAAATCCGACGCCTTCGCGATCGAGTCTGGCGCTATCGATAGCGATCAAGGTTTCGCTTGCGCTGTCGTTCCCGTTGTTGTTGTTTGCGCTGAGGTTCTTTGATGAAAAGGAGCGCCGCAAAGCCGGCGAGCTGTGGCAACGCCTTCCCGCGCTTGCGAAACGCGGAGACGTAAGCGAGAGCGCGATGATCCTGTTGATCTCTACTGGAGCTATTGCGTTGATTGTGTGCTTGATGCTGATGGCGGTGAGTCAACGAGGTTCATGATCGTTGAACGCGGCTCGGCGGAACTGCGACCCTACGACGTACCAACCATTCGGCGACATTCCTGGGGGATGCCCTAGTTCGAATGTTTTCTGCGTAACCTCGGCGTCTCAGCGTCTCCGCGGTTAGTAAGCGTCGAAACAATGCTAACCGCGGACGCGCGGAGCCGCAGAGATGCGCTGAGAAATTGAAATTACGACACTACCCATTCCTGACATTAGTTGACGCGACGAAAGCGTATAGGCACCGGTGGCGTGTCGTCGGGGCTCGCTCCACCGGGGCCTGCGAGCCCGTCCATCCGGTTGCCGTCAAGCGAAAGCCGGAGAGTCATATGTTCTGCATGGCTGCCCGAGGGCATCCTAAACACATCGATCTCCACCTCCCGGCCCTTGAGCGTCGCCCTCCACAGCGTGTGCTGCTCCTTACGTGGCTTGATCTGTTCCATCTCGAAGACGCCCGTCTGCTTCGGATCGGCCACCGTCGCGAACACGCGACCGTCCTCATCTTCCCAAGTCCCGACCAGGGTATAGGACTTTGGCAGAGCGGGCGGCGCCCCTGGCTCTGTGGTTGACTTCACGCCGGATCCTGTTTCGTTGGCGTTCCCGCCAGCCCGCCTGGCTCCCTCGGCTGTACCCTTCTCCGGTTCAATCTTCTTTGGCGAGTCAGCCGGAGCCTTCTCAGGTTCAGCCTTTCCACTCGGGTCGGCGGAAGGCTTCTCAGCTTCAGTTACCAGTGTCGCCCTTCGTAAGGTATCCCTCTCGACCGCCTTGTCGTACACAACGTAGCCGGCAACTGCGATCGCGATCAACGCAACAACTATCGCGACTATCCGCCAAGACTTTTTGGATGATTGCCCGGCAGCGGCAGACTCGGTATCCGCGGCTCCGGGCTCGCCAGAAGCATCGACGGTGCCCGCCGCCCACCCTGCAGCCGCCGGTCGGGTTTTCGCGCCGCCGACATCCTTTCGCTGCGTTGCCACATATGGGCGCAGTGCCTTGACCAGGACTTCAATATCCGAATCCCAACGTGCGTGCGTCAGTTCGACTGCGTTTCGGTAAGCTAGCTCCCCAAGGTCCGGCGGTAGTTGGTCCGCGCGCGGCATCATAGCCCCGCGCACAAGCACAGGAATGACAGGGATGTCGCGCTTCAGTGCGGAAGCGGTTTCGAGGCGAACGAAATCCATCGTGTCATCGAGTCGGCGC
>DATMCM010000644.1:0-3738 GCA_035558335.1 Blastocatellia bacterium | reverse complement strand
TACGTTGATGGGCAACACCTGAGGACCAGTGGACACCATCGACACCATCGCGTCGCTGCCCCAGGATCCGAGCAGGATGCCCGCGGCTCCCCCAAGCAAAGCCAACAGAAGGCTCTCGGTCAATAACTGCCGACAGATCCTTCCTGGACTGGCACCAAGCGCAATACGCACCGTGAACTCCTGATGGCGAGCGGTCGCTCTCGCCAGTAGCAAATTGGCGATGTTGGCGCACGCAATCAGCAGAACGACTCCAACGACGACCATAAGAATTTTCAAGGGGAGCGAGAACTCTTGTCGCAGCTCAGAGAGACCGCGGCCGGCCGAAGTTAGATCAATTCGCGCCTGTTGAATGTCCTGCAGCCGCTCAGCCGAAGGCTGCGGGCCGGAGTACTCAAGCAAGAGCTGCTTGAACAGGACATTCGCTTCGGCGCCCGCCTGTTCAACAGTCACGTCGTTCTTCAGACGACCGATGAGGTAGAGCGATTGAAAGAAGCGCTCGTTGAGACCCTTCCAACCGGGAGGGAACTGTTCTTCCATCGCCAGCGGCACCCAGATGTCCGGCGACTCGCCGACGGTCGTCCCGAAAAATTCTCGAGGAGTGACGCCGATTATGGTGTAAGAAGTCTGGTCGATCGTAATGGTGCTGCCGATTACAGACGGATCGCTGCCGAATCTACGCTGCCACCATGAATTACTTGCGACTACAACAGGATGCCCGCCCGGAATAACGTCGTCGTCGGAGGTCAGCGTGCGTCCAACAACGGCGTTCACGCCAAGCACCGAGAAGTAAGTCCCCGAAACCATCTGAGCGTTGATTTGCTCCAGGTCGCCCGAACCGCGTCCGTGAACGACGCCGTGCACACGGCTAGGAAGACTATGCACCGCGGCAAGTTCGGAAAAGACCTGGTTGCGCTGGCGCACTTCGCGATAGAGCGGGTACGAAAAAAGATCCCAACTCCCATCCGGGAAGCCGATCGTAACACCGGCCGCATTGGCCTTGCCAAAGAGGACGAGGCGATCGGGTTCGTGAACTGGCAGCGCTCTTAGCAAGAGAGCGTCAATAAGGCTGAAAATGGCCGTATTGGCGCCTATTCCAAGGGCGAGCGAGATCACCGCGACGCTGGTGAAGCCTTTGTGCTTGAGCAGCATGCGCACCCCGTAGCGCAAGTCTTGAATTAGAGTTTGCATAGTCGTTCCACTCCGGTTCAGGGTTCAGGGTTCAGAGTTTAGGGTTTAGAATTCTGGGTTCAAATTTTGGGGTTTAGGGTTCAGGGTTTAGGGTCCACAGTCGAGCGTTGAGTCATCCAACCGTGAATCGCGAACCGCAAAAAACCGCAAACTCTAAACCCCGAACCCCAAACCCTAAACCGCGACCCTAAACCCCGAACCCTGAACCCCAAACCCTGAACCGCGAGCCCTAAACCCGATACCCTCGGCTACTTGAAGACGGCTGACAACACGCGGCCGCGCTCGTACTCCGAGCTGATGGTTCGCGCGGCTTCGACCAACGCGTTGCGCACCGCGTCGTCCGTCGAACCGGATTGAGCAACTTTCAAAAGCAACTGAGCCTTCTCGCAATCGGAAGATATGGAAGAGGCACTCTTAACCGTGAAAAGCAACGTGTCTTTGCCTTGTTCCTTCTTGAGCAACGCGGACAAAACCCGTCCTTTCTCATAGTCCGAATCTATCGAAGCAAGGGCGCCCAGGTAAGCGGCCTGCGCCGCGTGGTCGAGAGCGAACGAGTTTGCGATCTTGATCAGCAACTGAGCCTGTTCGTAGTCCGACTTGATGCGTCCCGCTGACTTGATCGCAAACACCAGGACGTCCCTACTAAGCTCGCCTTTCTTCAACAACGCCGCCAGCGCCCTGCCTCGTTCATAGTCCGAGCTAATCGTGTCGACCCCTTCGATGTAGATCGCGCGCATCTCATCGTTTGTCAGATAGCTTCCCGACATGTCGACCAGGAGCTGAGCCTTTTCGTAGTCTGAAGAAATTTGGGTCGCGGCCAGGCGCAGGGCTTGCCGCGCATTGAACGCGTCGAGTCGTCCCTGCGCGAACAAGGCGTCGAAGTAGATGCGCTTTACGTAGTCGCCTTGGAGTTGGGAGATTTCATAGAGCACCGCCCGTGGTCCCTTCTCCTCGACGAGCTTGCGGACTCGCGCCTTGGCGTCGTAGCCGCCAAGCCGAACAGTGTTGTTAAGGACTTGCGTCAGCCACGCTCGCGCCGCCGTGTCGAAAGCTCTTGAAACACCGTCGATCCAGTAGGAGCGCTTGATGGAACCGGCTTCCGGCGAAGCTTCGAACTTGCGAACCACGCCATCTCGCTGATCGGTCACACGAATGTCGCCGCCGTCGGAGATCGCTTTGATGTCGCTGTAGTCGTCATTGAATTCAACGTGACCGTGAATCGAAACGCGAAGCCGGACCGGGCCGTCTTCGTGGTTCCAGGTCCAATTGCTGTTCTCCTGGTGGACGCTAGTCCTTTCAGACTTTGACGAGGCGGATGATTTCTGCGCCGATACGCTATCGCGTTCGAAAAGGCAGATCGTCCAAGCGAGTGCGATTAAGAGCGCCACGCGCTTGTTCGCAAGATTCCTCATGTAAAGACCTCCGATCGAGAATTGACCATTTGACTACCAACCAGCGTGCCATTGGGAGAATAGAGGTCTGCAGAAACCGCGGCGTTTCTTGTTGGCGAGCGCGGCTCAGGGGCCAAGTCCTTAAGTCCAAGCTTTACTTAGGTTCGCAAGCCCTGGACCTGCAACTGCCGGCGATCCCGCACCGCAAGAGGCAATGACCCTCAATTCGGGTTTTCGCAGTTCAGAATTTGCCAGTGTTCGGGTATGGAAAAGGTTTCCCAGAATCGCGCAACGGACTAGCCTTTGCGGCAAAACGTCGACTGGATGATATTCGCCCTGTGATTCCAGAGTTCGATGCGAAGCGCTATACGTCGCCGACGATGATGAAAGGCGCGCTTGCGAATCTCGGCTTGCTCTTCTGCAACGTAAAGTGCGAGCCCGGTCCGTCCAACTTAGTTCGCCTTCTCTCGCCTTTGATTGCCCTGGTTCGTGTTTCAGTGGACCGGGCTTTGGAGTCGGCCCGAAGCAAATCCGTGATGGGCCTAGGGTCAGACCCATTGGATCGCCGGTTGGGTCGATTGTGACATTCCTCTCGTCTTCGATTGCACTGGCGGGATCCGGGGCTTGGAGTCGTGGGTCTCGGAGATCGTTCCTATTATCACGAGCGGCGGCCGCCAGACGGCGACTGGTATCCCATTCACGTCTGGCGCTTGGCTTCGCGTGGTCAGGCGTCGCTCTTCTAAGGCTCTCACCTTTCTTCCTTCTGCCACGATTGTGATATTCTGGACGCTATGGATAGGCCAACGATAGCAAAGGAAGCAGCCAAGAGATTAGTAGGCGCCGAGCTCCAATTGCAGAATCTTCAGACAGAGGTCACAAAATACATAGATCAAGACGACGATGCGGTTGAGTCTTATTACCGCGCCTTTCTCGACGTTATCTATAGTTTTCAGCAACACATAAAGCAACAAGAACCACATTACGATACGTGTCTTGCTAAGCTGAATTCCTTTGACCGCCAGTACATCGAGAGTATGTGGAACAAGCGCACTGACCCTGCTCACGGGAATTCGCAAATAAAGATAAAGCTCTTGGAGAAGTCTATCCGAGCAGAGCTGGTTCCCGGTGTTACTGTGTTTGGACCACTTCTCCCACTAAT
>DATMCM010000643.1:0-7728 GCA_035558335.1 Blastocatellia bacterium | reverse complement strand
TCGAGACGATGATAATCGGCAATGTTTCCTTTGAACGGGATGACTGTGGTTACGCGGAAATCGCCTCCAAGGACAACCGTCTTCATGCTGAGGACGCCGTTCTTGCCTTTGTAGTGCTCCAATTTCTCCCGATTCTCTGTAAAGTTGGTCATTCGAGCGCCTTCCGCAACTTTCCGGCTGGGCTGTTCCGATAAAGATTGGGCCGGGCAAGTTGCCGACAAACCGGCGATCAGCAGAAGCGCGAGAGGTAAAGCTCTCTGAACGTTGACGGGTCCCTGATTTCTTAACATTAGTATCGCGCCTCCATGGGTGTGTTGTAGCGTTTCGTCTTACCCACGAACTCGGCCACTTCATCAGCAGCTTTCTGCACCATTCTTTCGACATTGCTGGTAACGCGCGTGTTTTCAACTGTGATATTCATCTCACCAAGAATCCTCGCCGTCTGCTTGTCCTTGAGCTTGATGCGGACAGTTAGCACGGCGTGGTTATTACCCTGTTCGATATAGCGGAGCGCCGGTATTCCCGGTGTGTAATCATCTATCGATCCTTCAACGATCAGTTCTTGGGGCCCGGGCGTTATGGTTTCAGCGCCGGATTGATCGGAGGTGCTCATCGCGGAATTTGTTGCTTGATCGACCTGTGTGATCCGCTCAAAGCGGTTGAGGGATCGGGTCCGGTTGATTATCTCGGTATTTAATTGCTTCACGGTGAGCTCGGGGATCTGATCGAGCATGAGATTCTCAAGGGGGCGGATCTCGACTCGAGTATAAGCGCGAAGGTCATCCGTGACTGGCATTAGCTGATATGAGCGCACTCTCAGACCGTGCACCTCGCGGAAGATGCGCGAAGGTACCGAGGTGGCGACGCTGCGAACGGAGCAGCCGAAGTTTACCGCGGCTACCCCTATGCTCGATATGATCAAGCCTGCTTTACAGATTGCTCTAATAAGTCCTTGTCGTCTTGCTGATGTGTTTGTAGGAGTCATTCTGTTTCTCCGAATAGAGCGAGGAGAATCACGTTAACTTATAAAAGTTGAATTCAGCGTGTCGGTCGTGTTTCTCCTCGCTCGCCTGATAGCAGGGCAATACGGGGGCCAGTGTTAAGTCGCTGATATTGCTTGGGGAACGAGTCGCGCTCGTGAATTTCTCGCGAAAGGCCGCAAGAACATTGCCGTTAGTTTTGCCAGTGAGCAGCTGCGAACAACTCCGCCCGGTTACTACCGCCAGCGACCCTGCGTGAAAAGCGCAAATACCAACACGGCAGCGACTGCGCGAAAAGTCGCCAATCGCATCCACTCCCTGGTTGCCCTCCGGAGGAGGGTCATGTTTATAGAACATGACCTCCGCCGGATGGCTAACGGGGCGGGTCCGATTGAGACTTTCACATGGTCTCGGCAATCGCTCAATTGGATAAACGGACGACGCGATTGTAACAGCTACTACTACGAAAGGCCGGCGCGGCGCAGGATTTCGCGGAATCGCGGATCATTCCGCAGGGGATCGAGAAGAGGTTCAATTCTGAGGATAGGCCCGAAAACTTCATACGACTTATCTAGCTCGGCAAACGCCTGATCCTTCTCGCCGAGAGCTGCGAAAAACTCGACCGCTTCGTATCGAGACAGCTTTGACACCTGGTCTTTTGCGGTTAGGGCTCGCAGGCATCCCGGCCAGCCGCCCTTCTCGAAGCTATCGCGTATCAGTGCCGCACCCGATCGATCACCGTTGAGCTCTCGGTACGTAGCATAGCTTCGAGCAGCCTCGTCGTAGTCGCCAACAGCCTGATAAAACTTGGTGAACCGCTGATAGGTAGTCGCGAACTCGGTATTCAGTTCCAAAGTCTTCTTCAGCTGGGCGATTGCCTCATCGTATCGACGCGCGTTATACAGACTTTCGGCATAGTCCAGGTTAATGATAAGTGAGAGAGGATCAATCTCCAGCGCCTGTCGAAACTCGTCAAATGACTCTTCGTGCCTGCCAAGATAAAAAAGCAGGACGCCGAACCATTGATGAGCGGTCGCATAATTCGGATCGAGCTCCATGGTGCGTTTGTATTCGCGTTCCGCTGCGGCGAAGTTACATTCCTGCATATACACTTGTCCAAGCGTAGCATGGGGCTCGGCTAAATCACTGTCGAGCAGCAAGGCCTTCAACGCCGCTTCTCGCGCCGGAGCCATCGCCTCACGAATCGGCTGGTCGTTATAGAATGGAAGCACCACATAGGTATCAGCGCGACCGGCATAAGCCAGAGCGAAGTTCGGATCAAGCGCGATAGCCTGATTGAAATAGTCGAGCGCTCTTTCAAGGTCTTTCAAAGTGCGCTTGTTCCAATAAAAACGTCCTTTCAAATACAGCTGGTAGGCTTCTGTATCGGTAGTGTACTTCTTCGACAGCTTATGCTCGTCGGCGCCAGCCAACTTAACCCGCAATTTGTTTGACACGTCGCGCGCGATCTCGCTCTGCAAAGCAACGAGATCGGTCTGTTTGCGAGAATATTGCGCGCTCCAGATGACGTTTTCCGTGCTCGCATCAGCGAGCTCCAGACTGAGCGTCAACACGTCACCGAATAGAACTATGCGACCGTTCAGTACCGCCTGGACGTTCAAATCTTTGCCGACGGTATATGGCGTAACATCTTTGCCTTTGTAACGAAACACCGACGAGCGGGCCTTCACGTTTAATATCGGAAGCTGAGACAAATTGCAGATCAGCATCTCGGTCATACCGTCAGAAAGATAGTCAAGTTGCTGATCGGCATTGACATTGATGAAGGGCAGAACAGCCAGCGAAGAAATCGCCACATTGTTGTTGCGCGCAAGTAAGTAGTGGGACGCGAGCGATGAAATTGCCGTACTGTTCCCGGGTGAGAGCGAATAGAAAGCCGTTCCACTCAGCGTAAGCGATACGATGGAAGCGATAACAGCCAGCGCAAGCCGCTTGGCACTTACGAGCAGATTCCGGTTATTGCTTGTGGCCTTCGGTGCCTCCCGCGGGCTCGTCGATTCCCTCTGGTTGATGGCAGGGTCGTCGATCGGGGAGGTCTTTGCTACTGGTGCATCATACACAAGAACGACGGTGCTGCGATCGCTGAATGAATCGATGTCCACAACGAGCCGCGCGCCGTCGCCGCGACAAAAGTTGAGTATGTCATCTGCCGCAGCTTTGTTGCATTGAGGACACCGTTTCATAGTTACTCATCTCACTGCAGCGGGACTCCGGCACGCCGGAGAATTTCCTGGAAGCGTGGGTCGTCACGCAATGGGTCGAGAAGCGGGTCAACTCTCAGCAACCGCCCAAAGACTTCGTACGACTTATCCAGTTCATCAAATGCCTTATCCTTCTCGCCAAGTGCGGTGAGGAATATCACGAAGTTGTGTCGTGACAAGCTGGCCGGCCTTTCTCCCCCGGTCATCGCTCGCAAGAAGCCCTGCCATCCACCCTTAGCAAAACTATCCCTGACCAGCGTCGCAGTTTGTCGTTCGCCCATCAGATCCTGGTAACGGGCATATTCCTCAACGGCTTTGCTGTACCTTCCTTTCGCTTGAAAGACATTGGAAAGGCTGGAATGAGCCCTTTCAAAACTCTCATCCAATTCGATCGTCTTTTTCAGTTGTGCGATTGCATCGTCATACCTGCGTGCGTAGAACAAGCCCTCCCCATATCTCACATTGCCGATTAGCGAAAGAGGTTCAATCTCTAAAGCTTTCTGTAGTTCAACAAGTGCTTCCGTGTGCCTGCCAAGGTAGAACAGCATTACGCCATACCAGGTATGCGCCATCGCGTAGGTGGGATTCAATTCAAGCGCAAGGTTGAATTCTCGTTCGGCTTCGGTGAAATCAGACTCAAAGGTATCAACGAGTCCGAGCGCCGCGTGAGGCTCGACTAAATCACGATCCAGCGACAACGCTTTTGTTGCAGCCTCTCGCGCCTGTATCATCGCCTCGCGTCGCGGCGCGTCGCGATAGAGTGGTAGCAGCACGTAAGAATCGGCCAGACCCGCGTAAGCTAGCGGGTAGTTAGGGTCAACCGAAATCGCCTGATTAAAACATTCAATGCCCTTCTCTAAATCTTTCGCCGTGCGCTTGTTCCAGTAATAACGTCCTTTCAAATAGAGCTGGTAGGCTTCCGCGTTGGTCGTGTACTTTTTCGATAACTTTTCTTCGTCCGTACCAGCCAACTTCACGCGTAATTTGCTGGAGACGTCGCGGGCAATCTCGCTCTGCAAAGAAACGAGCTCGTCCTGTTTGCGACTATATTGTTCGTTCCATATGACGTTCTCTGTGCGCGCATCAGCCAGCTCCAGGTTGAGCGTCAACACGTCGCCGCGCTGAAGGATGCGCCCGTTTAAGATCGCCTGTACGTTTAAGTCCGCACCGACTGTGCGCGGCGCAACTTCTTTGTCTTTGTAACGGAATACGGACGAAAATGCCTTCACATTCAATTCAGGGAGATGTGATAAGTTGTATATCAGCGTTTCGGTCATCCCGTCAGCAAGGTAGTCAAGCCGTTGATCTGCATTTACATTGATGAATGGCAAAACGGCCAGCGAATTAATGGCCGGTTTGCTCTTGCGCGATAGTGAGTAGTAAACCGATCCCATCAGCGTCAGGACGATGATCGATGCGACCACCGACACACCGATAGTGCGCTTCTGCATTCTGCGACTGAGTCTGAAGGTTTTCTCCTTAGATGAGTCGACGCGGACCGTCGGAGGCGTTGCAGACGCCTCCGACGCTGAGGTTGTTAGTTCGGTTGCTTCAGGCAGGAGGGCGACGGTTTCGCTGTGGCTGAATGAGTCGCTATCAGAAACGAGCCGAACGCCATCGTGTCGACAAAAGACGAGTAAGTCATCCGTCGCGACACTGTTGCATTGAGGACAGCGTTTCATATCAACTCATATTCACCATAAAGCTACGTCAGTAGCCTCACTGACTCTGAAAATAGCACGGTCATTAGAACCCACGCGTGATCGAGAAATAGATCAGGTTCCGCTCGTGGCTGTGGCCGATCTCGATTCGACCGGCGAAACCTCTAGAATACCGGTACTGCAAGCCGCCACCGACCGAGGCTCGCCAGCTACTGGAGTCAAAATCCTTGTTCGCCAAAATGGCCGGATCGGTTTGTGAGCGGTTATCTCCCCACACTTGCCCGGCGTCACCGAAACCGAAGACATCCAGCCCCCGATCTTCGCTCTGCGTCCACACGGTCTGACGCAACTCGGCTGAACCCATCGCCACATTGTTGCCACGATAGCGAAAATTCTTAAAGCCGCGGCCGTACATCCTGCCGCCCAGGAATGACATTTCATAGAATGGTATCTGGCTGCCGCCGCGCGGATCCTTCAGGTTTGCATACCCACGCACCGCCAGCGAAGTCTTATCGCTCCCCAACGGTATGTAGCCGCGGGCATCAAGCTCAGTCTCCAGCCATCCATAATCGGAAAATGCTGGCTCATTCTTAAGTCCCTGTGCTGATCCTATCCGGCCGTAAAAATACGCTCCCTTTGTCAATCCGCGAGAGTTATTGCGCAGATCGTATTGGGCGAACGCTCCATAGGAAAGAATCTTGACGTTAGTGAGTAATCCAGGCGCCCATTGTGAGACGGGCTGTGTCTGCGGGTCACCGGAGAAGAGAGTGTCGATTGGAATGTCCGTATCTTTTTCTCCTCTAAAGGTACCTGAGTTCGATTCCCTGAAATACCCGCCCACCTGCAATCGCTCATTAAAGTCGTGATAAAGCGATGCGTTGTAACTCCGCTGCTCCAGATCAAAATTTGTCTGCGAGGTATTCGGGATGCGAGGACCAATGCCAAAGAAGTTATCTTTTGTACGCCTGAGATAGTCGAACCAGACATCAGCGTGAGTACTCTTGTCGAACACTCGAGGAAAGTAAGCTTCGCCTTCGAAGCGCCGGTAAAGGTTCGGAGAGGTCAATGCCGTGGCGCGAAACTCGACAAAACGAAACCTGTCGGCAGTAGTCAGTTGAACGCCGAGTCCGATTAATGCGCCCTGCTCGAACCCGCCCACGACCCCTCGGGCGTACTTGGTGCCGAGGTCAATTGTGTACCAGCTCTCACGCGTTGGTCCGTTGCGGCTGATAACCTTCGCGCGGCTTGCCAGGCCTGAGAAACCGCCTGGAGGGCCGGTCTGTGGAGTCGTCTGTGTGGTATCGGGATCCGCGGTTCCTGTGGTCGTTTCTTTTGCAGCGGTCGCGGCTGAACTGCTTGCCCCGGAAGCTGGCGTGTTTGTCCCGGCGGACGCATCAGCCACTTGGGCTGCGCAGCGACCGGGTATTGAGAAAAGTGTAACAAGCGCTGCTGTAAACAAGAAGCCTGGTAACAAGTTCATCGATCGCGTGGTCATTTCCATTGCCTCCTTTGACAGATGTTCGTGATTCGGCCTTTGGTCAGGACGGACGTTTGTAGCTGCTGTTCGTCGGACGATACGAACTTTCGCCTGAAGGGCCAACTACAAACGTTCCAGCGAGTCGTTGGCAACACGTTGCGACTCTTAGGTCCGTAACCACTGATGAGCACGCAACGTGAGGGCCAATCTCAAGTTGTTGATTCTCTTTTCGGAACGGATCTGTGTTCGTGAATTTCTTGCGAAGGGACGCAAGAACATTGCGTTGCTGCAATTCGTCTTCGGTTTAATCTAGCCAGGTACGGGGCCCCTCGGTGGCCGCCCCTCCTTCCCTACTATTGGGCCGAAGAGGGCGGCCACCGAGGGCCGCCCTTACACGTTAGAATCAGAGGGACGGCCACCAAGAGCCGCCCGTAGAGGATTAGCGAAATGTTTATGCGTGGCTGAAGGCCGCCCTGGCAGTCCAGTCGGTGACCTGGGGTTTGAATCGACGTTTGTCGATCTTCAACATCTTGATTTTCGATTCAAGCGTCGAGGAAGGAATGCCCAGCAGCGATGCTGCACCGAATGGTCCGGACACCCGGCCTTTGCTTTCCACGAGCGCTGCTTCGATGGCATCTTTCTGTTGTGTCGCCAGCGTGGGTGAGGGAGTCGTGTGTGAGGGCACCGTAGGCGCGGGCAGTGAGGCGGTGACAGGAGGTCTCGAATGCCGCCCGAAGAGCCACTGCTCATCAATGTGAAGTGCATCCGACTCAGAGACGATTACTGCTCGCTCGACTACATTCTGCAGCTCTCGCACGTTGCCCGGCCAGTGATGCGACTGCAGCAGGCTCAATGACTTCTTGCTGATCCGGTTGATTTTCTTGCCGGCACAACCGACGAACCGTTGAATAAAGTACTCGACCAGCAGCGGTATGTCCTCCAGCCGCTCGCGAAGAGGGGGCATCTCCAACGGGAAAACGTTCAGCCGGTAAAACAGATCAGATCGAAATGCTTTCTCCTCGATTGCGGTTGCCAGGTCGCGATTTGTTGCGGCGATTACGCGAACGTTGGCGCGTATCGGCCGCCCGCCGCCGACCCGCTCGAACTCACGCTCCTGCAGAACGCGCAATAGGGTAACTTGAGTATCTATCGGCAGTTCGCCGACTTCGTCCAGGAAAATCGTCCCACCCTCTGCCAATTCGAAGCGACCCAATCGTCGCGACAATGCTCCAGTAAACGCGCCCTTCTCGTGACCGAAAAGCTCCGAGGCTATCAGAGAGGATGGAATGGCCGCGCAATTCACGCTAATGAATGGTTTTGACGATCGCCTCGAGCGTTTGTGTATCGCTCGAGCGATAAGCTCTTTGCCAGTGCCGGTCTCACCGGTG
>DATMCM010000642.1:0-5512 GCA_035558335.1 Blastocatellia bacterium | reverse complement strand
CCGTGTGTCGGCTGGATCACCCGGAACGAAAACCGTAAGTCATCCCGTGGCGTATGAGCCTCTGTTGTGAAGCGATCCTCCTTTATTTTCGTTCGAAATCCGCTCATCGCTCTTCTGTTTGACCCGACGTTCACAAGGGCGTAGTCTCATGGAGACAAGAGCTTAGCTCACTCTCTTCTAAGATTCTCTGGAATTTGCCAGACCAACCTGACCGCAACAGCTCACCTTTTAAGGAGTTTATCAATGAAACGATCTGCACCTCTGGTGTTTGCTTTTGTTCTATTCATCGCGTTTGCCTTGCCAGGCTCGGCAGCCGCCCAATCGCAAGACCGCGACCATCCCACACAGGTCAAGGTCAGTGAGATTGAAGGCGATTTAGACGCTAGTGGTAACGAGTATTTCTATTCCTTTCTCGCCGGGCCAGGAGAACTGACGATAACAGTCGATGTAAAATCGTCGACCGGCCAGGCTCTACTTAATTTTGAACTGCTCGATAGCAAAGCCGCCGCGGCGATCATCTGCTGCGAGTTTGCGCAAGCGGACGGAGACGGCCAGAGCGCAAGAAACGTTAAGACCGCGAGGCTTGGCAACCGGCAACTCGTTGTCTTGCACGTGACGGTGGGTAAGTCAGGAAGGGGAACTTACCGGGTCAGGCTCGGCGGCGCGATTGCCTTTGAAAAACCGGCGCAGGGATAGTAGCTGAATACTCCAGCGCTCCCACTCTCCCCGGGAGCCGTCTGGAGCAAGTCAATCCGCACCAAGCGCGCCGACCGGATTCCAGCGATGCTCCAGTGGAATTCAACAACTAAGGAGTCGCCTCTTAAGTCCCATCCCGGCTCTCTCGTTAATTCTTGGAGTCACGCCCGCTCGGTCAATATCAGACCGTCACCCGACAGCACTAACGCCGAGATAGCGAGCAAAGTTTTCGCGTAGCGGCACCGCCCGGATGATTCTATTGATATCCTGAGAGGCCGGAGCGATTGATCTCACCATTGTGATGTTTCTGTCGCTCGATCATAACTGTATAGAGCGGCGAACAGAGCCGCGAACCTAATCGGAAAAGGAGACCCTCGATGCCTACCCCCTCTGCGTTCGCCAAAAAACGCGCCAATATCGCGCAAGAGCAACACGCCAAGTTTCAATTCACCAACGAGGCCGATCCGACCCTTTGCAAGCAGATAAAGAAGTGGACTCAAGACATCGGGTTTGCGTTCACCAGCTGCACGACGGTCCCCTGGTCCGCCGTATTTATTTCGTGGTGCGTCAAGCAAGCGGGGGCTACCAAGTCGGAGTTCAAGTTCGCGATGGCGCATTCGGTGTTCGTTAACCAAGCGATACAGAACGCCACAAACGGGACGGGCGTCTTCCAGGGCGTTGACATCAGCGAACACGCGCCAAACGTCGGCGACATCATCCAGCACAACCGCGGCGGCAACAAGTTCAGCTTCGCTTTCGCAAAGGCAAACAAGAACTACGTGTCCCACTCGGTCATCGTCATCGAGATCGGACAAGACACGCAGGGCGGTTTCGCGTTCTGCATCGGTGGCAACCAGAGCGATTCAGTTCGCAGATCGGTGGTGCGTCTGGACTCGCGAGGGTTCATCAAGCAACGTGAGGGCAGCCCGTTTATATGCGTAATCAACAACCTGAAATGAGATCCAGGAGGCGATGACGCCCATAGACCTGGTCTTTTTGCTCAAATCCGTTTTAGGGCGAGGTGAATAAAAATGCGAAACTAACCTCACGAGCCTATTACATTTGCGGTGGCTTATCCGCCAAAACCTCATTGGCCACGCTATCGTTGCCATCGTTGGGCGCGGGTGTGAGGCCCAGAATCCTGGTCATCACGTTGTAGACTTGAATGTTTTCAAACGGCTCGATGACCGCGCCTTTCTTGAACGCCGAGCCGTGAGCGATAAAGATCGCGCGCATCGAAGGCAGCTCGTTATCGTAACCGTGCCCCCCTCTCATTCGATTCCCGTCGCCTTCGGACTTCATCTCATTGAAGTGTTTCCGCGTAGTCAATACCCAACCCTCGTCAGGCAGGACTATCAGCGGGGCGATGCGCGGGCTGCTCGAGTAATGAAAACGCGCCGGTACTTCCGACTTGCGATAAACCTTTGCTTGGGGGGGCAGTTTCGTTTTTAGCGTAGCGTAGATCGTGTCTTCCTTGCCTTCCTTTGGAAAGATGCTGACGATCTCACTTGTCCAGAAGATCTTTGCAGCAAGATTCGTATCGAACAGATCATCCAGGATAACTACGTTCTTCGGGTCCTGAGTCGCCATGCCGTGATCCGAAACGATGATCAGGTTAACTCGCTCGAAAACTCCGCGAGCTTTGAGACCAGCCATAAGTCTGCCGAGATCGGCGTCAACTTTGTGGACGGCGTCGTGTGTTTCGACCGAATCGGGGCTGTACTCGTGCCCGGCATGGTCCACGTCGCTGAAGTAGAGAGTCAGGAAAGTCGGCCGCTCGGCGGCGGGCAGATCGAGCCAGGCCAGGATCGTATCGACGCGAGCATCGTTAGGCACGTTTCCGTCGTAAGCCTTCCAGTAAGTCGGTCGCGTTCCCGCTATTTCAGCTTCGCTTCCGGGAAAGAAATACGGCGCGGTTTTTTGTCCCTGCTTCTCGGCGGTTATCCAGATCGGCTCGCCTAACCACCAGCGCCCGTTCTGAACTTCTTCGCGAGTGCCCATCGTGAACGTGGCGTTGAAGTCCTTAAGCCAAATGTTGTTCTCGACGATGCCGTTATCTTGCGGGTAGAGCCCGGTCGCGATGGAGTAATGGTTAGGAAAAGTCTTGGTTGGGAAAGAAGGAGTCATCCACTTTGCCTGCACGCCTTCTCGAGCGAGAGAGTTGAGGTTGGGCGGATCGTATTTCTCCAGGTAATCAGAACGAAACCCGTCCAGTGAAATCAGGATGATGGTTGGCCGGAGTTCCCTGATCGACTTAGACTGAACGCAGGCCAAAAGATGGAGGCCTAGCAAAAAACACGCAAAGAGGATCAGATTCCTGAAACTGGGTCTTCTTGTCATGTGTCCTATCAAACTCGCCGTTTTAGCGGAAAAGAATCATAAGCAGCGATTCAAACCAGAGAAAGTAATGGGGATGGAGAGAATATGCAAGACGCAGGTGTCGCTCTCTTTTGGTCAGTTTCGTAAGGGTGATTCGCAACAAAGGTGATCGAAGCGGCAGCTCGCTGACATGCAGTTGTGCAAGGCACAGTTCGTCACTCCTAAGGAATCTAACAAACAGATTGCTGGTCAGAATGACGCGTGGTATATAAACCCCGCCTTTTATGAAGATGAAAAGTGAAATGCTTCTGATCTCACTGGCTCTGGCGTGTATTGCCGGGAGTCAGGGCGGAGAGTTCTGGGAGAAGAAAGAGTTTCAACAGTGGTCAGAGCGCGAATGCCGTAAGCTGCTGGAGGACTCGCCCTGGGGAAAGAACTACACGCTGAGTCAGACGCTTATCGAGCCTCTTGGGACGTCGAGCATTGCGGGCGCCGGAGACAGGGCGCGCGAATCCCGCCCTGAGATCAGCTATCAAGCGGACTTTCGGTCAGCACAGCCGATCCGTCAGGCTCTGGTGCGACTCGAACAGATCAGGGTGAAGTACGATCAGTTTCAGCCGGCGCAGAAACAGGCGGCGGACCAAAGGGCCAGGGACTTTCTGACTGTAGGGTTTCCCGATACCGTTGTGCTCCGCGTGGCCTACAGTTCAAACGTGCAGTCTGATGACCGGGATTTGGCTCGCTATTGGCAAAGCCAAACCACCGATACGCTCAAGAACTTTGTCTTCCTGAATGCGGCAGAGAAGGTTCCTCTGTTGCGCTACTCGGTGACACAAGGCGCGGGCCGCGAGTTTCAGGTTGTCTTTCCGCGCGAGTACCACGGCCGACCGCTGTTAGGCCCTAATGACAAAACTCTGCAATTGGAGTTTCCGCATCCCGCCATTCGGGGACAAGCCGGGTCTCTGGTGTTGATCGCATTCAAGGTGGAGAAAATGCTGATTCAGGGGAAAGTTATCTACTGAAGGAGGGCAGCTATGGGCTCACTGTTCCGATTGGCATTCGCCGCAGGTTTACTTGCAGTAGTTGTTGCCGCGGCGTCGGCGCAAGCGCCGATTGCGCTCCAAAGGGCTATTCAACGCCACATCGCCAAACAGGGTCCGGTCAGCGAACAGCCCAAACCGATAATGGCTGATCTGGATGGCGACAAAAAGGATGAAGCAGTGGCGGCTTACTGCATCGACGATAACCTGCCGGGCTGCGCGAACGCAGGAGCGAGCAATCCAGCTAATGTGCATTGCGAGGTCACGGTCTTTGCGCTCAAGAACAGCGGTGGGTTGTAGTGGGTCGAGCAGCGCTGGGCCAGGGCGATGTTCAGTCAGTCAAAGACGGTATTATTCATGCCGAATCAATTACCTACGCTCCAAAGGATCCTCTATGTTGCCCGAGTCAGAAGCGCCCGATCCGCTTCGGGTTGAAAGGGGGCAAGCTTGTTCAGTTGCGGTGAAGCCGATCGCCGTTTTGCCTTCAACGGTCCGGGAAAACGTCAAGTACTCCTAGTTGACAATCCCATCCGCTGCAGCAGATTCTCAAAACGCGGGTCCGATCGAAGCCGGTCGAACGCCGCTTCTACCTTTAAATAAGTCAGAATTCCGTGCCGCTCCTGATAGGTTTTCTCCAAGTACTCGAAAGCTTTATCGATCTCCCCAAGACCGACATGGATTCTTGCCAGGCTGTAAGGCGAGACGTAAGCGGACTTCGCGATCTCGTTTGTCCGGTCGAGAATCATTCGCGCGTCCTCGATGCGGCCGGCCGCGGCGTAAGCGTATCCCATCGCGGACATGGTCTCGGTGTCATCCGGTGAAAGCGACAGCGCTTTTTTGAATTCCGCCTCCGCTTCCGGAAACATTCCCTTCTCGCCGTAAGCAATTCCCAGTCGCCGATGCGGGATCAGATAATCAGGATACATATCGATGGTTTTGAGGCATTGCTCTATCGATTCGTCGTACCGGCGCGCGAAATAGAACACTCTCGCGAGGTTCAGGTTTATCACGCGGGAAAGCGGGTCAAGCTGGTGCGCGAGCTCTATCTCCAATAGGGCTTCATCGATCCTCTCTACCGCTGCAAGATACAGCGCCAGCCACAGATGAGCGGTCGAATAACTCGCGTTGAGCTGGATGGCTTTTCGGAATCCTCGTTCACCGCCCTTAAAATCAAACTCACGCCAGAGTTTTACCGCGGCGAGCGCCACATGAGCCTCGGGCAGTGTGTCATCCAGGCTCAGTGCTTTCAGTGCGGTCGCCTTTGCCCGCAGAAAGGGGGTTGCAAGCGGCTTTGCGCTGTAGCTTGCCATCAGGTTGTAGGCATCCGCCAACCCCGCGTAAGCAAGCGCGTAACTACGATCGAGTATGGTCGCGTACTCGAAATACTCGATGCTCTTCTTGATTCCTGCTTCGGTGCGCTTGTTCCAGTGATAGCGGCCCTTGAGATAAAGCTGATA
>DATMCM010000641.1:0-5743 GCA_035558335.1 Blastocatellia bacterium | reverse complement strand
CGGGGAAATTTGCAAACAGCGGAATTCAGTTTCTTACGAAGCAAAACCGGGAAGGCGACGACAGATATGCAGGAGCGATTTGGAGGCTGCTGATTTGTCGGTCTTGGTCCCTCTGCCCTCGGGGACTGACCAATCCCTAAGGTGTCGGGTTGTTGATCATGCGCATCAACGACGATGGGTTTCCCTTGGCGCGCCGTAGCGATTTATTGTGATTTAGCTCGCTATTTGCCCGCGATAGGCGCAGCAATGGTCCATGCATTCGCTCACGGACGCCGAATGGCGACGTCCGAGCCAGATGGCCGAGGAATTGCGGTCTCGAAGTTTGCACACGCATTTGAGCAACTGCCCAAGCAGATCTTTTACGCCTGCTTCGACAGAGAGTGAGGCTACCCATGTCAGTGGATTCAACCGAGGTGCCGAACGTCCTTGTCGTCGAAGACGAGATGCTTCTGCGCATGCGTGCCGTCGACATCGTGGAGGATGCCGGGTTCCGCTCTGTTGAAGCCGTTAACGCCGACGAGGCATTGTCCATCCTCGAGTCCCGCTCGGACATATCTCTGCTATTTACCGATATTCAAATGCCCGGCAGCATGGACGGCCTGAAGCTGGCTCACGCGGTGCACGACCGCTGGCCATCCATCAAGATCATTCTGGTTTCCGGCCAAGTAAAACCATCGGACGCGGAAAGGCCGGCTGACAGCCGCTTCTTCGGTAAGCCGCTGGCTGTGGAGCAAATGATCGCCGAGTTGCAGGCGATGGTGGGCGCGGGCGCCTTAAAGATTGTTCCGAGCCCGGCCATGTCGTCAGCGGACGAGACATTTCGCAGCACAACTTCAATCGACCCGTCGCCGCGCTCCGCGCAGGAAGTCGTGTTGTTGGCGGAGAACGACAGCCTCCGCCTGTTGCTGGAACAGGCCGGCATCGACGCCAAAACCTTGCTTGCGCAGGCCGGGATCGACGCCAGGGAGCGTGAGGCCGCCGACAAGCTGCAGAAGCTCATCCTTGGGGAACTGCATCATCGCATCAAGAATACGCTTGCCACCGTCAGCGCAATCGCGTCCCAAAGCTTCCGGGCAGCGTCCAGTATTGAGCACGGACAGAAAGCCATGGAAGGCCGGTTGACCGCTCTCGGGCGAGCCCACGATCTGCTGATGCAGGTCAGCTGGGCAAACGCCAGTCTCACGCACACCCTTAGCGGCGCGACCGCGCCCTATGACAGCCGGGGGGACAGAAGATTCCATTTCAACGGGCCGGATATCAGAATCACCTCCGGGGCCGTTATCGCGCTTGCAATGACGTTGAACGAACTCTGCACCAACACCACGAAATTTGGTGCACTCTCGATCCCCGCCGGCCGCGTCGAAATCGCATGGACGATCGACGAAGTGAAGCAGAGACTTCGCCTTGCCTGGACCGAAAGAGGTGGTCCCGCGGTCGAGCCTCCAACACGTCGAAGCTTCGGCACCCGCATGATGGAGTCTCTCGGCCAACAATTGAATGGCCAGGTGCAGCTGGCCTATGCACCGTCCGGATTCATCTACACCCTGGATGTGCCGCTTGGCTCGCTGATCGCGGCTGTGTGAACTGTCGTCTATATGACAGGGACCAGCGCCGATGATTGGGCCTGCAAAGGAGTGCCCAACAGCATTCTCCTGACAAAACCAGCACAACTGCTTACAGCCGTTTCTCAGCTTTTGAATGGGAGTAGCGCAACCACGTAACCCCGCTCGCCCCCGGAAGCGGCCTGGTTCTTTAAGCTACCCCCGCTATTTCCGTTGGCGGCCTCCTTCATTAGTCGAACAGGTCACGGTTTCCTGTTTCCTTAAGCTCGCTTTTGTCCGTTTGCGGAACCAATCTGCGACTTCGGAGTAATGTGTTTTTGCGCTGGATAGCTGGGAAGGCCGTTGGAAGACTTACCCGTCATCTTGGTCGTTGATGATGACCCTCTGATTCACAGCATTGTTGGAGCCGCTCTTGCAGCTGGAGGTTTTGAGCCAGCAATCGCACCATCCGGAGAAGAGGCGGTGACCTTGCTGAAGGCAGGCAAGAGCAAATACCGCGCACTCGTAACGGACATTGATCTCGGGCGAGGCAAGATGAACGGATGGCAAGTAGCGAGACACGCCAGAGAGATCGACCCGGCCTTCCCCATCATCTACATGACCGCAGCAAGTGCCGACAAATGGGCCGCAAATGGTGTTCCCGACAGCATTCTGCTGACCAAGCCCTTCGCGCCCGCGCAATTGGTCACCGCCATTTCGCAGCTTCTCAACACGGGCACGCCGACAACGTAAGGCCGCCTGGTGGCGGCCCTTTCTTCGAAAGGAAAGCGGCCCCAGCTTGGGGGAAACTGAGGCCGCCATATCCATCGGATGCCTTGTGGGGCCAATTGCATCCGGTAGCCATCACCAAGCTGCCCCGGCGACATTGGTTCCAACAAATACTGACCTCGCATCGGTCCCCGCGACCTCAGGCCTAAAAATGCGTCACGAGATGTGCGGTTTCAGAGGAACGATTGGGGGCAACGAGCCTTAGCTATCCAGAGGCTCTAACCATCCCGGGACAGTCAAATGAATGCTCTACCCGTTGATCGCGCGCTGAACATATATGGCGCGCTTGCTGGCCGTTCCGAGGCCAAGGGTGCCCGTGAGCGGCTCATCAGGCATTTGATGAAAATGTACCTCGCGGGCGAAAAAGATGAGCACCGGTTAACGGTGGAAGGATTGTCCTACCTTCGCAATCTCGACCAGGAAATCGACTCCAGAAACCAGGGCGTGTACTCATAAACGTGCTCAATAGCGGACAAGCTTTGCTTATCATGAGTATTTCCGCTTTTGACCCAAAAGCGACATGCGGCACTCCGTCGTGTCCACGGATATGATAACGTTCTCGCCAAAGGAAAGGGCCAAGGCAGGTGACGGGCGGCTGCTCTCGACGTGTGGTCTGGTTTATTGTGGTCTGCACGGCCATACCGATGTTCATCCCGACGCGAACCTGCATCGCAGCTGACGAGCCCAAAACCGTCTTGATCCTTCAATCCTTTGATCAAAACTCCAAACCTTGGAGTGAATACTCAAAGGCGCTGAGGCAAGAACTGGAGCGTCGGTCACCTTGGCCCGTTATCATCGAGGAAGTTTCGGTTATCGCCGCGCGGGCCGATGAGCAGAATGCCGAAACCCAATTCGTCGGGTATCTCCACGCGCTATTCGACCATCGCCCGCCCGATCTAATTGTGACGTTTGGTGCGCTCGGCGGCGCATTCGTCCAGCGTCACAGGAGCGAGCTTTTTCCCGCGATCCCGATGATCCTCACCACGATTGAGGCCCGCCGAGTCCAGAGTCTCACGTTGACCGAAAACGACACCGTCGTGGCGGTCCGACAGAAGATACCCGTCCTATTCGGCAACATCCTGCAACTGCTGCCGAACACAAAAACCATAGCTGTGGTGACTGGCAACTCTGAACGGTTCTGGATAGGAGAAATAAAGCGGGAACTTGAGTCCCTGAAAGATCGTGTCACGTTGCGATTCTACAACGATCTATCATTCGACGAGATCCTGAAGGAAGCGGCATCTCTGCCGCCGGATAGCGCGATCTACTGGAATCAGACACGGATCGCGCGGGGTGAAGTACATGCGGGGCAACGAGCACTGACAGAACTCGCTAGCGTTGCGAACGCGCCAATTTTCACGTTCGACGACTCCTTTTTCACTGGAGAGATCGTAGGCGGGCCAATGGCTTCAGTATTGGCTGGCACCAAGGCTACGACCGATGTCGTTCTACGTGTTCTCGCTGGCGAAAAGCCGTCCGACATAAAGACGCCGCCTCTTGAGTATGGCCCAGCCAAATATGACTGGCGGCAGCTCCAGCGCTGGGGCATTAGCGAGAGCCGGCTGCCGCCGGGAAGCGAAATCTACTTCCGCGAACCGACCCTGTGGGACAAGTATCGTTGGTATATTGCATTGCTTGTGGCAGTGCTGTTGGCACAGGTCGGGCTTATCATCGTTCTGGTAAGTGAGCGCCGTCGTCGTCTCTATTTCGAAGTCCAGGCTAGCCGCCGTTCGGCAGAACTGGCTCACTCCAATCGCTATTCGATGGCTGGTGAACTGACCGCTTCAATAACCCACGAGCTTAACCAGCCGCTTGGGGCTATTCTGACCAACGCCGAAACGGCGGAGTTGTTGCTGAAGTCTTCATCCCCAAATCTGGATGAACTCCGGGAGATCGTTACCGATATTCGGCTCGATGATCAGCGCGCCAACAACGTGCTGCGGCGCCTGCGCAGCTTGCTAAAAAAAGCGCCATCCGAAATCAAGGACGTTGATCTAAACGAAATCGCAGGCGAGAGCATCCAGTTGCTTTCGCCGTTATCAATTGCTCGGGAAGTTAACTTGAGCGGCTTCACCGCTCCGATGTCGCTGCCCATCAGGGCCGATCCGGTTCAACTCCAGCAAGTGATTGTCAATCTGATCGTGAACGCGATGGATGCGATGTCACACATGCCGAGAGCCGAACGCAGGGTTACCGTCCATACCGCGCGTAACGACAATTTCGCCGAGGTTTCGGTATCTGACACTGGGCCAGGCATTCCGTCTGAGAAGATCAAGGAGGTTTTTGAGCCGTTTTTCTCAACAAAGGCTGAGGGCATGGGAATGGGATTGTCCATTGCCCGAACGATCATCGAAGCCCACGACGGTCGGATATGGGCAGAGAACAAGGCCGGGCGTGGCGCAGTGTTTCACATCAGTCTGCCGCTATCGGCAACGGGGTAGACCGGAAGTAAGCGGCGCACGGTCAAAATGACGCTTTTGACCCGAAAGCAGACGTTGGCAACGAAATTGCTGTAGTGCACACCCCCCGCATCCAAGGATATGCTAAGATGTGTCCTTGGCGATGGGGCATTGCATGAGAGATCGCAACATTTCCGCAGTAGTACGCTCGAATCCTATTTCGTCGACGAGGTAATTCGATGATGCATCGGCGCGGGTTCGTCGGCGCGCTCGCGGGCGGCCTCACCATCTTGCGGTCTGCCGCAGAAGCCCAGCCCGTCGCAAAAGTGTACCGTATCGGCTTTCTGCTGGGTGCGACGGGCGAATCGGTAGCGTCGCTATTCCACGCGCTCAAGGACGGGCTGCGCGAACTCGGATATGTGGAGGGCCGCAACATCGTCTTCGTGCAGCGGTATGGGGACGGCAAGATGGAGCGGCTGCCGGATCTTGCTGCTGAGCTGGTGCGGGTCAAGGTGGACGTGATTGTTACTGGTACAAACCTACACGTCGCAGCTGTCCGGCACGCGACCTCGACGATACCCGTTGTGATGGTCTTCGCCGCGGATCCAGTGGGCGCCGGGTTTATCGCGAGCCTGGCCCGACCAGGGGGAAATGTTACCGGGTTGACCGCTGATGCAAGCCCTGATCTCTGGGCTAAGTACCTGGGCCAGCTGAAGGAGGTAGTCCCAAAGCTTTCGCGGGTGGGAGTGCTCGGGCAGGTATCGTCACAGGTCGGCTTTGCCGAGCTTGAGGCTGCCTCACGAAACCAAAGTGTGGCGCTCGAGGTCGCCGATCTTCGGCGTCCAGAAGACTTCAACGGCGCGTTCGCCACAATGATCAGTAAGCAGGTCGAAGCCCTCTTGGTAGTCGTCGGCCCGCTGACCTATTTGCTACGACAAGAGATTGCCGATGCGGCGCTCAAGCATCGCCTGCCGGCTATGACAAATGCGAGGCAGTTCGCGCAAGCGGGTCTGC
>DATMCM010000640.1:0-8442 GCA_035558335.1 Blastocatellia bacterium | reverse complement strand
GTTTCGGCTGATCGATCCCAAAGGACGGCCCGAGGTGAAACTCGGAGCATCAGTCGAAGGCGGAGGTCTCGGAATCGTTGGTGAAACCGATACCACGCATGCTTTGTTGGAAGCGCAAGGTCCGGACGCTCGTGTGAAACTGACGAACAAGGACGGGAAGCAGCAGATGATCAAGCCTTAGTTTGGCGCGACCAAAAGAAGCAACCAATGATTGGGCAGCCCTGATTACAACCGACTTTCGGAACGCCTCGTCCCGCTTTGCACTGCAACCGTTACCGCGACGAAGCCATTCTCGAAATGAAGGAGTCAACCGACTAGCATTCCGCCGGAGCGAAAAATTGCCAACATTCTTTCGATGCAGCTTATGGCTACTCATCCTCGTCTCGCTCCTGGGAGAGGCGGGCCGCGCGCAGCAAGACCAGATTCGCAATGTGACGATTCTGTACACGAATGATTTTCACAGCGCCTTCGATCCCATTCCCGCATACTGGTTGAAAGGTTCGCCCAAACTCGGCGGCGCGGCTCAGCTTTCGACGCTCGTTAATCAAATCCGCAAAAGGAATAAGACCGTTTTCTTGTTCGACACCGGTGACATGTTTACCGGAATGCTGTCAAAATCTGACGCGCGGTGAAGCGTTGATGGAAATGATGGCGAGCATGAACTATGACGCAATGGCGATCGGCAATCACGAATTCGACTATGGCAGCGACAACTTCGAAAAGCAGATGTACCGCGTTCCGTTCCCGGTTCTGGGTGCGAACATCTTTTATAAGGGCACCACTCACCGGTACAGCCGCCCGTACACAATAATCGAACGAGACGGTGTGCGGCTGGGAGTGATCGGGATCATCGGCGAAGACGCACGGAGCGTCGCGCTGCCGTCGGGGATAACCGGCCTCGACTTCTTCGATCCGATTCCTGTCGTGCGCGATTTGGTCAAGGAGCTAAAGCCTCAAGTCGACCTGATCGTAGTGCTTGCGCATCAGGGCAAGACGGGTCCCCAACAGACCGACGCCGAAGCCCGTCCCGAGGTGCAACGCGACTTTGAAGAAGACATCAAGCTCTGCGGTGAAGTCGAAGGCATCGATGTATTCGTAGGAGGCCACGCTCATCGCGGAATCGAGAAGCCCTTCGTCCACCCAAAGACCGGAACGCTGATCGTGCAGACCTACGGTTACGGCACACGGCTGGGATATCTGAAACTCACTTTAAGAGCAAAGAAGCTCGTTTCGCACGAGGGTGAGTTACTAAAGGTCTGGAGCGACAAGCTCTTACCTGATCCGGTGGTCGAGGCAAAAATCGAACACTACAAGCAACAAGTAGCGCCACAGATCGGTAAGGTAGTCGGCAAATCGAAGACAAGGTTGGTTCGCGATTACAACGCGGAGTCCTCGCTGGGCAGTTTCGTGGCCGATGTCATGCGAGAAGTAAGCGGTGCGGACATCGCGATCGAAAACGCCGGGGGCTTGCGAGCAGATTTACCCGAGGGACTAGTGACGAATGGAAATGTGCTCGATTCGCTGCCGTTTTTGAATACGCTGGTGGTTTGTGAAATGACCGGCGTCGAGATTCGAGAGGTGCTTGAGCAGGGATTATCGTTGGAGCGAGGACTTGTTCAGGTTTCGGGACTACGCGCAACGTACGATCTGAGTCGTCCCATCCGCCAGCGGTTGGTCGAATTGCAAATCGGGAATCGGCCTGCGGAGAATCAAAGGGCATATCGCGTCGCAACGAACAGCTTTCTCGCCCAGGGCGGCGATCTCTATCAAACTTTTCTTAGGACCAAACAGTCGGACTCGACGAAATCATTATCAGATGTAGTGATCGACTATTTCAAAATGCACGGCGAGATCCAGCCGCCAAAGTTGGGACGTCTGGTTCCGGTTGCCGCTCCCGCCTCAAAACGGAGCCCTGGTTTGCTGCGCTCCAAATGATTCGCGTTAGCTCGTGGTGTCATTCCTGTTTGAAAATCCGCTCAACCCAAACTAAAGTGTCCGCGGCCTTCAATCTGTCAGTCAGGTTGTCTAACCTTCCGATGCACGACTTTATCGCGAATATGATGTGACCGCAGATGGGCGACGTTTTTTGATCGGAACCTTGATCGTCGAATCGAAGGCGCCAGCGCAAACTGTGATTCTCAATCGGATGGCGGGATTGAGAATTGGAGCGGGACTTTGCGACTTCGTAACCCGTCCTTCGATCAACAAGAACTTTTGCTCTGTGTGAGAAATCGAAGCGTAATTCGGGAGTTAGTATGACAACCGTGCTGCACAACCTCACTGCTCGTGAATTGTCGGACGCCTACCACGCTAAGGAGCTCTCGCCTGTCGAGGTGACGCGCGCCGTACTTCTCCGCATCGAGAGCTGGGAGCAACAGCTCAACGCAATGTACATAATCGATGCCGAGGGTGCACTCGACCAGGCAATGGCGTCCGAGAAGCGTTGGCGGGAGGGCAAGCCCTTGAGTCCGCTCGACGCCGTGCCCATCACGATCAAAGACTGATTGCTACCAGGGGCGTCCCCGTTCCAGTCGGTACAGCAGCGGCGGACTTCACCCCTGCCGCGGCGGATCAGCCCCCGGCTGCGAGAGTTCGAGAGGCCGGTTGCGTCATACTTGGGAAAACTACCATGCCGGATTTCGGGATGTTGGCTTCCGGCGTTTCCAGCCTGCACGGTATCACGCGCAATCCGTGGAATACTCAACGAAACACGAGCGGATCCAGCTCGGGCGCCGGTGCAGCGATTGCCGCCGGCTATGGTCCGCTTGCGCTGGGCACCGATATCGGCGGCTCCGTGCGTCTCCCAGCAGCCTACAACGGCGTTTTTGCTCTAAAACTCAGCTTGGGGCGGATACCGATCTATCCGCCGTATCTGGGTCGAGTCACCGGCCCGATGACCCGCACAGTTAGTGATGCAGCGACTCTGATGAACGCGCTGACAAAACCCGATGCGCGCGACTATATGGCTCTGCCTTACGAATCGCGGGACTGGGCGGGTGCACTCGAGGGCGAGGTACGAGGTACGAAGCTCGGGCTCTTGATTGAGATTGGAGTTGGGCTCGCGCTGGAACCGTCCGTGCGTCGTGCGATCGAGACGGCGGCAAAAGCATTCGAAGACGCCGGCGCCACTGTCAAACTAGTGGAGCCCTTTGTCACTGGGGAAATGCTCGATGGTCTTGATCTTTTCTTCCAGTCCCGTCTGTTGGCCGTGATCGATCGGCTTTCTGAGGATCGCCGCGCAAAGGTCATGCCATTTATCCTCGCGTGGTGCCGGCGCGCAGAGGGCCGCAGTGCGGTGGATGCGTTACGCGCCCTCGGACAGATCATGCTGATGCGTGAGAAAGCCGTGGCAGCAATCCAAGGCCATGACTTCCTGATCAGCCCGACCTCGCCTATCACTGCCTACGCCGTCGACGAGCCAACACCCGGCAGTAACCCGGCTCGTCCGTTCGACCACATCGTGTTCACCGCACTGTTCAACATGTCGGAGCAGCCGGCAGCTTCGATATGTGCCGGCTATGACGAGGACGGCATGCCGATCGGATTGCAGATCGTCGGACATCGTTTTGACGATGCAGGAGTTTTGAGGCTGGCTCACGCGTACGAGGCGCTGCGTCCTGCAATGCGGCCCTGGCCTGACCCGTGATAGTGCCGCTGAACGAAGCCTCCCGCAGGCGATATCAACTCATGCCTCCCTTCTCGCTTAACAAGGCATTCGGGAAATCGCGGAATAAACTACTTGACCGAAGGAGAGATTAATATGGCAAAACCTGTGAAACTTGCTCACGTCGTCTACAGCACAAGACGCTTCGATGAAATGATCGCCTGGTATCAAACGGTCTTCGAGGCGAGTGTGGTTTATCAGAACCCTGCCCTGGCCTTCCTCACCTACGACGATGAGCACCATCGTTTCGCCTTCGCCAACCTGTCCGTGCTTAAGGCGACGAGCGATGAGGCTGGAGAGCGGGGCGAGATCGGTGTCAATCACGTTGCTTATACTTACGCGAATCTTGGAGACCTGCTCGATACCTACGCGCGTTTGAAAGAAGCGGGTATCACGCCTTACTGGCCGGTCCACCACGGTTTGACGCTCTCGTTTTATTACCAAGACCCTGACGGGAACCGGATGGAGTTTCAAGTTGATTGCTGTACGGCGGAAGAAGCGAACGCTTTCATGCGAACTGACTCCTTCGAGGCAAATCCGATTGGTGTGGTGATCCATCCGGAGGAATTACTTGCCCAGTATCGAAGCGGCATACCGCTGGAAAGGCTCCTGGTTCCGCCTGCTGGGCCGGCGTCAGAAATCCCGCGCGAACACGGCCTCTGTTAGATGCTGCGGTTATTAAAAAGCCAAGATCCTACTGGGCGGACGGGCGACCGCCGTGTACGACGAGCGCGTCGTGCTGCGGTGGTCGGCGTTCACGGCGCTTACTGGGATGACCTCGAATTATTTGAAGGCGAGAGTTAGATTCGCATCGTCGTTTCCCATTCGTTGAGAGTTTGATCCAACCTGTCCATCAAATCATCGACCTGCTCGCGAGTTATGCACAAAGGCGGAGCGATGAAGATCGGCATTCCGCGTTTCAAGGCTCCCGGCCGACGCGGGCCGTACAGACTCATGTAGAAGGCAAGTCCGTTCTTTAGCCCGATCGCCTGGAACTTCTCATCGGCGGCGGCTTCAGCGGGAAACCACTCCATCGTGTCTTTGTCGCGGACCAACTCGAGCACCATCAACAAGCCTTTGCCGCGAGACTCGGCGATCGTGCGACGTGCGAGGAACCGCTCCGCGTTTGAGTGCAGATACGCTCCCACCTCGGCGCTGTTCTCGACCAGCCTGTCTTTCTCGATTATGTCCAGAACCGCGAGACTCGCGGCGCACGCCAGCGGGTGCCCCATATTTGTGAAGCCGTGAACAAAAGTCTCACCGGCCGCGAACGGCTCGTTCACCTGGTCGCTCACAGTCACCGCTCCCATCGGGACAAAAAGCCCGGAGATCCCTTTGGCAGTGGTCATGATGTCCGCTTGCACGCCGAAGTGCTCCATCGCGAACCAGCGACCGGTGCGACCAAAGCCGCTCACTACTTCATCGGCGATCAGCAACACATCGTAGCGATCGCAGATTTCGCGGACCGCTTCCCAGTACTCCTTTGGCGGCATCAAGCCGTAGTCCTTGCCCGCTCCGATCGGAGTCGCGATGAACGCGGAAACTTGCTCCGGCCCCACGAAGTAGATCGTCTCTTCCAACTCGCGAGCGCATTGGAGCGACCAATCAACTTCGCTCATTCCCTCGGGCCGCTCCTTCGGGTTGCGGTAATGCCGGACGTGAGGCCAGTTTGCAAGCATCGGAAGAAATGGCTTGCGAAAGCCCGGCCCTCCAGCGACAGACAACGCGCCAAGCGACATCCCGTGATAGCTGTCCCAGGTTCCGATCACGACGCTCTTCTGCTGGTTGCCTCGGGACAGATGATACTGGCGAGCGATCTTGATAGCAGTCTCGACTGCTTCCGATCCTCCCGAGACCAGGTAGGTAGTGTTGAGATTGCCCGGCGCGACGCCCGCGATTCGCGCGCACACTTCGGCGCGCGGTTGGTTTGAAAGCGCCGGGTGACAGTACGCGTACTTTTCGGCTTGTCGCGTGATGGCTTCGACGACTCGGCGGTCGCTGTGGCCGATGTTCATTGCTATCGGGCCGCCCGAGGCGTCGATGTAGCGGGTGCCCTCTTTGTCATAGAGGTAGATGCCTTCGGCGTGGTCTAGCACCGGCTCGAAAGCGTGATAGGAGAAGAGGTGCTTCCAATCGCCGTCCATCGTTCGCTGGTTTGGAATTGATCTTTCTGGTGTCGCCATGGGTAGCTCCATTGGTGTTGTTTACTCCGCGAAATCTCTGCGTCTCAGCGTCTCTGCGGTTAGGCAGGATTTCGACGTTTACTAACCGCGGAGACGCTGAGGCGCAGAGATTTCGCGGAGAAGCCTTTCATCTGAATTCCGAAGGTTACTTGCCCACTCGATCAATGCTCGCGCATAGCATACCGGTTTTCGAGGCCCTTCAAGTACCTGGCGTTCGGACTTTACGATGTCGCCGAGATCAAATACAAATGTCGAGCTTAATGCCGTCAACTTCCCAGATGGCACCGGGCGCTTTGCGACACGGCCACAGCGGCTCTTTCATCTGCGCCTCCCATCTGGCGAATTCCTTCTTCAACTGCTCGACGATCTCAGGACGCTCGGCCGCGAGATTCCTCTGCTCGCCAATGTCTTTCGACATATCGAACAGCCAGTAATGATTGCCGCCTTTGAACAACTTCCAGTTGCCCTTTCGAACTGCCGCGTTCGAGCCATTACGCCAGCATAAGACTTCGTGGGGAGCCGTCTTCTTTTCGCCGGTCAGATAAGGCATCAGGTTGACTCCATCCAGCACTCGATCCTTAGGAAGTTCGCCCCCTGCGATCGCCGTCGCAGTAGGGAACAGGTCGAGCGATGAAATCACTTGATCGCTCACCATTCCCGCTTTCAGATGGCCCCGCCATTGCATCGCAAACGGCACGCGGAATCCGCCTTCCAGGTGCGTCAGCTTGCCGAAGCGCAATGGATCATTTGTACAAGCGCCAGTGTAAGTCGCGCAGCCGTTGTCGCTCAGAAAAACCACCAGCGTGTCTTTCTCAAGCCCCGTGTCGCGCAGCTTCTTGAGAATCGCGCCGACGCCGTCATCAAGCGCGCTGACCATAGCCATGTAAACACGACGGCGCTCGTCCTTCACGTTCGGGAAACGGTTGACGTACTTCTTCGTCGCTTGAAACGGTTCGTGTGGCGCATTGAAAGGCGCGTACAGAAAAAACGGTTCCTGCTGATGACGATCAATGTAGGCGACCGCTTCGCGCGCGAAAGCTTCAGTCAAATATTCCTCTTCCTCAACCGGCGTCGTGTTGCGATAGATCGGATTTTGCGGCGAACGCGCGGCCATGTTGCTACCGCCGCCTTCGATTGCGCCGGCCCTGCTCATCACGCCGGGTTTGTTTGGATCGATGTAGTTATTCGCCCCGAATAGGAAGCCGAAGAACTCATCGAAGCCGCGCTGCGTCGGCATGTATCGATCATTCATTCCCATATGCCACTTGCCAACCATTCCCGTCGCGTAACCAGCCTTCTTCATCACTTGCGCAAGCGTGATCTCACTCAGGGGCAAGCCCATGTCTTTGTTGGCTAGCGCTCGTGGCAGCGGCCCGGCGTTGAACTCAAACCCGAAACGCTGCTGGTAGCGACCGGTCATCAACCCGGCTCGCGAAGGACTGCAGACCGGTGCCGAGACGTACCCGTTGGTGAAGCGGATACCGTTGTTGCCAATCGAATCGATGTTAGGCGTGGGAATCTCCTTGCAGCCGTACATGCTGACGTCGCAATAGCCCAGGTCATCGCCGAGGATGAACACTACATTGGGTTTGCGCGGGGTTTGTAAGGCGGCAGTAGACGAACGGGTCCGCGCGGTCGCGATCGGAAGGAAGGCCAGCATCGCGACGATCAAAGATAGTGAGATCGAGCGGACCGATTTCCTCTTCACTCGTTTGCCTCCTATGTTTGTAGTCCCGCTTTCATAGCCACGAAGTGGCATCGAATGCCGGACCATCTTGCGCAACGTGCAACCAGGACCCTGACCTGTAACCCTGAACTCTGAACTCTGAACCCTGAACTCTGAACCTATCCGCCCCACTCGATCAATGCTTTGGCGTACGGTTCCGGTCTTTCCAAACCGATCAGGTGGCCGGCGTTTGGAATCATCACGACTTCGGCGCCGGCGATCTTCTCGCGGAAGATCTCTGCATACATCGGCGAGATGAACCGATCCTGCTCGCCCCACACGATGAGCGTCGGCGACTTGATCCGCCACAAGCGTCGCTCGAGTCCGCTCTCGGGAATCGGAAACAGGAACTTGGCGACCGTGCGAAAGCCCCGCGACATGCCGATCAGCGTTTCGATCTGTTCCTGCGTGCGATCGTCTTTGTCGCTGAAGAGCTGCGTCAGTCCGAGCATCTGTTGCGCGGCCTCGCACGTCATGTCGTGAAAGAGATAGGGCGCCAGCTCGTGAGCCATGTTGCCGAACAGATCGGCTACCGGAGCCTCGTCGCGCCACAAACCGACTGGAGCCGTCAGCGCCAAACGCCCGATCTTGTCGGGACGCAACGCAGCCATCTCCGCAGCCATCCATCCGCCCAGGCTCTCGCCGACAACGTAAGGCCGCTCCAGACCGAGCGCTTCAATCACGTCAAAGCCATGTAGAAACAGATCAAACTGATCTTCCAGATACTCGAGCCCGGCTGACTGGCCGAAGCCTGGCAGTAGCGGCGCGTAGACGTGATACCTGCTCGAAAGCAACGGCAGCGCACCCTCCCATCCAGCGATACCGCCGGCGCCGTGAAGAAAAACGAGCGGTGCGCCGTCACCCGCTTC
>DATMCM010000639.1:0-12615 GCA_035558335.1 Blastocatellia bacterium | reverse complement strand
TAGCGCGCCCGCGTTGTCTCTTTTCTGTTAACGTCTCCACACTAGCGAAACTATAAAACCAAGGGTTAAGAGGGTCAACAGTTAAGAGGGTCTAGCATCAGAAGTAGTATCAACACTAATAGATGGGCTTCAGATGGGCTTCGCGGATTGACAGCCGCGAGCTCCCGACTTGCCTCACTCCGCCGCATTGGTCAGAATGAAACTCATGGCGAAACCGAAACTAACCGGGCGCAGACCCGACTGGCTCAAGATCAGAATTCGCGCTGACGAAACTTTCGACCGTGTCACTCGAATGGTCAGCGACTTGAGCCTGCACACTGTCTGCCAGGAAGCTCGATGCCCGAACATCTTCGAGTGCTGGGGCGAAGGCACCGCCACCTTCATGATTCTGGGAGACGTCTGCACAAGACATTGCGGCTTTTGCGCAGTCGGCAAGGGCAAACCGATTCCCCTCGATCCGAATGAACCGCGTCACGTTGGCGAGGCTGTGCAGCGGCTTGGCGTCAAACACGCCGTCGTTACGAGCGTCAATCGAGACGAGCTTGCAGACGGAGGCTCTCTGCACTTCGCGGAAACGATTCGATGGATTCGCAGACTGAATCCAGGAACGCGGGTGGAAGTGCTGATCCCGGACTTCTGCGGCGACGAACAAGCTTTGAACAACGTGCTGTCAGCTCGTCCCGACGTTCTGAATCACAACACCGAGACGGTACCGAGGCTCTACAAACGAGTGCGCCCCGACGCCCGGTATCAGCAATCAATGGAACTACTGCGAAGGGCACACACTCGTAAAGGTGATTGGCCGCTGCTGAGCAAGTCGGGCTTGATGGTTGGGCTTGGTGAAACTTTAGATGAGCTGCTCGACACGTTTCGCGATCTCGCTGACACCGGATGCGACATCTTGACCGTCGGACAATATCTGGCCCCAACGCCCCGTCACATTCCAATCGAGAGATACTACACGCCCGAAGAGTTTGACTCTTTGCGTAATGAAGCTTTGAAGATGGGATTTCGATATGTTGAAGCGGGACCGCTCGTACGAAGCTCGTATCACGCGGGCCGCCATACCGACGATGCGGAGCGGCGCGATTACGGAAAGGATCCGATCTTCGCGGAAGCCTGGAAGCCGGATGTTTCGGCCCTTCCGATGACCACTCTGGTTCAGATCAACCGGAGAGAAACCGCTGATTGAGAGTTGATTGGGTCAGCAGTTCAAACTAAGAAAGGCCGGTCAACGTGCGACCGGCCTTACTAGATTGGATCAATACAAAAAGCTACTTCTTGCCGCGTGCTGCAGCCTTCGAAGCTTTCAACGGGTTCTTCGTGCCGTCGCCCGATCGCGCCGATGCCAGTGCTTTGGCGTGTGTATCGCAATCGTGTTCTTCGGCTCTCGCCTTCCAGTATTCGTCCGCGTTTATTCCCTGGGAAAGAAACGCCACCACTGTGAACGGGCTGGCGCATTTTGGGCAGGTCAACCGAACCGCGCGTGCTGTTCCTCGTTTAGCCATTATCTGTCGACTCCTTTCAAGCTAGTACATCATGACGCGATTTGCGACCATGACACAAAGCCGTAGCTTACCAGAACGGCGTATTTGGTTTCAACGATTCCACGACGAGATAGGAGGGCTTTGCAGTTTGGCACGTTCGTTTAAGATTGAACAAAGAGCATTGAACACGTTGGTGTTCTAATTAAGTGGGTAGCCCGGACGTTTGCGAGCTTTATCGAATGGCTGGGCGTCGGGGTTAAACTCTCTGTTGATCTGAATCTCGACGAGATTCTGTCCTCGGGTAAGCACCATCTGCTTGCCTCCAAGAAGCGCGCCGCGGGGACCAAACACCCCCACCCTGATCTGTTGTCCTCCGCGCAATCCGCAAGTTTGCCAGCGTCCCTTCGGGCCTGTTCGGCCGTTGAACGACGTGGCGCCCGGATTGGTTGGCTCCATAACTCCGACTCTCATACCGGAAGCTGGTTGACCGCCAGGAGCCGTTACCAACACAAGAACGCAAGCATCGTTAGCTTCAACAGGCGCCGGCTGTTGCTTAGGCGGTTCTGGATTCGAAGGCGCAGCGACGGAAGGCAGAGGAGCGGCCGGCTTTGCTGCGTTCTTTTCCGCAGCTTTCTTCTCCTCGGCTAGTTTCTTTTCGGTTTCTACCAGCTTCTTTTCAAGCGCAACCTTCTCCGCGTCGGACAGCGCCTTGGAGCGGTCTTCATCTGCCTTCTTCGCTGCGGCTTCGGTCGGGGTGGTGCTTGGTTGCGCCACCGGTGGAGCTTCGGGCGCGGTTAGCTGCGCTACGGCCTGAGCCGAAGAAGTTATCTCGGTGTGTCGATCCGGACCGCGTATCACAAAGTAGGCGGCGGCTACCACCGCAAGCAACAGGGCAACCGCGGCCGCGACTGCGACTCGTTTGCCTGTTCTTGAAGCCGTCTCGTGAATGATAAGTGGTGCTTGAACCGTCGGCACTCCCGCGAGGGGAAATGCGATAGTCTTAGTTGAGCCGCTCTCCTCGGGCGCTACTGTGACGACGCTCTTCGCCGAAGCTCCCGACGGAACGGTCACCCTTACCTCGTGCTCTCCCGGCTTCAGCTTGATGGTCGCGCGCCCGTCCTCGCCCGCATGCCCGACTGCTTCTGAACCCACAAACAGCGTGCTGCCCACAGGAAGACTCTCCACTACGAGCAACGCGGTCTTTTGGTCGTCGGCGCCTTGAAGCTTCAATGTTTCGAAGCCACCGGCTGCAGTGTCTTCGCTTCGCGGCATCGCAATCGTCGCACGCGCCGCCAATGCAACTTGCAAATCAGTCTGGCGCCCATCTTCGAGCGAGACGCTGATCCGATAATCGTTGTAGCCTTCCTTCGAGACCCTAACGTTGTGCAACCCAGCCGCAAGCCCTTCGATCAGAAGCTTGCCCCTAACCGCCTCCGACGTCCCGCGGCGAACATCGTCCACAAAAACGTCTGCGTCTCCCGGCGCGGTGGATACGGCTAAACGCGCGTTGCTCATCATAGCGGTCGGAGCCAGGTCCGCCCGCGTCGCATCGATGAGTCCCGCGGATCTTATGTCATCGAGCATCTCGTTAGCCGTCGGGTAACGATCTTCAAGGCGCTTGGCACTGGCGCGGCGGATCAAGTTCTCCAGGCTCTCGGGCACGCCGAACGCCGACAGCGATGGCAGCGGCTCGCTCGAATGAAGCTTTCGCATTTCAGACCAGTAGAAAGCTGGATCGGTCGCCTTCGATTCGAAAGGCGCTTTGCCGCTGAGCATCTCGAACAAGATGATCCCCGCCGCGTATATGTCGATCCTCGGGTCGTCGCCGCCCCCGCCAGCGATTCGCTCGGGCGACATGTAAGCCGGCGTCCCGAAGCCTTCACCGGCCAGTGTCAGGTTCTCGCCACCCACCATTCGCGCTATTCCGAAGTCGAGTACCTTGACTGTCAACCGCCCGCCGTCTTCGACAAGAATGATGTTGTCCGGCTTCAAGTCGCGATGAATGATGCCGTTGCGATGCGCGTAGCTCAGAGCTTCCAGCACTTGCTCGATAATTGAAGCGGCCCGAGCGGGGCTTAGCGAGCCCATCGCCTGAATCTCATCGGTCAATACTTTGCCGGAGATGAACTCCATCACCAGGTAGTAAGAGCCGTTGTCTTCACCAAAGGTGAAAAGTCGTGGCAGACTCGGGTGATCGAGCCGGGCCATCGCAACCGCCTCCTGGAAGAAGCGCTGTTTGATGACCGCGTTGCGGGTGTGCTTCTTGTGCAGCTCCTTGATGGCAACGACTCGACCGGGAGTGTTAACGTCCTCCGCCTTAAAGACCGACCCGAATCCGCCGCTCCCGACGTAGTCCGTTATTTGGTAGTTGCCAATACGCCTGCTGCTGCTCATAGTCCCACTCCGCTCTGTAACGTGGTTCGCTTTGAATTGAGCAAGCAACCAACCTCAAGGAGGGAAAGTTCGCCATTATGGCAGCGGTATTCTCACACAAGCCTTAACCTCAGTCAATGTGCACGAAAGTCTCCATAAGCGCCGATCTTGAGTTCAAATAACGTGGTACTGACACTTCGTTAAAGAAGATGTTTGTCCGCGCAAATCCGTTTGGATCAGCTTCATCCGCGGTCTATACGGTAAATAGCGAATCGATTCACGAATCCCGGACGCATAGACCACGGATCAAGCGGATTTGCAATGTTGTTCTAGGCATTTGATTCCCCGGCCTACGTCGGCTGGGATTCGATTCTCTCTACCTTATCTTGCAACTCCCTGATGTCAGCTGTCAGGTCGATCAGCGTCTTGCCGAGCACACCTATCTTCCGATCAACAAGGCGGAAGCCATTGTTGTTCTCAGCACGCATCTCGGCCAGATCTTTCGTGAGACTGCTAACACGCTCGCCAAGATTTCGCAGTTCAACCTGAACCGATTCCCATACTGGACGCGTATCATAGAGTCGTTGTTCGAGCACCAGCTCTACTCGCTCAATCCGAGCATCAGTTTCCGTGTGCTTGTCAGCTAGATCTTTAACCAGGCTGACCAGCTCATCCAGCCGGGCTTCCAACAAGCTCCGCGTGGCATCGTCGCTCATTCTATCAACCTCCAAAGCGACCCACGAATCCGCTCCTTGTTCTGCTTATACGCCCGCCCTGAGTTCCGGTCAACTTCAGCCAACTCGACTCGTTTCGCTTCGCGCACCGGCGTCGCTTTGTTAGACTGAGGGCTCACGATCAAAGAAAACTTATACGAGGCTCATCCATGGCAACGTCCGAAGGAAGGATCGAAGAAGAGCCGACGGCAAAGGCCGAACAGAAACCATCGTCTGATGGCCTGCAGAGGCTGGCGGAGAAGAACGCCGCCGCCTTTTCGGGCGGAGGCTCGGAGCGCATCGAGCGTCAGCACGCCGCCGGGCAAATGACGGCGCGCGAGCGTGTCGAGTTCCTCCTCGACGACGGAACGTTTGAAGAATTCGATCGCTTCAAGAAGCATCGCTGTCAGGACTTCGGGATGCAGAACCAGCAGTACCCGGGTGACGGAGTCGTTGCCGGTCACGGCTTGGTCGACCGCCGGCGCGTGTTTGTGTTCGCGCAGGACTTTACCGTGTTCGGCGGTTCACTTTCCGAGACGAATGCCGAGAAGATTTGTAAAGTGATGGACATGGCTATGAAGGTGGGCGCGCCGGTGATCGGGCTGAACGATTCGGGCGGCGCTCGCATCCAGGAAGGCGTCGTGTCGCTCGGGGGCTACGCAGACATCTTCTTGCGCAACACGCTCGCTTCGGGAGTCGTGCCTCAAATATCGGCGATCATGGGTCCCTGCGCCGGCGGAGCGGTTTACTCTCCGGCTATCACCGACTTCAACATAATGGTCAAGACGACCTCGTACATGTTCATCACCGGCCCAGACGTTATCAAAACCGTCACTCACGAAGAAGTAACTAAGGAAGAGCTCGGCGGGGCGATGACCCACAATTCGGTTTCCGGAGTCGCCCATTTCGCGGCCGAAAACGACGAAGACTGTTTGAGGGTGATCCGCGAGCTGCTGTCGTTTCTGCCTTCAAACAACCTGGATGATCCCCCGCGAGTCGCCACAAGCGACCCGGTAAATCGCGCGGACGAGCGGCTCAACTCGGTAGTGCCTGAATCAGCGAACGTGCCCTACGACATTCGCGACATCGTTCACCTGGTAGTAGACGACGGGTACCTGTTCGAAGTGCACGAGCACTACGCCAAGAACATCGTTGTGGGGTTCGCGCGACTCGCGGGCCGGCCGGTTGGAATCGTCGCGAATCAGCCTGCGCACCTCGCCGGGGTGCTCGACATAGACGCGTCGATCAAAGCGGCGCGATTCGTCCGCTTCTGCGATTGCTTTAACATTCCGCTGATTACTTTCGAGGACGTGCCCGGCTTTCTTCCCGGCGTGCAGCAAGAGCACTGCGGCATCATACGTCACGGTGCGAAGCTTCTGTTTGCGTACGCAGAAGCGACTGTGCCGAAGATCACAGTCATAACGCGGAAGGCTTACGGTGGAGCTTACTGCGTGATGGCCAGCAAGCACATTCGTGCTGATGTGAACTTCGCCTATCCGACTGCCGAGATCGCGGTGATGGGCGCTGAAGGCGCGGTTGGCATCCTGTACCGTCGCGAGATCGCTCAGTCGGATGATCCTCAGCAGGAAGCAAAGCGGCGAGCGGCTGAATTCCGAGAGAAGTTTGCCTCGCCCTACATCGCGGCCGAGCGTGGCTTTATCGACGAAGTGATCGAGCCGAAGATGACGCGTCCCAAACTCATTCGGGCGCTCGAGTTGCTCGACACCAAACGCGATCAGAATCCTCCAAAAAAACACGGGAACATTCCGCTGTGATCTTCACTTCAGTCGCATCGTCGGATCTCCCAGCAAGATCCATGAGCGCCGAATGTCAGCATCTCTGACTGCTCGCTTTGCCTGACCCATCAGCTCCGCCAATGTTGCGCCGCGATTAGTCCCGCTAAACAACAACCGATACAGCTCTCGATTCATCAGCGCCTGTTGCTCCGGTAAGCACATCGCCGACGAGGCCCAGACCGCAACCGCTCCTCCCTTCTCCGCTTTCAACAGACTCTCTCCAAGCGAGTCATTCATCGCATCCTGGAAGTAGCCGTTTAGACACGTCATCGTAACGAATAACGACAAGCGGTCTCCATTCGTGAACAACTCCGCGTCTGCCCCTGTCAAAAGATTTCCTCGCCATACATTCACCGATCCGTGACCTGTGTAGTTCACTATCTTCTCGCCTCGATTGATCGCTTCCAGTAACTGAGTTCTCGCCGTCGCGTCGTCCGTCCGAGAACGGAAGATCTCGCTCACCCGCAAGCCCGGTGGCAGAAACTCTCGCAAACTAGTCGAGGCTTGTTCGAAGTCGAAGCCGTCGTTGCTGTCCGCCACTAGCGCCACTTCGTTCGACGGACTCGACTTCTCGTAAGCGATCAGTTTACCCACCACCACAGCAGCTTCTTCCGCCGTTCGAACTGGCAGCCGGCCGATGCTCACCTCAGCTATCCCGTCATTGTCGAAGTCGGCGAGCCAATCATCGCTTGCCGTCTCCATATAGACCGTGTCGACCAGCTTCGTCGGCACCAGGTCGTTGTCCCCAAACCCCAGATAGTTCCGCGCATCGTATGATGCGTCTCCAGCGAACAGCACAAACCGGGGTCTCACCCTCCAGCTCTTGACCGCATAAGAAATAAAGTCTCTGATCGACTCCGGACTCTTGTTGCCGAAGCTCAACTCGTCATACACGTCTTCAATGTCCACAACCGCAGAGACCAGACCCTGTTTCCTGCGCAGCTCGGCGAGCGGTCTCAGCGAGTCAACCAGGCCCACCCCTACAATGATAATGAAGTCCGCCGCGTTGTTGGCATCCAGAAGATGAGAAGGCGTGTTTGCCTTGACGCTGGTAGCGGAAAGCGCCCTCTGGTCAGTTAGAGCGAGGAGTTTTCGCTCACTCATCCCCGGAGTTCCCAGTCCGACCCCTGAGGCGGTGACCGTCGCTGCGTAGCCATCCTTCGCCTGTTCAATCGATACTCCCAGTTCCCGCACATTGCGCTCGTCCGTGACATCGAAGACTCGAACGTCGCTCGACGAGAAGCCGTTGACTGTTGTTGTCTGTCCGCTTTTTGCTGTGAAGCTCAATGCATTGTTCTCGGCCCGATAGCCGTGCTGATACGTGATCCGTATGAAGTCTACAAGGCTGATGTCGCTTGGCCCGTTCAGCGACTCAAGAGCTATGACGTTCTCGCCTTCTTGCAACATCGCGTGCGTCACTTCGATCTTCTCCTGGGCCTTTGCTTGTCCGTTGAACACCACCCGGCCGATCGAGGAGCCGTTCAAGCTCACGCTGACCTCGTGCGGCATAGTGGTCACGCCTTGCAGCGAAAGCTCGATCACCCCGGGGTCTCTCGCTGTTGATGCCACATTGTTTAGCGTCACTCTCTGCTCGAGTTCATTACCTGAGACAACCGCGCCAAAGAAGTTCTCCTCGTCTCCGTTCTTCAAGGCAGAAAAGTAGATCGTGCGGTCGCGTCGCTCGACTGTGTACGCGAAGCTCTCACCTGAAGGATAGCCCTTCGCCAAAGCACCTTTGCTTATTCTCAGCCCAGCCTGCGTCCCGGCGGTTAACCAGTAAACTCGCGTGTCCGTAGATGGTGTGTTCAGTCCAAGCCCATAGAACTCCACTGAATCGTTCGAATCGAATCGCCCGTCTCCTTGACCCGCAACCTTGATAGGCAGCTCCGTCCCGTCGACGAACAGCCGCAGAGTTCGCGGGTCCGTCTTTGGATCGAGACCCGCCCCGATCAACTCCGCTTGAGAGAGACGATACCAGCCGGCTCGCCGCACACCGATCTTCACTCCGCGTTCGGACGCGAGGCTGGCTTGTTGAACCGAAACTTGAGATGCACTTGATTGAATCGCTCTAGGCAATTGCGCGACGGCTTCAACAACGTGAGTCGCATCAACTACGCCCCTCTGCCCGATTTGGCTCAGCGATTCGGCCTGCGAGCTAGCGTGTGGCTTGCCCCCGATTTGTTTTGTGTGGATCGGACCGTGCCAGCTCGACTGACCGTTCAAATCGATATCTTCGAGCCAGTACTGTGCATCCACGTTGCCCTCAGTCGCGCTGTCCCATAACGAGTACGAGCGACCCGCCCCGATCGCCGCCGAACCGGCCACCAGAGCCGATCCTGCCAATACCTGCTGATTGAGCAGGACGCGCTGGCCTCCCTGATCGCGATAGACGCGGAAGCCGAGGTTGTTTACTTCAAAGCCCGTTTTCCATTCCAGGTACACACCGTTGTCGTAGCCTGTTGCGTTAAAGGCGATCAAATCCACAAACGTAGGCGCCGCCTGCATGACGGTGAACGTCAGTCCGGCGATGGTTATCGTCCCGTTGCGAGCTCCGCCTGTGTTGTTGGCAACAGAGTAGTTTACTGTGCCATTGCCGTTTCCCGGTGTCCCCCCGGTTACCGTAATCCACGGCGCGTTGCTGACCGCAGCCCACGGGCAACTGCCAGCCACGATCACGTTGACGCTCGAGCTGCCTCCCGATCCTGGAAAGGATTGGCTCATCGAAGACAGCGAGTATGAGTTAATGGTCAGCGTCGCGGCATCGGAAGTGGCGATGCCACAGGCTGCGGTTATTACTACGTCGTATGAGCCGGCATCACTCGAGCCGGCCGGATTGATCGTAAGCGTCGCCGAGGTCGCGCCGCTGATGTTGCCACCGTTGGACAGATTGATTGTGTTCCTTCGCCACTGATAAGAAGGGCTGGTGCCGTTGGCGGTCACGCTGAAGTTTGCCGAGACTCCGGCGCAGACTGTTTGATTGGACGGCTGCGAGGAAACCGAGGGGGCAGAACACGGGGAAGCGCTTTGCCAGAAGCCGCCATTGAGCGAAAACGAGCCGCCGGAGGAAGCGCCAAGAACGCCCTGTCCGACAGTGCCGCTAATGGTTGTGTTCCCGTTGGTGCTCGTGCCGCCGCCGCCCGCGATGACTGACGGATTAAGAGTGTAAGGTCCGCCCTGTTGCTGCATCAGGACAGACGGAACAAAAACGCCGAGCGCCATCACGACTAAAAGCGCGACCAGCAGTTGACGATTCGGAATCGTTGACATCTTGTTCATGTATTCCACCTCGCAAGAAGAAATGATCCAGGCTTCAGTAATTTCTCATGCGTGCAGTTTAGTCATCTCTTCTGCTTGCAAACATCGGCCTCGGGGTGATCCAGGCAAACGAGTTTCTTCAGAGCCTCGATTTCAGTCTGCTGCTGCTTCATCTGATTCTTCCCCTGCTCGATTTGGCTCCGTTGTTGAATTAGTTCCCTTCGCTGCGCCTGGATCTGCGTCTGCTGCTCTTGCGTGCCTTTGACGAGCACCGGGATCAGACCCATGTAGTTAAGCCCCTTAGTCTGCTCCGCATCTGTTCCAGTGCTGACCAGTTCCGGAATGAGTGGCTCGACCTCCTGCGCGATCAGGCCCAAATTCACTGCTCCATCGCTCTTCTCTTTCCACGCCCAACGCACCGGCCGGAGTAGCAGGACTTCACGAAGGCCATAGCCCAGCTTGGTGACATCCCGCTTCAGACGCGCATCCGAATTTTGCGTGAGAGTGCCCGTGACGTAGACGTTGCCTTGGAAGTAGCCAGCATTGCCGGTGCCGCTGTAGCCAAAGACTCCGCTGCCACTGTCGCTATTACCCTGCACGCCACGCCCAATGCTGCTGAAGCCAAACACCCCGATCCCAGCCAGATCAGTAGAATTGGTTTTCCCGTATATTGCTGGGTTCTGCCCTGAATTAGCGGAATGGTAGCCATATATGGCGGTACCGCTTCCGCCTTCGACATGCAATTTATACTGAGGGCTTTCAGTTCCGATGCCGACATTGGCACCACTGCCCAGCACCAGCGAGTTACTCTGAGTAACCTGTGCACCTGCTCCGATGGCGGTTGCGTTAGTGATACCAACCGCACCGTTGGCGTAAGCACCAATGAACGTGTTGTTGTTCTCGCCAATGTTGGAGCCGCCTGTGGAAATACCGACAAACGTATTGCCAACGCCCGTCGTATTATTTATCCCAGCACCCTTGCCGAAGAAGGAATTGTTCGCACCCGTGTTATTGGCAGAGCCAGCGTTGGTTCCGAAGAAAGAGTTGCTGATGCCCTCGCTGTTAGCTGCGCCAGCAAAGGCTCCGACGAAGGCATTGCCAGCGCCCGTCGTGTTAGCAAAGCCAGCGTTGGTTCCGAAGAAAGCATTGCTAAATCCCTCCGTATTAGCTTGACCGGCAAAGATTCCGAAGAAGGAATTGCCCGCGCCCCCTATGTTACTTTGACCAGAGTTAGCACCGAAAAAAGCGTTACTAAAACCGGTGGTGTTAGCAAAGCCTGATTGCATTCCGAAGAAGGCGTTGCCGACGCCCGACGTGTTGTTTTGTCCAGCACCGCTTCCGAAGAAGGAGTTGCCGCTCACCGTGTTATTAGTGCCGGCTTGGTCTCCGAAGAAGGCGTTGTTGCTGGCCGTGGTGTTACCTTCGCCGGCTGCCCGTCCGAAGAAGGCGTTGTTGAAGCCGGTAGTGTTGCCGGCGCCAGCACTCCTTCCGAAGAAGGAGTTGTCGTAGCCCGTCGTGTTAAAAGCGCCAGCATTCCTTCCGAAAAAAGCGTTCTCGCTGCCCGTGTTGAAGACACCAGCCCCGCTGCCGAAGAAGGAGTTGCTGAAGCCCGTACTGCTAAAACCAGCTTGGAAGCCGAAGAATGAATTGTCGCCGCCCGTCGTGGTAGAGAAGCCAGCAGCTTGTCCAAAGAAGGAGTTGTGGACCCCCTCTGTGTTGGCTTTGCCAGCGGCTTGTCCAAAGAAGGAGTTGAAGTTGCCCGTCGTGTTAAAGAAGCCCGCATTGCTTCCGAAGAAGGCGTTTTGAAAGCCTGACGTGTTTGTATTGCCTGCACCGTTGCCGAAGAAGGAATTGAGGGCGCCCGTGGTGTTAGCAAAGCCGGCACCGTTTCCGAAGAAGCCGTTTTGGTAGCCCGTCGTGTTGGCTTGACCAGCAAAGGTTCCGAAGAATGAGTTGCCGGCGCCTACCGTGTTGGCTTGGCCGGCGTTGGTTCCGAAGAAGGCATTGAAGTCGCCCGTGTTAACGTGACCTGCGCCCACACCCACGAATGTGCTGCTGCTGCCAACGCTCAACACCCGACTGCCGCCGATGTTGTACTGCGACGTCGCATTGACGGCATTCGCGGAGAGTGTTCCGCCCGTCGTGCCGTCGCCGCTGATGTTGAAGTTCGCGCTTCCTTGCTGCGACGAGCTGTTTTGCAAGAACCCGCTCGCCGCCAAGCCACCAAGCTGTGCAGCATTAATCGCATAGGGGGTTGAGGTGATTGGTTGGCGTGGAGTGAGCGGCGTGAACGCGCCGGTGCTCACGCCCGGTCGCACTCCGATCTCCAGCCAGCGGTTCGCGCTCGGAAAGGCCGCCGCGCCGAAATCGAGCGTTACCGTAAAGATGCCAGCACTGACCGCGACATCATCGAGCGTGGCGACGGCGCCGATCTGCGAGCCACCGGTCAGCGCATCGTAGAGTTTGAATTGCAGATCATACGCGCCAGAGGCCGGGCTGCCGCCGTCGGTCAGCCGCCCTTGATAGGTGAAGGTCGTGCTTTGGGCCTGTGTCATAGCGGATGCGCTGGCGGCGAGTAGTAATAAGGACAGCAAGCCCGTCAGTCTGAGATGAGCGTGAAGTTGGCGATTCATGGTTTTCTCTCCGCTGCTCTGCAAACATCGGCGTTCGCGTGATCCAGACAGACCAACCGCTTCAAACCGTCAAGCTGAGTTTGTTGTTGTTTGATCTGTTCCTGCTGCTGAATGATGCGTTTCTGCTGGCCTTCGATCTGCGTCTGTTGCTCCTGCACGCCTTTGACCAACACCGGGATCAGCCCGATGTAGTTGAGCCCCTTAGTCTGCTCCGCATCTGTTCCAGTGCTGACCAGTTCCGGGATGAGTGGCTCGACTTCCTGCGCGATCAGGCCCAGATTCAGTGCTTCATCGCTCTTCTCTTTCCACGCCCAGCTCACTGGTTTCAGCAACAGGACTTCACGCAGGCCATAGCTCA
>DATMCM010000638.1:0-18301 GCA_035558335.1 Blastocatellia bacterium | reverse complement strand
GCAAAGTCGCACGGCGCTCGAGTGCTGCTTGCGGGAATGGAAGCGCCTACCAACTCGGGCGCCGACTACCGCCGCGAAGTTCACGACGCTTTCACAGGGCTCGCTCGCGAGCATCAAGTTGTGCTGATCCCATTCTTTCTTGAGGGCGTGGCCGGCGTTGACTCTTTGAATCAAGCCGACGGAATTCATCCGACCGCGGAGGGGACCAAAGTCGTTACTGAGACGGTTTACAAATCACTGCGGCCGCTGCTGGGGGAGCGTAATTGACGCTCCTTGAGAGAGTACTCAAACACAAAGACACAAAGTCACTGAGGTGGGAGGGGCGGTTTGAACCCTTGCTTAGGCTCGGGCCACTGACACAAGTCCCAAATCTCTATCAACCCGGGTCTTACCGAACAGCTCTTCGTGTCTTCGTGACTTTGTGTTGAGATCTTTGAGTGTTGGCCGCATGAGCTGAGGTTAACCTGCTACGGCGTCAACAGAAGCTTCACCGCCTCCTGTTTGCGCACCAGCTCAAAGCCTCGCTCAAAGTCTTCAAGAGGGACAGGCTCGCGGGCAATGATCTTTTCGAGTTTCGCTTTCAATCCTGACTTCTCGGACGCAAGCAGGTCGAGCATCGCGTACCACGTCTCGAACATCCGCCGTCCGAAGATGCCTCGAATCGTCACTCCCTTCCAAACGGCGTATTTTCCAAAGTCGAACGACTTCAGCGGCCAGGCGGGTATTCCAAGTAGCAAGATCTGCCCGCCGTTCTTAACCATCGCACCGGCGTCGTTGTAGGCAGCTTCGGCGCCGCTCATCTCCAGAACAACATCGACTCCTCCGCCTCGCTCCATGCTTACTCGTTCGAGAAGCTCGGCCTTCTTTCCCGGCGACGCTGTTTCGTTTGTGTCGAAGCAGAAATCGGCCCCGAGTTCCTTCGCCGTCTCGAATCGTTTTGCGAGCTGCGAGCCCCCGTCGTTGCCCGAAAAATCCGTGACGTAAATCCGAGTCGCGCCCATCGTTCGGGCCACCGCTGTAGCCATCAACCCCTGCGCGCCGCAGCCGAGAATCGCGACGGTTTTTCCCGCCACGTCCCCTTCCATAACCGTGTGAACGCTGTTACCAAGCGCGTCGAGGAATGCGCCGATGCGCGGAGGAATCACCTCGCGTCCGCCAAAGCGCTCCAGATTAATCACGTTATCCGAAGGCACGACCACGTACTGGGCAAACGCGCCGTCCATGTGCACGCCTTTGACGCGAATGTTCCGGCAAATGTGACGCTGCCCGGTTCTGCATTGCTGGCAGAAGCCGCAGCTTATGTGCATCTCTGCGGTGACGTAGTCGCCAGGCTTGCAAAGCCCCTGGTCCACGTCTTCGCCGACTTCGGCGACCTCGCCGCAAAACTCATGACCGATGATGATCGGTTTGTATCGCGAGACGTCACCGCCGTTGTAAACCAGCATTTCGTCGCGCATACCCGGCCGGTCAATTATGTGGTAGATGCTCTGGTCGGTTCCACAGATCGAAGCCGCTTCGACGCGAATCTTCACGTCGCTGTGACCAACGCGAGGTTCAGGTTCATCGCGAACAAAGTCCAGTCCGTCTTTGGTGAGACTCTGCTTTTTGAGTGCTTGCATCGGCTCTCCTGTAATGAGGGTAAGAAACGGCTTGCTGATGATAGCTTCAAAGCGGGCGACCGCCAAGACGGGAACGAAACGACAATTGCTACTCCTTTTTGGGCGCCTTGGTGGGTTTCTTAGTTGAGCCGAGTTCGGCTTGTGCCTTCTTTGTCAGCTTGGCGAAGATCATCTGATAAGAATTCGCAATCAAGCTCTTCATCTCGCGATCCCCAAGCGCATCCAGGCGCTCGAGCATCACCCATTTGTTACGAGCCGTGTAGGGCGCGGGAATGATGCCGTCCAGTTCAATCAGCTCGTCGAATTTCTCAGGCGTACATTTGAAGGAAAGCGAGTGAGGCGGATCGAGGCTTATGCCTGCGAATATTTTGCCCGAGATCCTGAACAAAAGGTCGTTGCCCCATTGAACGTCCTCTGTGGCGTGGGGCAGCGAGAGGCAGTAGGTGCGAATTGAGTCGATGTTCATACCAGGTGTTCCTACTCGAACATATCGGGAAGGGCCGCTCGGACAAGCTCGTGCGCTCTCGTTATCGAGATCCCTTCGTCTGTTCGTCGTGTTCCTTGCCGCACGTGTTGCATTTCCAATTAGCCATCCTTCTACCCATTCAGATCGCGACTTACAAGTTGCGATCGTGTTTCTGAAGCCGCGCGACGCAATCGGTCCATAACCGCCACGCCTTCACCGGCTTCGCTTATGCCTTCGACAATAATGATGCTCGCGCCGAGTTCGTCAAGCTCGCGAAACGCCGAATAAATGAAACGAGCATAGTCCTCTGCGCTGTTGTTCAGAACGATCGCGTTGAACCCGGGATGATCGATCGCAAATCGAGTGTGTCCGATGAAGCCGACCGGACCGTTACGCAAGAGCGATTCAGCGAGTTGCTCCATTGATTTGGATGAATAGTTTTCCACGAGAACAATGTTTGCGCGCGGACTGTAGTGCCGATGCCTTGTGCCGGGCGAGCGCTTTAACTCTTCGTCGGTCGCCGCAAGCTCGACACGCCCGATGACCTCCGCAAGCTGCTCGCGCGTGACCCATCCCGGCCGCAGTATCACCGGGGGTTCGCTCGTTGTATCCAGCACCGTCGATTCAATCCCGATGTTCGTAGCTCCGCCGTCGAGAATCATTTCGATTCGCCCCTCGAGATCGCTTGCGACGTGAGCCGCCGTCGTTGGACTCGGCCGCCCTGAAAGATTTGCGCTTGGCGCGGCGATCGGTGTCTGCGCCTGACGAATCAAGTCGAGAGCGATCTGGCTGCCCGGCATTCGCACTGCGACCGTCGCGAGTCCGGCTGAGACTGACCGGGCGACTGCGGGCCGTCGATTCAGCACCAAAGTCAATGGCCCCGGCCAGAACGCGGCGATCAATGCCTCAGCTTTCGCACTGACGTCCGTTGCGACAAGGTCGAGCATCGCGTGATCGCAGACGTGAACGATCAGCGGATTGTCTGCGGGTCTGCCTTTGGCTTCGAAGATTCTGCGGATGGCGCTCTCGTTCATTGCGTCCGCGCCGAGCCCGTAAACCGTCTCGGTCGGAAAGGCCACGAGTCCTCCGGCTCGAATGATCGAAGCCGCTTGATCGATGGCTTCCGGTTGCGGATGCTCCGCGTTGAGCTTGAGGACGGCGGTCATAAGAGGAGGGGTTGTGGTCCTCCAGAGGGTCTATTGCGAAGTGATGACTAACCGCAGAGAGGCCGAGACGCAGAGCCGAACGCAGAGATTCTCAGCGCCGGCTCTGCGTCTCCGCGCCTCCGCGGTTAGTCAACATCACTCAGTAGTCGAAGCTCGCATCGGCCTTTATCCGCGCGACGAACTCCTCGAGCGGTACCGCGCCTTCGTCGCCTTTCTCGCGCGAGCGTACCGCGACCGCTCGCGACTCGGCTTCCTTAGCCCCGGTCACAAGCATGTACGGCACTTTCTCTAGCTGGGCATCGCGGATCTTTGCGCCGATCTTATCGTCGCGGATGTCCAGCTCGACGCGAATCTCCGCAGCGAGCAATCGCTCGTAGACCTCTCGTGCGTAGTCGGCGGTCTTCTCCGAGATCGACAGCACCTTTGCCTGCACCGGCGCCAGCCACACCGGAAACGCGCCCGCGTAATGCTCGATCAGAATGCCGACAAAGCGCTCGAGTGAACCGTAGATTGCGCGGTGAATCACGACCGGAACCGATTCGGCGTTGTGCTCATTAACGTAGGTGAGCCCGAAGTTCCGCGGTTGCTGAAAGTCCAACTGGATTGTGCCCAGCTGGTGCTCGCGCTTTAGAGAGTCCTGCACCATCTGATCGATCTTCGGTCCGTAGAAGTTCGCCTCGCCTTTCTCGACGCTGTATTCGAGATGATTCGCCTCGAGCGCCTCGGCGAGCAGCTTCTCAGCCTGATCCCACACCTCGGGATCACCCATGTACTTCGACATGTCGTCACCGCGCACGCTCAGCACAAAGCGATAACCCATGCCGAACGCCTTGTAGACTCGGGCCACCAGCGCGAGCAGGCGGTTTACCTCTTCGCCGATCTGGTCCTCGGTGATAAACAAGTGAGCGTCGTCCTGCTGAAACTGTCGCACTCGAGTGAGTCCAGCCAGCGCTCCGGTGCGCTCGTTGCGGTGAAGCACGCTCTGCTCGGACAGCCGCAGCGGAAGCTCACGATAACTTCGCCGCTTCGATCCGAATATCAGCATGTGCCCCGGGCAATTCATCGGCTTCAACGCGAAGTCCTGTTCTTCTTCGTGGACCAGGAACATGTTCTCTTTGTAGTGCGCCCAATGCCCGGAGGTCTTGAACAGGTTCTCGCTGAACAGCAGCGGCGCTTTGACCTCGACGTAGCCGTTGTGCGCGAGCAGTCGTCTTATCGTCTCCTGGAGTGTGTGATAGATAACCGTTCCCTTTGGCAGCCAGAACGGCGCCCCCGGCGCCCACTCGTGAGTCATAAAGAGTTCAAGCTCGCGCCCGACCTTGCGATGATCGCGCCGCTTTGCTTCTTCGATGTTGTGCAGATGCTCGTCCAGCTCATCTTTAGTCGGCCACACCGTGCCGTAGATGCGCTGAAGCATGGGGTTCTTCTCGCTGCCGCGCCAGTACGCGCCGGCGATGGAAGTCAGCTTGAAGTGTTTGCACTCGCTTGTCCGGCGCACGTGCGGGCCCGCGCACAAGTCGGTGAAATCGCCGATCGCGTAGGTCGATACCGTGTCGCCGGGGATGCCGTTGATCAACTCCACCTTGAAGCTCTGATCGCGCGAGCCGAAAAAGTCGAGCGCCCTGGGCTTGTCCCAGTTCTCGCGCGCAAACTGAAGTCCTGACTTTACGATCTCTCGCATGCGGCGCTCGATCTCTTCGAGGTCGTCGGGGGTCAGCGGCCGCGGCAGCAACATATCGTAGTAGAAGCCGTTCTTGATCGGCGGACCGATTCCGAACCTGGCTTCGGGAAAGATCTGCTGAACCGCCGACGCCATTATGTGCGAGGTCGAATGGCGGAGGCAGTGCAGTTTGTAGTCGCGCTCGGAAGGGAAGTCTTCCACGCCAAGCGCAAAATCCTGATCGCTTTGAAACTCGTTGCCCATCGCGGTCTCCTCAAAAACAAATAATGTAGCGGCAATGTTTCTTGCTCGTTGAACAAAGCGAGAAACTCGCGCTACAGCCGGCTCGTCAGGTTCACTGCGTTTCGCCGGAGTTGTTATCGTACATCACCAGTAGCAACGTCGGAAAGGGGCAGATTTGCCGGCGATTGGCGTAGACCGCAATCGAGGACAAAGAAGTGCAAAGCCCTATTGGTAAGTCCTGAGGACTTATCTCTCGGATCGAACGGCTTCCAGGCAAGAGATGAATTCGGCAGGCGGCGGAGAGGCGAACACCATCCATTCTCCGTTGTCGGGATGATGGAACGCCAGGCGGCACGCATGCAGGCACAACCGCGACGAACAGTGGTCAGTGGTCAGTGTCCAGTGGTCAGTTGAGGCCTCTTCACTCCGAGGTCCGCTCTCTCTGACCACTGACCACTGACCACTAACCACTGTCTCATACAGCTCGTCGCCAATGATCGGATGCCGATAGTAGGCGCAATGAATACGCAGCTGGTTCGTTCGGCCAGTGACCGGCTGGAGGTCGAGGAGCGTCGCGCGCTTCAGCCTTTCTCGGACCTGAAAACGAGTTTCGGCGGGCTTGCCGCTTTCCATCACCCACCATCGCGGCCGCCGATTCGTATCGCGCCCGATCGGCGCAGTGATCGTTCCTTGATCTTCACTGACATTGCCGTGGACCAAAGCAAGATAACGTTTCTCGACCAGCCGCTTGCGAAAATGTCGCGAGAGCACGCTCAACGCGCGTTGAGTCTTGGCGACGACCATCAGGCCTGAAGTCGCCCTATCCAGCCGGTGCACGAGGCCCGGCCGCACAAGCAGTTCAGAGTTCAGGGTCCCGGGTTCGTGCGGCTCCGGGTCTTCGAACCCAGAGCCAGAAGCTCTGAACCCGAAACCTTCATTCAGGTGATGAGCAAGTGCGTTGGCAAGCGTACCGCGTTTAACGCTCAGTGTGGGATGAACAAGCAATCCAGTGGGCTTAACCAGCACGATAAGTTGTTCGTCTTCGAAGAGAATTTCGAGCGGGATGTCATCGGGCGACATGGCGGTTGGGGCGCCGGCATCAACCGCGAGTACGACTAGATCACCCGCGGTCACTCGTAAACCGGCGCGCGCCACTTCTCCATTGACCGTGGACCCTCCGGCTGCGATCAGGTTAGCGATGCGCATCCGGCTCAAGTCCCCGACTCGTGCGGCAAGGAATTCATCCAGGCGCTGCCCACCGTCGGCATCGCTCGCTTGAAAGGATCGCACGGCTCTGATGGTTTGTCCTTCGTGCATTTCAACTCATTGGTTTTCTCCGCGTAACGTCCGCGTCTCTGCGCCTCCGCGGTTAGTTAGCATTGAAGCCCCGCCAACCGCCGAGACGCAGAGGCAACGCTGAGAAAACCACGCATCTACGCAATCAGTTTCCGGGCCTCGTCCGCCACCTCTGACGACGGGTCGCTTAGACACTCTTCGATTAGCGGGTCAGCCTTACGAGGATCGAGCTGCGCAAGCGCCCACATTGCGTGACTGCGAATCAGAGGCTCGGCGTCCGACTTTATCCGCTCTACAAGCGCTGGCACGGCGCTTGTCGCTCCGATGTTTGCCGCTGCTACTGCCGCGTTGCGAAGCAGCCCGCGGCGCTTCGGCCTCATCAGCGCCGTGCCGCGAAACTGAGCTCGAAACTGCTCGTCCGTGCCGATCGACAGCAACTCTGCAACGTCGAGTCGCCAGCCGACGCCAGCTTCCGGCCGCAAGTCCTCCCAGGCGGTGTCCGAAGCAAAACGATTGAACGGACAAACGTCCTGACAAACATCGCAGCCGAATATCCACTCGCCAATCTGAGGGCGAAGCTGGCGCGGAATCGAACCTCTGTTTTCGATTGTCAGATAAGAAATGCACTTTCCCGAGTCGAGCTGGTAGGGCTGCGCGAATGCATCGGTCGGACAGGCATCGATGCAACGCCGGCAGCTTCCACAGCTGACCTTGATTTGGTTCTCATCGGCTGGAAGATCCAGATCGACAAGTATCTCGGAAAGAAAAAACCACGAGCCATTGTGCGGCTGAAGCAGGTTGGTGTTCTTGCCGAAGAACCCGACGCCCGCGCTGGCGGCAACGCCGCGTTCGAGCAACGGCACGGCATCCACGAAACATCGCGTGTGAAGCTTGCGGCCAGCAAGCTTCTCGATTCGCGACGCAAGCTCGACCAACCGTGGCTTGACGACGTCGTGGTAGTCGAGCCCCCACGCGTAACGGGCCACTCGGCCAAAACGATGCTCGTGTGCGAAAGCCGGCGCGGTCGCGTAGTAGTTGATCGCAAGCGTGATCACCGAGCGAGCGTAAGACACAAGCGCGGTCGGGTGAGCGTGAAGCTCGGGGCGCCGAGTCATGTAGTCCATCCCGGCTGCAAAGCCCGACTCACGCCAATGAGCGAACGCCGCGTCGTCTCGCGCGAGCGGTTCGACCGAAGCAATGCCGGCAACTTCGAAGCCGAGCTCCCGCGCCGCTTGTTTGATTTGATCGACAAGCGCCTTCATCGGCTAAGCCTTATCAGCCGTCAAGCAGGGTGTCAATTACTATCAAGAGTCCGTAGTCCGTAGTCAGTAGTCCGTAGCTCGTAGCCGGCTGTCAGCAGGACGCCTCGCGATTACGAGCTACGGACTACGGACTACTGACTACTGACTACTGACTACTGACTACTGACTACGGACTACTGACTACGGACTCGGTCAAGCACGACACCTTGAAAACCTACAACTCCATCACTTAGAATCTCGCTGCCATCATCCTTCATCAACGCACAGTGGAATCGAAAGGAGCAACAAAATGCGTCTCAGGACCCTGGTGATAGCCTGCGCGCTTGTTTTGCAAGCCGCAGTGCCATCGCTCGCCCAACACCTTCGCCCGGACACCAAAGATAAACGAGCTGCTGCAGCCGGCAACGGAGTCTCATCTTCCGATTGGCCCATGTACGGCCGCGACCTCGCCGGCTCGCACTACAACCCTTCGGAGAAACAGATCACACCGGCTACGGTTGCACGGCTAAAAGTAAAATGGACCTTCGGGGCGGGCGATGACGTGTCGAGCCAGCCGGTGCTCGTCAACGGAGTAGTCTACTTTGGGTCGTGGGACGGTAAGGAATACGCCCTGGATGCCAAGACCGGCAAGAAGCTCTGGGAATTTGAATCCGGCACGGCGTCGCGCAGCGGAGCGGCCTACGGAGATGGGACGCTGTTCTTCGGCGATTTTGGAGGGAGACTCTTCGCACTGGACGCAAAAACCGGTGAACAGAAATGGAAGGTCAAGATCGATCCGCACAAGAACACTATCGCGACCAGCTCCCCGATCTATCACAACGGGCGAGTGTACATCGGCGTCGCATCGCACGAAGAAGGCGCGATGATGGCCACTCCCAAATACGAGTGCTGCACTTTTCGCGGGGGCGTTGCTGCCTACGACGCGAAGACCGGCGAGCAGGTCTGGCGGTGGTACACGATACCCGAGACCCCTGTCGCTCAGGGCAAGGACAAGAAGGGCGTCCCGATGATCGGTCCTGCTGGAGGCGCGGTCTGGTCTACTGTTTCAATACACCCGCAGGCAAATCGCCTGTACGTCTCAACCGGCAACCAGTACACGGGTCCGGCTTCGAAGTTTCCAAACGCGATCGTTGCGCTGGAGCTGGCCACCGGCAAAATGGTGTGGTCAAACCAAGCCACCCCCGGAGACATCTGGACTTTCGGGTGTCAAAGCAATCCGGACTGCAGCAATCTCGACGTGGACTTCGGCACAACCCCGGTGAGCTTCAAGGGACCGGGCGGCAAGATGCTGGTAGGGGCAGGTCAGAAGAGCGGGTGGTTTTGGGCGGTTGACCCGGCAGACGGCAAGACGGTATGGAAGACCGAAGTCGGTCCAGGCGGAATGCTCGGAGGCATCGAGTTCGGCGATGCGAGCGATGGCGAGCGCGTGTATGCCGCGCTGTCGAATTTTCCAAGGCAGGGCGCGATAGCTGCGCTGGACGGCGCTACCGGGAAGATTCTCTGGAAGACGCTCGCGCCCGACAACAAGTCCAACTTTGGCCCGCTCTCGGTCAGCGGTACCGGGGCAAACAAGCTTGTTTGGGCAGGTACCAACGGCGGCACCATCAGGGCTTATGATGCGAAGGATGGAAAGATACTCTGGGAATTCGACACCGGCGGCGCGGTTGGCGGAGGACCGACTGTCGTTGACGGCGTGCTTTATGTTGGATCGGGGTACAAGTTCCTGCGCGTCGGCAAAGGCAACAATAAGCTGTACGCGTTTTCGATTGATGGGAAGTGAGCAACCTCTTGAGTGACCTGAAATATTCACTCGTCATAGATGCAACGAAGGACCCATCCTTCTTTGGATTTCACTCACCGGAACTCGAGGGCTTCACGGGAATCGGTCACTCGATCGAAGACTGTTTGTCCAAGGCAAAATCGGGCATGAATGAACACGTGGCGTTTCTAATGGAAAGGGAACTTCCAGTGCCCGAACCGAACCCCAATCCAAGCGTATTGATTCAGAACGAATCACGCTCCGAGCTCGTGAGTTAGGTCCGGCTACACTTTTCTGCGCATCGGCAAGGGAGTAGATGGAGAAACGTGACCGCAGTACCGGGAAAATCTGGGTGGATGATTAGACTTCGAATATGCGAATTTCGAGTTGCCATCTATCCGCTGTTTCTCGTTCCCAGATCCGAGGTTGCTATTCGCTTTCATGGCTGGCGCTGCCAATAAGTCGGGGATTCGCACTACTCTTGGTAACGGGATTGGTTAGCCTGCTTTATAGCACGCGGGAGTTGGGGCTGATTCGCGTACCTTGCCCCTCAGTGCCGATGGCAAGTACCTCAGCACTGGCGATATTCGCTCCCGATGCGGATAACATCGCTGTTATACGGGCTTGGGCTGGGATTCGGCTTGGCGACACGCATCCCAGTGGGGACGTTCTATGTAGCCGCTACCTGGGCCGTGCTCGTCGGCAACCCGCTACTCGGAGCTCTCTGTCTGGGTGTATTTGGACTGGGGCGGGCTTTACCATTACTGGTTATGAGCTGGGCGCTGCGCGGCGACCAGGAGAGCTTTCAAACAAACCAGATCATTCGCAATTGGGAGCCCGCGATGCACCTTATCAATGGCCTTGCTCTCGGTTCGGTGGGCTCGTGCCTAATTGTTGCCGGGATGGTTCGATACATGTGATGGGCTGAACGCTACAGGATTGATAGGAGGTAAGAATGAAAACTTTTCCAATAGAACGCATCAAACAAACACTCGGGGTGTGGCGCTCAAGCCATGAATATCAAGCTTCGCAGAAAAGAGCTGCCTTTACGATGCTTATGCTTTTTGTAAGCACAGTCGTCGTCGGCGCTGATCGCAAGAATGATCGCCGCTTTGTTGAATCGAAAGGAAGCGAGAAGTCCGAGCAGAGCAAATCGGCTCGAGCAAGCGATGTTCAATCATCGAAGCTGCGAGAGAGGCCACAATCAGGTTGGCTTTATGTGCTCGACACCAATGATATGAAATCCGAATCTCAGGTATTGCTGGTAGATCCTGAGCAGGAGCGCGTTATTAAGACTTTTACGGCTGGCATGGCCCCCGACATGGCTCTCTCTACCGATGGAACGCGACTCTATGTTGCTTATACCATTTACAACTCCAATGGCTGGGGAAGGAAAGACTTTCTAGAGGTGATTGATACGGCCAGCGGCTCGGTTCTGAAAAAGATAACGGACGCTGATCGGTGGATATCCACGGTACCACAGTACCCGTCGAGTATGACGTTCTCCGCAGATGGGCGGTGGTTATACGTCTTTAAGCACCTGCAAACATCAAATACCGACACTTACTTTGTAGCGACTTTCGATCCGTACACGAATCGGTTCCTCCCAGAGAAAGCGATGCTGCGGGGCTGTGTGTCCGCCACAATGTTGTCGTCGCCGAAGAATCAGCAGCTGGATGTTATCTGCTCCGGCACGAGTGATATCCAGTTCCTTGAACCGGGAAGTTCCGGCGCGGCGATAGCTCCAGCAATAAGTGATGCGATAGCGCCGCTACCAAAGCTTTCTCTGCGGTCAAAAGATGTGGCAGAACATGGACGGCGGATCGGACCGAGTTTCCTTTCTTCGGACGGGCGCACACTCACCGTAATAATGGGAGACGGTCGGCTCTTCGAAGTTAACAATGAGTCTCGGGACATCATGAAGACGGGCGCGATTGACAGTGGTGGCGAGAAAACAAACAACTCTTCTACGAAGGAAGCCGCCAACGTGACAGATGATGGGTTAGCCGGAAGCTGGATACGAAACCAGGCGCCTGTTTTTTCTCCTGACGGCGCAAAGGTATACCTAGGCATTGGTAGGCTTGTCCATCTGAACCAGGGGGTCCAGTCGTTCGACCGCGTCATGGTCTTCGATAGCCGGGCTTTCAAACGTACAGCGACAATCAAAACAGCCTATCCCTTCGAGAGCTTAGCTCTGAGCAGAGACGGTCGATATCTCTATGCTATCAGCACCGAGCAGGCAAGCATAATGGTCTTAGACACTGCTGACCAGGGAAAGATTCGCACGATCTACGGTATTGGAAGAACTCCGATTCGAGCAATAGTCGCACCTTAACATGCAGTGTTAGGGTTCATCCCTTTTACCCTATTTCCGCGGAACGCGCATACCAGTGACTGCTTTCTACGTAGTGGTGCTCTGGGGCAATGCTGATCAGTAGTCCACTTCTGGGCTGGGGCTTGCTACGTTCGGCTTCGGCCGCGCTTCGCCTTTATTGTGGATGACGCCGTTGCTTGGTAGCAGTGACTCGGCTGTTCGCTTCGAGTCTTTTGTACCGTCTCAAGCCGCTAGTGCAAGTTCTCAATGGGATCGCTCTTGGTTCTGCTGGCGCTTGCTTGCTTGTGTGCTGCGCTGCTGCATGAGTAGGTGTCCGAGCAACCTGAGATTTGGAATAAGCAACGAGAAAAGTCCAAGTCTCGGTTTGAGATCGTCCGTTTTTCTGTACGATTCACATCTTCAAAGGTGATGAGGTTGCGTTTAGCAACAACGGGAGGAAAGTAAACGATTGACTAGAGGGATCAACCTATTCGCGCAGTCCAAGACGAGTCGAGAGGTTTCGTCCTCCACTCGACATGCGGCGTTTTGGTCCTCTGATCTATCTGAACGTGAATCCGATTTGGGACAACCTTCGCACGGACCCAAGATTTCAAGCCCGCCTACAACGCGTTGGGCTTAAATGATCTAAAAACCTTTGGAGGTCATTTGGTCTCGAGATCAAATTCTGCCGTTCTCAAATGAATGGCGGGTGCCTATCTCAACTCCTTGACACCATCCACAATCAACTCTTCCACCTTCGCCCACACATCAGGATCATATTCCATTCTCGTATGAGCCACCCTGAATGCTTTCTTCCCCCAGGAAACCCTGGAGATGTCGATCTTCTTGTGCTCGTAGTCGAATTTGAAGTTGCCGATGATTGAGGTCTTCGTAGGGTCCTCGGCGCGGATTTCAGGCTCTCCGCGAATAAACCAGCCGTCACTTTGAAAAAGATTTGCAGCGCGAACGACGTTGGAAGGGATTACTCCATCGCTGCGTCCGACGCTGTCTACTTGAACGGTCAGGAAGACGGGCACTCCCATGCCTTGTAGTTGGCGGGCGAGTTTGACCACGGCGGCGCCGCCGAAGCTCTGGCCATATAGAATGAGCCGGATCGCGGCTCGTTCTTCATCGTCGAGCTTGCCGTCGCGATTCCTGTCAAACGCATTGCGGATCAACTCGATTGCCAGCGATCGCTTCTTGTTTTCGACTGTCTCGACTTGAATGTGAGGGCTGTTCATCGACCGCAGCTTGAGCGCCAGTTGTCGCACGCTGCGCCGGTCGTTGTCCCAGGGTTCACGTCCGCCCATGAAGCCCAGGATCAGGATTTGATTCCTTTGCAGAGGTGTGCGAGTGGTGAAATGACGGTAGCGCTGGCCTCGCGATAGGCAGGCGTTACAAGACAAAAGCAGCAGAACCCAAACGGCCCAAAACACGAACCGTTGGGCGTCTGCTCTCAGCATAAACGTGACCCCACTTCGTGTCGTGCAGTCACAACGCAAGCGCCGTTGTCGCAGTGGCTCAAACGCGTCGCCAGCTCCGATCAGCTTGAGCTCGCGTTTTCAAGCACGTTCAAGACTCCTCGTCGGCGCTCGGCCCGTAGATCGAAGGCACCGTCGAACCCATCGGTCTCAGATAAGTCGAGAGCTGGCCGCGGTGATGCACCATATCGAACAAGAACTCCCAGCCAAAGTGATAACCCGTCCCTTTTGATATCTCGTAGTCCCCGTACATAAACCTGAACTCTTTCTCCCACGCCGCGGGCTCGAGCCCGTGGAGTCGCTTGGTCAGATCCTCGTGATTGCGATCGTAAGTCGCGAGGATTTCCTCGACCGTAGCCGGCACAGGTACGTCCTTCCATTCGATCGTACCGGATTCCAATCCCTCGGCTAGCACCTTCTCCTCCATCACGAAGATCCATGCGATCTCGCGAGCGGTGCGTGATTTGGGTTCCGGTTTGTAGTCCGACTTGCCTTCGGGAATGCGCGAGATGACTTTGCGAGTCGCGGGCGCTTCTCTATCCCAGAATTTCAAGAACAAAGCTTTTTCGTCCACCGGTTTCTCTCCTGACTCACTTGGTCTTTTTGCCTTTCATATCCTGCCCGCCGAGGCTCACCTGTACCTCGATGATCTTCCCCTTGTCGTCTCTTACGAATTTGAGCTTGGCGGTGACGTTGGTAACCGAGAAGGTTCCGTCCGATTCGGGTATCAGCTCTTCTTTGGTGTCGCCGCCTGGTTGCCCGAACAGCTTGTCGCCTTCGCGGGTGATTACGAGAGTGAAGATCGGCAACTCGTACTCGCCGACATAGTCGTCGAAGGTCTTCGGATCGGCTTTGCCGGCTTGAGCAGGGGCCGCGGGCTTTTTGTCTTCTGTCTTAGTGGGCTCAGCCGGTTTCTGTTCTATTGCCGCGCCGGGTTTGTAGTCGGCCAGCCACTCGACGTCGACAACTTCCGCTCCGCGTCGTTCCTTTTCAGCGATGAGCCATTTGCCTCTGTCGTTCCAGGGTGGTCCGCCTTCGGGTTCGACGTGGCAGAAGGTGCAGTCCTTAGCCCCGAACTTTCTCGACTTGGCGACGAACGGTGGAAAAGCGACCGACTCGGTTGCGAGCGCGGCGATAATTGCTATTGCGAAGACGAGCGCGACGGCGATCTTCAGTCTCCTCACCTTGGTTCTCCTTGCTCAGTGTTGGTTCAAGAACGATAGTACACACGCTGCGAGGGCGGCAAGTCTGAGCTTCGAGCGCGGCCACTTCTTCGAGAACGCACTCGATGCGCGAATAGAGACACGAATGACTCGAACTATCTACCGTCAGCGGGGTGATGTGTGACGGTGTGTTGCTCTGCTAAGCTGACTGATGGTTTGTGGGTTAACACCGCGCTTAAAAGGCCACGGAAGGAGCACCTACATGTTATTGCGAAGCCACTGAACCATCTTGTCTTGAACCGCCGCGTAGACCTCCTCCTGAGATCCAGCCTTCTTCGGAACCTTTAGCGAATGATCCCCGCCTTCGACTTCGTAAAGTTTGCACGACGTCTTGAGCTTCTTGAGGATCGGCCGCAGCTCTTCGGGCGTGCCAAACGAGTCCCGCGATCCCTGGACAAATAGCATAGGCGCCTTGATGTTTGGCAGGTGCTTCGAGCGAAGCTGCTCAGGCTTGCCCGGCGGATGAAGCGGGTACCCCAGAAACACAAGCCCGGCCACATCATCCAGGCCTTTCGCCGCGACCTGTGAACCTATTCGTCCGCCCATCGACTTGCCGCCAATCGCCAACTTGTTCCCCTTGAGCTTCTTGTGCGCTCGCGCTGCGTCAATGACCGCCCGATAGCAAGCTTCGAGTTTATCGCCCGGGTCGGGCACATGGCGTCCGCGTTCGATATAAGAAAAGTTGAAGGTAACGACGTCGATTCCTCGCTCCGAAAGCGCGTCTGCGAACGTAACCATGAACCCGCTCGTCTGGCCGGAGCCTGCTCCGTGGCCGAGGATCAATGTGATGCGCGCGCGAGTCTTGGAAGTCGCGGGATAAAGCGTCGCCGTAACGCTCTGAAGGTCGTCGACGACTACTTTGAATTGTTCAGTCATTTACGCTACAAAGTCACTTGGGGAACGCCGGGTTGCTGATGATCTCGGCGATCTGCTTGTTATGCCGGAGATTGTGAGCCGGTATGTACATCAGCCATTGATAGGCGTTCAACGTTCCGAATACCGGGAATGGATGGTCCAGGGTGTGCGCCTTCAAGGGCAGGTCCGTCTGCTCGGTAAAGACCAGCGTCTTGGCGCGGCCGTCTTTCAACAAAGTCATGATCTCGGCGCGAGTCATTTTTCTCTTGAGCGGCTGGATCGGTTCGGGCGCGTTCGCCTTGCCCTTTCGTCCCGCCAACAGGCCATCGAGTAAGGCCTCTTTGTTAGCGGTCTTTGTTTCCCAGTCCGGGTTGATTGGCGTCGCAAGCGCCCGCTCAACGGCGCTGAACAGCAGCCCCTCGGCTAAAGCGATGTGCTCGGCTGTTTCACCCACGGTCCATTTGAACGGAGCCGGTCTGGAGTTCCATTGCTGGTCGCTCAACTTCTCGATGTAAGCCATCAGTTCGTTTTGCGAGTCGTGCAACGCCTTTATCGCCTTCGCCTTTTCCTCCGGCGTCAGTTTGCCGTCGGCGGGCGGCATGGAGAAGGCTCCGGCCACACTCGCGAACAGCGCGACACAAGCAGCGATCATCATCGTCGTCTTCATTAGGACCTCCGGCTGCATTCTCGTTGAAATCGGCGCGTGTGATCATAACTGGACTTCACGGACGAGGCAATGTAGGCTCACGGCTGTAAATCAAAATGCGTCGTTAAGACGCTCTCTCGGATTGTTTGAAGTGGAGAGACCATTGTCGCCAAAACAAGGCGAGTCAGAATTCCAGCAGAGTCTAAGACTGAACGTATCGCTTGCGCCGATGACGACCATTGGCATTGGCGGACCTGCGCGTTACTTCTTTGATGCTTCCAGTGTCGAGGGCTTGATCGCCAGCGTCGCCTGGGCGCGCTCGCGAGATCTTCCGTTGTTTGTGCTGGGAGGCGGCAGCAACATCGTCGTGGCCGACGACGGATTTCGCGGACTGGTTGTTCGCGTTGCGCTGCGTGGAGGAACAACTCGCGTTGAAGGCGATCGAGCTATCGTCACTGCTTCGGCGGGACGGGACTGGGACCACGTAGTCGCGACTTGCGTCGGGCGCAACTGGGCGGGGCTCGAATGTCTTTCGGGAATTCCCGGCCGCGTCGGGGCTACGCCGATTCAAAACGTCGGCGCTTATGGCCAGGAGACGAGCGAAACGCTGGTCTCACTTGAAGCGCTAAACCTTGCTACAGGCGAGCTTGAAGAGTTGAAAGCCGCCGAGTGCGACTTCGGCTATCGCACGAGTCGCTTCAAGACTCGCGACCGCGAACGCTTCATCATCACCAGCGTGACCTATCAACTGGCGGTAAACGGCAAGCCGGCAGTTCGCTATCCCGAGCTTGAGCGCTGCGTCGCGGCGCAAGGGGCGGCCGAGCCAACGCTCGAACAGGTTCGCGAGTCGGTGCTGAGCTTGCGGAGGCGAAAGGCTATGGTCATCGATTCTCACGATCCGGATTCGCGCAGCGTCGGATCGTTCTTTGTGAACCCGATTGTGACGCGCGAAGAGTGCGAGCAGATCAGGATGCGAGCTGACAAGCTCGTCGCGCACGGCGAGGAGATGCCGGCCTTTCCGGCGCCAGACGATCGAGTTAAGCTGGCGGCTGCGTGGCTGATTGAACGCGCCGGTATCAATCGAGGCTTCGCGCATGGCGGTGTGGGGACTTCGACAAAGCACGCGCTTGCGATCGTCAACCGCGGCGGCGGGACAGCGCGCGAGATCGTCGAGCTTAAAGAACTGATACAGTCGCGAGTGCTGGACGCGTTTGGCGTCGCGCTAGCCCCTGAACCGGTGTTCATCGGATTCGAGAGCTAGGTTTCACTTCGCCGTTTTGCTCTTGCTCTTCTCGATCACAGACCGATACAAGGCTTCGTATTGCGGAATAATCCTGTCGTTAGCGAATCGTCTTATGGCTATTTCGCGGCCTCGTTTTCCGAGCCGTTCTCGCTCCCGATCATCGGACAGCACTCGAATCGCAACTTCCGCCATCCCGGTTATGTCGCCGACTTCCAACAAGTAACCGCAGCCGCCTTCCTCCACGACTTCGGGCACGCCGCCCACGCGCGTCGCCACGACCGGCACTTCACAAGCCATCGCCTCGAGCGCCGACAACCCGAACGATTCGGATTGGCTCGGCAGCAAGAACAGATCGGCGGCTGACAGGTACTTCAGAATGTCCGACTGAGGTTTCTTACCGACAAACTGAACCCAATCCGCAACTCCCAATCTTTCAGCCAGCGCCTCGGCGTCAACGCGCTCGGGTCCGTCTCCGCACATCACAAGCTTCACCGCGTGCCCGCCGAGCTCGCGCATTCGCGCCGCCACTTGGATGCAGTCGCTAATTCGTTTGATTGGCCGAAATGTCGAGATGTGCAGGATGATCTTCTCGCCGTTTGGAGCCAGGCTCCGGCGCAATGCCTCGTCCGGAGCGCGCCGATAATACTCCGAGTCGATGAAATTGTAGATGACCTCGATATCACAGTCCGTGCAGAACGTCGTATGGGTGGCGCTTCGCAGGTAATTCGAGATAGCAGTGACGGCATCCGACTGATCGATGCCGAACTGGGTAATCGGCAGGAACGAAGGATCGCGACCAACCAGCGTTATGTCCGTGCCGTGCAACGTGGTCACAACCGGCAGATAACGTGTCGGCTTGAGCATCTCGCGAGCCAGGTAGGCGCTCACCGCGTGCGGTATCGCATAGTGAACGTGGATCAAATCCAACGCGTGCTGATTGGCAACCTCGAATATCTTTGAGGCAAGCGCGTCCGTGTAGGGTGGGTACTCGAACAGCGGGTAGCTCAGCATGTCCACCTTGTGAAACTTTATGCGCTCGCGAGGCGTGTCGCCGTCGCCCAATCGCAT
>DATMCM010000637.1:0-2464 GCA_035558335.1 Blastocatellia bacterium | reverse complement strand
ACCCCTGCTTGGAACGGCCATCGTAACGCTCGCGATCGGATTTCTCGCTGCTTACAAAGAGCTGAGCTTTTGAGAATTGAGGCTCAAAAGATGTTATTGCATTTTTCGTTTCGCTGAATTATTAGGTGCTTAGGGGAAGTGCGGTTCTCCCCTTGAGGCTTCGGTCCAAGAACTGTGCAACGCTCGACTTGTCGAGGTAATGCACATGGACGAAAGCAAGCCTTCAATTCCTTCGGATGAGCTCAGTCTACGGCCTGCTTCCGACTGGAAGCCGGCAGTCGTTGATGCACCTCCGGCTGATTTAGCGAAATCAGACAAACTCGTCGCGCTTGGGCGGAAGCATCAATCCGACCTTTGCCGAAATGACCAGCCCAATGGGCCTTCATTTGTCGTCTATTGCGGCAACGAGGAGGAGGTATGTCGAGGATTTCTCATTGCGTTACACGCAATGGGAGTCGCGGTAGTTGAACAGCCTCCCGAGCCGGCAAAGCCTCCTGTCGCGCGAGCAAGGCCGTGAAGGCGCGCATATTTCAATACCTGCCGCTTTGCGTGTTCTTGTTGACTGCTTGTGGCCCAACGGCATCGCGGAGCCCCGCCGATGCCATCACGTTAGATACATCAAAAGGGCTCGACGATTTCGAGTTTGCGACAGCGGGCGACGGCAAACCGGGCGAATGGTCAATCATTGAGAACGACGCCGGTCGAGTATTAGCACAGATAGATACCGATCCTGCTGACAATCGCTTTCCGCTTGCTATCTACCGGCCGTTCTCCGGACGCGATGTTTACGTTTCGATCCGCTTCATGACAATTTCCGGCGAAACCGATCAAGCCGCTGGCGTATTCGTCCGATTTGCATCGGTTGATGATTATTACGTCGCCCGCGCTAGCGCACTCGAAAATAACGTTGGCCTTTATCGTGTCGTCGCCGGAAAGCGAGAGATGATCGGATATATGGAGGTCAATGTGTCGGGCCAAGCATGGCACACCCTTGGCATCACGGCGAGGGACGAACGCCTCACGATATTTTTCGACGGCAAGGAACTTTTCGTCGCGACCGACAGGAGGTTTCCGGGCCCCCCCGGCAAAGTTGGCTTGTGGACCAAAGCCGACAGCATGACCTGGTTTGAAAGCCTCAAAATCGGTTCTCTCGACTGATGGGAAGAATGTCCAACCGCTTGATACTCACTCGGAGGAATCAAAATGCGCTACCACCTAGCTCCACTTTACTGCCGTCCCTGGACGTTGAACGGAATCTCTCCGCGTCTCATCGAGAGCCACTATGAGAACAACTATGGCGCGGCTCTAAATCGTTTGAACGCTATCTCCGAGGAAATTGAGCAGCTTGATCTCGGCAAGACTTCCGACCAATCGCTTGCCCGCCTGAAGCGCGACGAGATTGCGGCGCTCAATTCAACACTTTTGCATGAATTGTATTTTGCAAGCCTGGGCGGCGATGGGCGCGTTCTGCCGGACGCAGTTGCGAGCGCTATCGCGAAGGACTTCCGCTCCGTCGATCGCTGGCGTCAGGAGTTTGTCGGGATTGCGAATGGTCTGGCCGGCGGTTCTGGCTGGGTGTTGCTCACATATGTTCCGCGTGACGGGCGCCTCATCAACCAGATCGCGTCGGACCATGATCCGAGCATCCCAGGGGGTGTCCCAATACTCGCCCTCGATATGTACGAGCACGCGTATCACCTGGAATTCGGCGCGAACGCCAGCGCATACATTGCCGCATTCATGCGCAACATCGATTGGGCCGCTGTAAAGCTGCGATATGAAGATGCGATCAAGGTCGCGCCACCCCGTCCTCTCGAACAAAAGCAGTTTGCTGAGGTACCTTCGATCTCCGTCGAAGAGGTCAGGGAGATGCTGAAGTCGGGAACGTCAGTTCAGATCATCGATACGCGCCCAAAGCACTACACGACAAAAGCCCAAGATATAATGGAGGGAGCCGTCTGGCGCGATCCAGAACGCTTGGATGACTGGATTGGCACCCTTTCCAAGACCGAACCCGTCGTCACATTCTGTGTCTACGGCTTCCACATCGGATGCGAGACGGCTTCAACGCTCCGTAAGGCCGGATTTGATGCCCGGTACATGTCAGGCGGACATTTTGCCTGGAAGGCAATCAAGGGTCCGGTGAGGCTTTTTGAATGACCGTGCGCTTGTCAATTTGCGTTTGACTGTAACGTCGTAGGATATCGCCATGTCGCTAGTGACCGCAGACACCATCGAAATCCCCAATTCACTCGGTACATCCTTTGACCACGGGGCTCTCGAGCCCGATACCCGCCGCGTTTTCATTGCGCACACGGCTCGAGACTGTCTTGAGGTGGTTGATGCAGACACGAATCGACACCTAGCAACGTTGCAGGGCTTTCCAGGAGCAGCCGGCGTCGTTGCGGGCAAAGCCAGCGTTCTGGTCACGAACCGCGGCAGCGCCAGCATGGCTTGGGTCGAC
>DATMCM010000636.1:0-2624 GCA_035558335.1 Blastocatellia bacterium | reverse complement strand
GCCGAGCGTTGCGCAACGAAGTTTCCGTCGACGTCGTTGCCTCCGATCTTCTCGTTCAGCTCAAGGAATTCCTCCACGCTGATCGTGCCGGCATTCAGCGCTCCAAGCCCGTACTGCAACCCGACGTTGTCCTGCGGCTTTCGTGCGAAGCGGGTCGCCGGATTGCGACCGTAGATGTTGACTCGCATGTCTTGCACGGTGCAGCGGGCTCCGGTCGGGTTCTTCACCGGGTCGTAGATCTTGCTGGCATCGTTCAGCGCGCACCCGCGCGCGTTGGTCGCTGTGTAGACCGGCACAAAAGTCCGTTCCCACGCGGCGCAGGTCCCCTTGGTATAGCCTTCTACAGCGGTTTTTTTTGCGTCGGTCCAGACCGTTGAATCCGCCTTGCGCCAGAAGTTTTGGAGAAGTCCGCAGTCCGGAGTATTCATGGTCGAATCGGGGAAGGCGAGCGACGGCTGCAATCCGTCTAACAAGCCGGGATAGATCTCGGTGATCAGCAACTGCTGGATCGCTCCGCCCGACCCGCCGTAGCCAACAGTCCACTTCGGCACTCCGTAGCGCTCTATGAAATATTCCTTCAGCATCATCAGCGCTTCGCCTTGCAGCACCGCGTTGCCGTGCTGTTGATTCACCAGCTCGGTCGAGATCATGAAGGCGAAGCCTCGCGAGAGGTACAGATGGTTCAGCGCGGCGGTCGCTTGATTGACGCCCTGGTTGTACTGCGTTCCGGCCCCTCCGCCGAAACTAACCGCAAGTTTGCGATTCCAACCCGGTCCTGGTCTCCACTCGGCGGACACGGTCTCAGGGCTCGGGTCATCAAGGATCGCAATGCGATAGATCGAACGGTTAATCGTCCCTGAATCAACCCGCACGATGTAGGGCACGCTCTTCCCGTCGATGGTAGTCGTGCTGACGAGATCAGTCGGACGAGGCCCTGCAGGGTCAGCAAGAGGCTTAAAGCTGTTGCTCGAGGTTCGGTAGAAGTACTCGACCTTTTGTGCAACCGTGCAATTCGCGTCCAGCGGCGGACCAAGTCCTGATTCGACCGTTCGGCACTCATAAGGCGTCAGATGCGGTCCGGAGAGAATCGGCCCTGTGATCGGGTAATTCGTCAGCGTCAGGCTTGCTTGAGCACGCTTGCTCTGTTTGTCGGATGGCTTAAGAGTCGCATGGAGCGTGTTCTCTCCCACGATCATGCCGCTGATGACCCCGCGAACAGTTCCAGTATCCGGATCGCGTTTCAACTGGCTGGTGATGTTCTTGCCGTTCAGCGTCACCGTTAGCTCGTTCAGTGAAAACCCCTTCGGCGTTTTGATCTCGATCAGGGCATCACCTCCGCTTACCAGCTCGGCCCGCGACGAGAGCGTCTTGATCTCGAGCCGCGCAGGCGGTTGAGAGAGCGCGTTTCCGCTGAAGGTGAGCAGCGCAACAACCGCGAGGGCACTTCGAAAGGGCAGCAGCTTCTTTGCAAGACTCATGTGTGTTTCCTTTCAGCAGGCTTTGACTTTCTCACGGCTTAGCTTCCGGGAGAGCAAACAGGATGATCGTGGATGCCGCGGGCGCGGCGCGCCAAAACCCGTTTGCGCTACCCGATGCGACGGCGACATATTGCTTACCGTTGATAGCGTAAGAAACAACGCCGCCGTTCATCGCGCCTCCAGTGTTGAATCGGTATAGCACCTCGCCGCTCTTGGCATCGATCGCCATGAAGTCTCCAGTAAGCTCTCCGGTAAACAAAAGTTCGCCAGACGTGGTGGTAACCGCAGCCAGCATCGGCCTCGGAGAGTGATAGCGCCAGCGGACCTGACCTGTAGAAGCGTCGATCGCCGTCAGCCAGCCAGTCGACTTGTCCAGAGGGTCCGCCGTAGTCGAGCCCCCCATATAGAATCGGCCTTCAACATATCGAAGCTCTCGGTCCTCCTTGAAAATCGCGCACCAATCAACCGCCGGCACGTACAGCATATTGGTCCCGGGATTGAAAGCCGGCCCGTTCCACTGCACACCACCCAACACACCGGGACAGGCCCGCACTCCTTCCTTGGTAAGCGGAACGTCGTTGTTCAACCGCGTTGTTACCGGAACTTCGTAGAGGTGCTCGCGAGTCTCGCGATCGAGCACATGAAGCAGGCCGTCTTTGCCGACGGTCGCGATAAGCTTTCGAGCCTTGCCGCCTATTTGAGTTTCGAACAGCGGGCTCACCTGCGTCAGGTCCCAATCGTGCACGTCGTGGGGTACAGCCTGGTAGTGCCACTTCAGCTTACCCGTCCGCACTTCAAGTGCGACCATGGAACACGTGTATAGGTTCTTGCCGGGTCTTATCTCTCCGTAGAAATCAGGAGCAGGATTGGCCACTGGAACGTAGACCAGTCCTTGCACAGTATCGAGTGAGAGCGGAGCCCAGACGGAACCTCCCCCTTTCAAGCGCGCGTCTGCGTTACCCCAGGTCTCGACGCCGGGCTCGCCTTCGTCCGGGATAGTATTGAACCGCCAAACTTCCTCGCCGTTCTGGAGCCGAAATGCGCCGACCCATCCTTTGACTCCCAGCTCGCTTCCCGCCGGACCGATGATCACCAGGTCCTCGTAGATCACCGGCGCCATCGTGAAGCCGCCTTCGTTTTTCTTCA
>DATMCM010000635.1:0-3771 GCA_035558335.1 Blastocatellia bacterium | reverse complement strand
TGGCTGTTTAGTTGGCCCGATCGCTTGAAGAACAACCCATCGCGAGCCATCGCCCAGTAAGCCCGCGCCCCTGCGAGGATCAGCCCGTTGTTGCAGCCGAACGTCGAAACCATGATCGCCACCGCCATCACCAACGCGCCGTAGCCGGGAAAGATTACGTCGGCGGTCGCCGAAGCAACTCGATCGCTCGGCACCGTTTGAATGGTCTCAAACGGCAGCGTCGTAAGATACGCGACATTCGCAAGCAGGTAGAGACCAATAACCAGGAACGTTCCGAACGCGAGCGAGAGAGGAATGTTACGCTTCGGATCTTTCACCTCGCCGGCGGTAAAAGTGATGTTGTTCCAGGCGTCTGCGGAGAACAGCGAGTTGGTTTGCGAGACGCAAATGGCCACGACCAACCCGAACGTGGTTACCGCCATCAATCCGTTGGGCGCTACTTCCTGGAGGTTGCCGCGGACTGTCCAGAATTCGCCGAAGTTGGCGTGAGCTGCAGCCGAGCCTAGCCCGACGATTATTCCGAGCACGATCAGACCAATCAAAGCGCCGGTCTTGGCTACGGTGAAGGTGTTCTGAACAAGCTTTCCAAGCTTCAACCCGCGAGTGTTCATCCAGGTCAACAGCGCGATCATCAAGACCCCGACAAGCTGAGCAGTCGAAAGCGAGATTGCATAACCAGATCCGATTCGGATTGGCTCGATGATGTATCTGGTCTCCGAGATCGCATTTCCGGGCCAAACGATGCCAAGGTATCTAGCAAACCCGACCGCGACCGCCGCAATGGTGCCGGTCTGGATCACCATGAACAACGTCCAGCCGTAGAGGAAGCCCCACATTGGCGAGAAAGCCTCGCGAAGATACACGTATTGCCCGCCGGCCTTGGGCATCATGGCAGCGAGCTCCCCGTAGCTGAGCGCTGCCATCAAGGTCAACAGCCCGGTGACTATCCAGGCGACCAGCAGCCAGCCCGGCGAGCCGACCTGGCGAGACATCTCAGCCGAGACGATGAAGATGCCCGAGCCGATCATCGAGCCGGCTACGATCATCGTCGAATCGAGCAAGCCGAGGCCGCGAACGAATCCTGTCTTTTGATCTTCGACTGCTACGGCAGCTTCGGCCATCTTTGTCCTCCACGTTTGTAGTACCGCCTTCAGGCGGAGGTTTGTACGCAATTGCTAAGGAACCGACTGGGGGCGGCGTACAATCTCATCTCAGCGATTGTGGAGCCATACCATCGCCAAATAAGCGATGATCCCCAGCCCCAACAACGCGGCTATAGCGCGGCTGGTCGCGCTGATCGAGACGCTGGCCTGCTTCGCATTCGTGGCTCGGCGAAAGATGATCGGGCAGAGCACGAAGGCGTTCAGCGCGAGCGGAACGATCAGAAACCATGACTTCTGAACCCACGGTCCGGGGTGCAACACATCTCGAAATGCGGCAACCGCTCTCGTGAGACCTGTCGATTCTTCGTGAGTCTTCAGCGCTTCGAGCCAGACATCGAAGCCGCGCATGAAAAACAGCAGCGCAGTTCCCATCAAACCCAGCCACGAGCCGACCTGAGCCGTGTGCGCGTCGTGCACCGCAGGCTCCTCCGCGCGATGACGCCCCGTCAATCGACTGTTGACCGAGCCGTAGCCAACATAGATAACGAATCCCAAATTCAACCACGCCGCGAATCTAAGCCACGAAGTCGGCGGCAAATAGTAAATGAGATAGAGACACGAGATGATGCCGAGAATCGGGATTATCAGGCCGCCCGGAACCCGGAACGGACGAGGCCGGGCCGGATCTTTGATCCGCAAGACGATGATGCCGGCGCAGACCAGAATAAAGGCGAACAAAGTTCCGATGTTGGTGAGGTCCACCATCTCATCGATGCTTGCTACGGCTGCAAACACTCCAACAAACACGCCGGTTAGTATCGTCGAGATGTGCGGGGTTCGGAACTTGGGGTGGACCTTGTAAAATACCGGAGGTAGCAATCCATCTCTCGCCATCGAAAAGAAAATGCGCGGTTGGCCCAGCTGAAACACCAGCAACACAGCGGTGTGTGCGATTACCGATCCAAAAGCGACAATTCCTACCGCCCACGCGAGATCGACGTGCGCAACGTCGCCCACGTGCTGCAATGCCATCGTCAGCGGCTCGGCCTGCTCGGTTGCAAGCTTGGCTTTCAGATCCGGATAAGAGATCAAACCAGTGAAGACCGCGGCTACGACTGCGTAAAAAATCGTGCAGATGATCAAAGACGCGATGATACCGATCGGCAAGTTCCGCTGCGGATTCCTCGTTTCTTCCGCGACCGTGGAAACGGCGTCGAATCCGATATACGCGAAGAAGACGATGGCCGCCCCCGCGCTGATTCCGGCAAAGCCGTTAGGGTTGAAAGGCGTCCAGTTCGACGGCTGAACGTAAGTAAATCCGACTATTATGAAGAACGTCAGAACCAGTATCTTGATTCCAACCATCGTCGCGTTGAAGCGCGCGCTCTCTCGGATGCCCCAGATCAAGACGATCGTGATGAACGCTACGATGGCAATGGCAAGCACATTGAAGATGATGGGTTTGCCGAAGATGTGAGGCGCGCTTTCGTAGACTCCCGGGACCTTTGCGGCTGTGCGATAGTCCATCGATATCCAATCGGGAATCCGCACGCCGTTGAAGATGACGAAACTTCCGATCTTGATTTGGCCCGCAACCAGGGTCTTGAAATAGTTCGCCCAGCTTATCGCGACCGCTATGTTGCCGACTGCGTATTCAATGATCAGATCCCAGCCGATGATCCAGGCTACGACCTCGCCGAGCGTCGCGTACGAGTAGGTGTAGGCTGAGCCGGAGATCGGAACCATCGAAGCGAACTCCGCATAGCACAACGCGGTGAAGCCGCAGACGATTGCGGTTATCACAAACGAGACCATCAGCGCGGGACCCGCGCCCGGTCGGTTCGCGTCGCCCGCAGCGGCGGTGCCGATTGTTGCGAATATTCCGGCGCCGATGATCGCGCCTATGCCGAACAGGGTGAGTTGGACTGGACCAAGCGCGCGTCGGAGCTGATGCTCGGGCTCTTCGGAGTCTTTCAGGATTGAATCGAGCGACTTTACGCGGAACAAACCACGGAACGTCGAATTGACGCCCGGCTTGTCGGCTCCAGCTTTATCCATCCGCTTGTGTTCCCCTCGTCGATCCTGGTGCAGAAGTGGAAATCCCCGCCGAAGGCAGAGCAGCTTATTCGAGAGCAAAAACGCGCTACGCTGGCAGACTGATTCACTGATGATGAAGCGCCGCGATTATTAACTTTCGCGCGCAGCGGTGTCAAGTTGAAGGGTTTCAGTGATGTTACAGCGCATACGCAAGACTCACAGGCAGAAGATCGACGTGCGAGTTTGGCCGCGTAGCGGTCTCCTATCGATAGCATGCGACATTGACACTTACCCCTGGCCGCTTTAGCGGTTACCTCGATTTCAGCAGCGTATGTCCGCAAGAGCGTGACGCCGCTCGGAATCAGCGTCGAGAGGTAACCGCTAAGCGGCCAGGCTGATGCTCGTTGTCCGGTACTATCGATTGGGCACCGGTACGCGGTCCGCGAACTTTTAGCCGCAATAAGAATGACGCGCACCTCGGACGCGAATCTCGGCTTGGAGATGTGGTCGTGCACAGCGAGCGGAAGTCCGGGACTGCCGTGCAAAAGATTGAGTCGCGCGCGAGATACCTGGCTTTCGTACTTCTTAGCCAGTCGTGTATATTGCCCGCTTTGCGCAAACCATTGCATTG
>DATMCM010000634.1:0-2549 GCA_035558335.1 Blastocatellia bacterium | reverse complement strand
TTCGCCGCGATGCAGCTCAAAGAACCGCCTGAGCGCTTCGTGCAACAGGCTCCCGGCATCCAGCGCCGTCAAGTCGAGCGCTGCTTCGCCTCGCGGTTCGAGCTTGAGCACTTTCTCGGCGAAGAACTTGAACGGGCACTTGCCGTACAAACTGAGCTCGCTCGCGCTGAAGTCGTGGCCCGCGCCATAATGCTGTCTCAGGATTTCAACCAATCGCTTGCTGCTGAGAACTCCGTCGAACCTTCCAAAGCCCGGACCTCCGCGCTCGCGTTCAATCGAGACGCGCCGCCTCGCCGACTCGCTCAAAAGCCCCTGCTCGCAACCCTCCGCGATCAATCGCGCGATGATCTCCCTCGGAAAGTTGTTTGCTCGCTGCGCCCGGTGCCGCCGTCTCTCTTCCTGTCGCACAAGGAGCGTCGCGAGTTCCGAGGTCCGCGACGACTCAAACAAACTGCGCCCATCGAAATCACTTCGCACAATTTGCTTGTTGATTCTGGCCGGCTCGGCTGCCCGACTCAGCTCCTCGACGTAGTAGGACGCGACCGTCTCGGAACCGTCTTCCAACACCAGAGGCCGCGACAGATAAAGCTGCTCGGTCGCCCTGCAAGCCGCCTGATAGAAGTAGTGCTCCTCTTTCAACAACGTGTCAGGGGAGATGTCTTCCAGCGTCAGCCCATACTGCTTCAATCGCTCGCGCTCTTCGTGCGGATAAATCCAGTCGCGCGAGGCGCGCAGCGGAAAGCCGCCTTCGACCAGCCCGGCTATGAACACCGCGCGAAACCGCAGACCGCGAATATCGGTCGCTTCAAGAACCTTCAAGCCATCCGGATCTCCGCCGCTAGTCACCAGCGATTGCGCCCTCACGCATCGCATTGTTTCTTCCAGGAGAGTCGCAAGCTTGATAGTCGGAGAAGGTTGGGCATCATCAGCGGTTCGTTCGGAGATTTCGATGCTTTTCGTCGCAGCAGCAAGCGCTCGGCGTAAGCCTTCGAGGCCGCGCAGGTCGAGCGTCAATGGAGGAAGCTCGGCGTCGGTAACAGTTCTCTGATGAGACCCTCCCACTTCGGCTGCAAACTGAAGCTGTTCGAGCAACCGCATCATCGCGTCGCGCAGCTCGCGAGGTCGAGCCTCCTGTGGCGTGCCCCGAATCATATGAGCCAGCCGCTCGATTACCAACGCCGACCAGGAGATCAATGCAGGATGAAGTTCACTCGCGGGTTTCGGTCTTCGTTCCGAGCCAGGAAGCGGTACATCCACGAGCTCGACGCGTTCGGCTCGACGCCTCGAGACTGAAGGCTGTTGATCAGCCGCAACATCACCTTCATCGTCAGGCGCTGATTCGTCGTCAGGTTCGGGTTCATTAAGCCTCTCCGGTTCCGGCTTGGCCAGTCTGGAGGTCAACAACCGCGCGCGTCGGAGCCATCCATCCACTCGCAGCTCGGCCCCCACGTACGCGATCGCGTTCTCGAGCTCGTCCACATCCCACTGACCGACGTTCAGTTCGTCAGGCGCTTTCCGATAGTCTGCGCCTTCGATGAGATGCTGATCCTCTCTATTGAACCGCTCACGAAGCGAGGCTAGCTCGCTTTCAGATAAACGGAAGTACCCGGATTTGATCACATCACCCAGATCGTTGACCTTAACGACACGGCCTTCGGCAGCTTGCTCCCTCACCAATTCGAACAGTTTTAAAGCCGCGCGAACCGCGGGAACCTCAGCTAGCGGCACCCGGCGGTCAAGCGAACAAACTATCGCTTCTTCGTCGAAGACGCGCGCGATCGCTTCGGCGTACGACGCAAGCTCGCGAACGACAAGCGCAATATCGGCAAGCGCGTATCCGTCAACGAGAACCAGTCGCTTGATGTGTTTGGCTATCGTGCGTATTTCGGTCTGGCGGTTACTGCACTCCAGAAAGCTGATTCGCGAAGCGCTATCTGACGTCGATAGATCGCCAGGCTCGGCTCGATCATCAACTCGATGATCAACATGTAGGGGAGGCCCTCCGTGGCCTCCCCTTGATTCATTTTCTTGCGAACCATAGATCGACGGATTGAACAGCCGCGCGCGGAGCGCCGCCAGCTCCCCGGCAACCGGCTGAGCATCGGTTTCAATTCGCGTCTCGAAGCTCGTGATCGAGTTGAGCTGGTCTATCGTTGCGGCAAACGGACGAAAGATCTCGGTGTTGCTCGTATCTCGGTTCAAGTTCACGATCGTTTCGGGAATTGAAGGGATCAAAAAGCGCAGCATCTCGCCTTGCGCGGGAGTGAAGTCGAAGAAACCATCCAGAACCAGCAGCTTTACTCGCGACAACCACGGCACGCTCACCGGTCTTCCGTCGATCTCGCCCCTCAGCACTTCAAGCGCACGCAACTGGTCGGCGTCGTCGTCAGTCAAATGAAAGCGATCGAGCGCCGCCTGATACGTCAGGTAGATCAGTCCTATCTCGCGGTCGAAATCGATCTGACGCGGGACCGGGTGAACGGCGAGGTCGAGCTCCTGCTCCGTATCAAAGTCCCGCGCACGCGCCTCGACTATCGATGCAAACTCGG
>DATMCM010000633.1:0-7882 GCA_035558335.1 Blastocatellia bacterium | reverse complement strand
AAGCTCGATCGCGGACGCGGCGCGGTTGCAACGGTTCTGGCTCAGCAAGGTACCTTGAGAGTCGGCGACTCATTCATAGCCGGGCAGGTCTTCGGTCGAGTGCGCGCCATGTTTGACGATCGAGGCAAGGCCATAGCTACGGCCGGGCCCTCAACGCCGGTCGAGGTGCTGGGTCTGCAAGGCGTTCCGCACGCCGGTGATCAGATGCAAGTAGTTGGCGACCCGACTCAAGCTCAGCACATCGCGAATCAGCGCCAGATGCAGGCTCGCCAGGCGGCGATCGCGCGAACTTCCGCGCGAGGTCTGGAGCAGCTGTTCTCAGACAGAAATCAGGTCAAGGAACTGCTGGTCATCTTGAAGGGTGACGTGCAAGGTTCGGTAGAAGCTGTGCGCGACGGGCTGAATAAGCTATCCACCGAACGAGTCAAGATTCGGATAATCAGATCGGGGGTCGGCGCAATCACCGAATCCGACGTAATGCTCGCGGCGGCTTCAGCAAACGATATGAATCGCGCTTCGGTGATCATCGGCTTCAACGTGCGACCCGAAGCCCGGGCCCGCGAGATAGCCGAGGCTGAACGCGTAGACGTGCGGCTACACACGGTGATCTACAAAGTAGAAGAAGAGATTCGCGCGGCGATGCTTGGGCTGTTGGACGCAACCAAGCGCGAAGTCATCACGGGTCACGCCGAAGTGCGCCAGGTCTTTCGAGTGCCCAAGGTTGGTCAGATCGCAGGCTGCTACATAACCGACGGCGCGATCAAGCGAACGACTGCTCGAATCCTTCGTGACAGCGTTGTGATCTTTGAAGGCAGGATCGAATCGCTGCGCCGATTCAAAGACGACGTGAGCGAGGTAAAGCAAGGCTTCGAGTGCGGCATATCGCTCGAGCGGTTTCAGGATGTGAAGACCGGCGACGTGATCGAGGCATACACGACCGAAGAGGTTGCTCCTACATCCCTTTGATTTTCGCTTCGCGATCTTGGATTTTGGAATGTCTGTCTCTTCTCCAAAATCCAAGATCTCCTGAGCGCCCCCTTCCCCCGAAGATACGTTCGAAATTCGAAATTTCGAATTCCAAGTCCGCTCGGTTGCAAGTTTGGAGCTTTGCCGTTAGCATCTCTAGTTCGGCTTAGGCGCCGATACGTGACCGAGGGTGTAATGGCCGGAAGAAGACCCCAACGATTAGCCGAACAGATCAAGGAAGAGATCGGCTTGATAATCGCAGGCGAGCTGGAAGACCCAAGAATCGGACTCGTGACCGTCACCGAGGCCAAGCTCAGCCCGGATCTCAGACACGCCAAGATATTCGTCAGCGTGCGTGGAACGAAAGACGAGCAGAAGGCCTCCCTTGCTGCCCTCAGACACGCGGCCGGGTTCATCAGGGCTCAGCTTGGCCCTTCCCTCACAATACGGTATACCCCCGAGCTTCATTTTGTTCATGACGACAGTGTCGAGACTGCTGCCAGAATTGAAGAGTTACTTAGCGAGGAGATTCAGAAGGTGCGCGAGCACGAACAAGCTCAAGAGCCTGCTGCCACTGACGGGGTCGGCCAGGGCTCGAATGAATGATGCGCTTTGGTTCGCGCGTTGCCTTCGATTGGAAACATGCTTAGCCAGGTCGTACAGCTTATAGAACAAAACCAGCGGTTCATGATTACCTCACATATACGCCCGGATGGCGACGGATTGGGGTCTGGACTCGCGCTCTACTGGATGCTCTTGTCTTTGGGCAAGAACGCAGACGTGGTTCTCCGGGACCGCGTGCCGCCGGCCTACCACGTGCTGCCCGGTTCGGATAAGGTAATTGTCCGCGACGACGTCACTGAGCGCTACGACGCGGCGTTCATCATCGAATGCAGCGACGTAGACCGGCCGGGACTGCCGGGTCTGGGAAATCAGTTCGTGGTCAACATAGATCACCACTCAACCACCGAACCATTCGGCGACATCAACTGGATCGACGCGACTTCGGCCGCGGTCGGCGAAATGATCTACAACCTGTGCAAGGCCCTCGGCGTCGAAGTGACCAAGGAAATCGCCGACTGTATCTACACCGCGCTTCTCACCGACACCGGGAGCTTTCACTTCTCGAACACCACCGAGCGGACGTTGAAGATCGCTTCGGAGCTTGTGCGTCGGGGAGTCGAACCAGCAAGAATATCGCAGGCGCTCTTTTACTCGTACCCTTTCTCCAAGATAAAGCTGATGGGCCTGGTCCTCTCCAGAATCGAGCGCGACGAATCGGGGCGCATCGCATGGGTGACCATGGACCGCGATACGATGTACGAAGTCGATGCCTGCGAGGAAGACGCCGACGGAATAGTTAACCACGCTCTTTCGGTTGGCGACGTAGACGCAGTCGCCTTTTTCAAGGAGCTCTCGCCGGGCGCGTATCGAGTGAGCCTCAGATCAAAAGGCAAAAACAACGTCGCCAAGGTGGCTGAGCTATTTGGAGGAGGCGGACATCGCAACGCCGCCGGATGCCGAATAAACGGAGAGTTTGAAGAAGTAAAGCGGCGAGTGATCGAGGGGCTTCAAGCCGCCCTCGGAGTCGCTCCTGTTTCGGCGTGATAGCTTCGCGCCTTTGCGTCTTTGGGCGAAAACGCTCTCGCACGGACGCAAAGCCGGTTTCATTCAAACTGTTTCTTGAAGTCAAGGAGTTGCTGCTTCAACTCCGCCAGCTCCAACTCGAGGCGCTCGACCTTGCCTTCCAGCTTGGCGATTCGCTCGTTCTCGGCCCTCACCTCGAGGGTCGCCGCCTCAAGCCGAGGCGCCGCCTCGCGCTCTTCGAAGTGAACCTCTCCCGCAAGCACTTGCGCATATCGCGACTCCTTGGTGCCCGGCTGGCGCGGAAGCTTGACGACGAGCGCCGCACTGATCAGTGATTGAAGCGTCAGCTCGACTTCTTCCAGCTCTGCAAACTCGTAAAGCCGTGTGGTTCGCCCGCGAATCTCTCCGGTAGTCTGCGGACCGCGCAGCATCAACACGCTCATCACGGCCACTTCCTGTTCTGACAACTTGTAGGCCTCCGCGAAACGGTGCTCGTACTTCGGTACCCGCGCGCCGGCGCCGGTCACCAACCACACCAGCTTCTTCTCGCGTAAGCTCTCGAGACCGCGCGCGACCATCTTTTCGTCGTATGACACGATGGGTTCGCGGTTGGTGAGCTGATTGCACGCGTTAGTGAGCGCATTGAGCGATAAAGGATAGTATTCGGGCGTGGTAATCGCTTTTTCAATCAACGAGCCCAGCACACGAACTTCAACCGGATTCAGTATCGCTTCCATCAGGCTCCTCTCAGATAGCCGTGACAGACTTATACAACAACAACCGCGAAAGTTCTACGCGCGCTGCCGCACTCGACCATGGCTCATCGCGTCGCCACTGAAATCGGGATTCATACGGAACGCATCGATACCGGGCAAGGACTACTACGGCGAAGCGAACTGTGTTAGAAGTTTGAGCTTGCGGCAAGTCGCGCCGGGGTCGGTCGTCGGCCGAAGCTAACGCTTTAGATATTTGGTCGTTCTTAGACGGGGGTCTTTACATGAAATTTGAAAGAGTTTCGCGGCTGATTCTGGCCATTCTACTTGCCACCAGCCTCACCGTAACGGCTGCGCTCCCAACGCTGGCTGCGCCAAGCTCCGCGTCAACGCAGGCCGGGGACGCCGGCATCGCCAGCAAGCTTGCGGCGATCGAGAAGGCACTCGACGACAAGCGAAAGGAGCTTGGCGTGCCCGGACTCTCGCTCGTGATCGTCAAAGACGACCGCGTCATCTACTCAAAGGGCCTTGGCCTCAGAGATGTCGAGCACAACTTGCTGGTCACCGAGAAGACCCTGTTTGCCATCGGCTCCTGCTCGAAGGCTTTCACGGCGATGACCGCGGTGATGAGCGTCGATGACGGCAAGCTCTCCCTCGAAGACTCGCCCAGAAAGCATCTGCCGTACTTCAAGCTTCAAGATCCGGACGCTGACGCCAAGGTCACCTTGCGCGATCTGCTGTGTCATCGCTCGGGGCTCGACGGCACCGACCTCGCCTGGTACACCGGTGTGCTCAATCGCGAAGAAGCCATCAAGACCGCCGGGCTTGCGAAGCCCACCGCGAAGCTCGGCGAGAAGTTCCAATATCAAAACGTTATGTTCAGCGCCGCCGGCGAAGTCGTGGCCCACGCTCAAGGCTCGACCTGGGAGCGAATCATTGCCGAGCGAATCTTCAAGCCGCTCGGAATGAACTTGAGCAACACCTCCGCGGCGGACACACAAAAATCTCCCGACTTTGGGATCGGGTACGATATTGCGAAGAAGACTCCCAAAAAGCTTGCGATGCGCGACCTCACCAACATCGCGCCGGCCGGAGCAATCAACTCAAACGCGGTGGACATGGCCAGATGGCTGCGGTTGATGCTGGGCGCCGGGGTGTTCGAGGGCAAGCGATTGGTTTCCGAGAAAAGCTTCAACGAACTGATCACCAGGCAGATCACCGTAGCGGGCACAACCGGCTACGGTCTCGGATGGGGCGTGACGGATTGGCACGGGCATAAGGTGCTGACGCATAGCGGCGGCATCGATGGGTTCAACTCGCTCGTCGGAGTGATGCCCGACCAGGGTCTTGCCTTTTGCTTGCTTACTAACGTGACGACTTCACCGATCGGTTTGACCGCCCGCGACGCAATCTTCAACAACCTTGTCGGCAAGCCTGAGCCGGTGGCCGCTGCCTCGACAACGGCAACCTCAGGAAACGCAGCGCTCGAGACCGGCAGCTACTCGACACCTGGATTGGTAGTCGAAGTTGTTCTGAAGGACGGCAAGCTGCTAGCCAGAGTAGCGGGCCAGCCCGACTATCCCCTCAGCAACATGGGTGGTCGAAAATACAAACTCGACGATCCGGCGCCCGATGGCTACTTCATCACTTTCCGTCCGACCAAGGGCAACGAGTCCGACACCGAAATGTTTCTCGAACAGCCGCAAGGAAACGTCGTCCTCGTAAAACGCAAAAAGGACGGCGAGCCCTCGACTATATCGGCTTCTGCCGACTACTCCGGCCCGTACAAGGACCTGCTCGGCAAGTATGAGCGCGCCGGCATGGCCATAGAAGTAGCAGCGAAGGAAGGCAAGGTCGTGCTCATCGTCCCTGGCCAACCCGCTTACACGCTTGTGGAAAAAGCGAAGGACAGCTTTGGCGCCGCAGAGTTGCCTGATTCTTATAGGACCAGCTTCAAGCGCAGCGCGGACGGCAAAGTGTCGGCGCTGCAGATAAAGCAACCGGAAGGCGAGTTTGAGTTCGTGCGGACCGGCGCAACTTCAGCGGCTTCGTCCAGCTTCGATGTCTCGGTCGATGAACTGATGACCAGCGTCATAGCAGCAGCGGGCGGCGAAACCAACCTGCGCAAACACAAATCGATGATCACGGTGGCATTGATAGATTATGAGAATCAGGGAATAACCGGCCAGATATCAACCGCTGCAAAAGCGCCGAACCTCTTAGCGAGCGACACTACTCTGATCGGGCAAGGCAAGAAGCTAGGCAAGATACGAGAGTACTTCGACGGAGCGAAGGGCGGTGCGGAGACGAGCTTCTCCCCCGCCGAAGCTTATACGGACGACCAAACCAACGATGCGCGCATTGATTTCGATTTTTATCAACTGTTGAACTGGAAGACTCTATTCAAGAGCCTCGCGATCAAGGAGAAGTCGAAGGTCGAGGGCGAAGAAGTCTACGTGGTGGTGAAGACTCCTGAGAAAGGCAACGCGGTGACCGACTATATCTCGACGAAGAGTTTTCTGGTGCTGAAGCGAGATGTGGTGCGCTCAACGTTGGGCGGCGACGGACCAGCGAAGGTGAGCCAGACTTACAGCGACTACAGAAACGTTGATGGTTTGATGGTACCGTTCACCGCGTCATCGAAGGTCCCTGGATTGGGGAGCGTGATAACTCACGTCAAGGAAGTGAGGTTCGATGTTGGTTTGCCGGACACCGACTTCGGGGCGAAACTACAATAATCGGAAGCTGTTGCGGAGTGGAAACGTTACGCTGCAGGCTCTGCGATGCTCTCCCACTTCACTCTCAACTCTTCAACTATCTTTTTGAAGCGGGGCTCGTCGCGGAGCGCTTCCCAGTTCGGGTTCGCGGAGATCCAGGGATAGTTTTCGTTCCCCATCGAAATCGACCGCTCGAGCCACTCGATCGCTTCATCGGCGTTCTTATCCAACGCGTACACGGTCGCTAGACGGAATGCCACGTCCTGATCCGCGCGGGCAATCTCTTTGACTCGCTCATCCAAACCTGCAAGCGCGCGGTCGCGCTCGCCGCGAGCCAGATAGCAATACGCGAGGAATATCTTCTGAGTGAGCAGTTCGGGGTGTTTGGCGAGAATGTCTTCGACGGTGGCGGCAGCTTTATCGATATCGCCTCGATAGTAGTCGATGACCGCGTGATAGGCTAGCAGATTCGGATGATGAGGCTCGAAGGCCAGGCCCTTAGCGAGCTCGGCTTCGGCCCTGGCGTAGTCGCGCAGGTAGATGAAGATGCGCGCCTGGTTGTAAGCGGCAAATACGATATCGGTCGGGCTGATCTTGAGCAGCCTGTCCCACGCTTCGAGCGCTTTGTCATATTGACCGCTCAAGCGGTAGACGTAAGCCGCGACCGAATGAACCGAAGGCTCGTTTGGCGCGCTGCGGACCAAACGGCGAATCTCTTTGCGCGCGGTTTCCGACCTTCCCTCGATCAAGTCCACGTAGATCATCCGCACTCTGGGTTCGACAAGCTTGGGATCGATCTCGAGCGCGTGATCGAAGGCGTCCCTGGCCTTTGCGTAATGCTCGATGCCGCCCATCCCTTTCAGCACGTAGTTGACTTCACACACTCCGAGCCCGCTGTGAGCGAGCGCGAAATTTGGATCGAGCTCGACCGCTTTGCTGAACAGACTGATGGCCGCTTCCAAGTCGGCGCCGTCTAGCGTTTGCGTGATGAACTTGTAGAGAACCGTCCGGCCCTTGAGGTAGCACTCGTAAGCCTCGGCGTTTTCGGTCGGAGCTTTGACCAATCGCTCCTGCTCTTTGGTGTTTGTTTTGACCCGCAAGCCTTCGACGATTTGGCGCGAGATCGTGTCTTGAACGGTCATTATGTCTTTCGATTCGACATCGATCTTCTCGCTCCAGACGATCTCACCCGAGCCGCTGTCGACAAGCTGAGGAGTCAGGCGGAATCTATCGCCGGCCTTCAAATATCCGCCGATCAACACCGCGTCCACCGCGAGTTGTGCGCCAACAGCGCGCGGGTCAATGTCTTTGTTCTGATACTGAGCGATGTAAGACGACGGCCGCACGATCAGGTCTCGAAGCTGCGCGAGTTCGGTGATCACACTGTCGGCGAGGCTAAAGCCGTAGAAGTCATTTTCGGGATTGCCGGATAGATTCTTGAACGGCATTATCGCGATGGTCTTTTTGTCGCGCGAGACCCACATCGACGGCGAGGCATCGGGAGTGGCCGACTCGCTGCCTGCTGAGCTTGATTCTTCCTTGGTCTGTGACCCGCTGTTGAACGCGCGCTGAAACATCCCTGCGACTCGATCCCGAAATCGCGGTTGTTTGCGAAGCTGTTTGGACGCTTTGAGCAGCGACGATTTATCCGCGGGAACCAGGCCGCTCGCGGAGTAGTGGCTCCGAACGAGCGCGCGCAGGTCTTCGAGCAGAACCTCCGCCGATTGATAGCGCGCGTCGGCATTCTTGGCCATCGCCTTGGAAACGATCTGTTGAAGCCGCGCCGGCACACCCTCCCCGAGCGGCGCCGGCTCGCTGTGCATAACCGCGTGCATAACGTCCACCGAGCTCTTGCCTCTGAACGGCAATCGCCCGGTGATCATCTCGTACATCACCACT
>DATMCM010000632.1:0-13355 GCA_035558335.1 Blastocatellia bacterium | reverse complement strand
TTGAATAGACTATTACTCTCTATCCAAATACTCATCCGGAACATCATCTTCAAGCACCTCATGTGTGCGAACCTCCCTGGGATTAGTAGTCCCGGCGCTTTCAACCCCGGCCACTACGGCGGCCTCGAACGCGTTTCCTTCCTCAAGCAACTCGACAACACTCTCCGAATCTGCACCTTCGACGCTGGACAAGCCCTGCAAATCTCCCGACTGCCCGCCCGAACCTTCTGCTGGTCCCTTCGGTAAGAATGCGAGCGTCTCCTCGGTTTGACCACTGCTGTCAATGAATTTCCGACGCGTACTCCTCGACTTCTTCTCGTCCACTTGTGCGGTCACCTGTTTGTGAGCCCCCTTGTTTGCCGACCGTTTCTTAGGGATTCCTCCCTTGATAGCCGGCTTCTTCTTAGCCGTTTTCTTCGTCGGATTCATTTTCTTGCTGTTAGCCTGCTTCGACTTTGTCTGTTTCTTCTTAGCCGTTTTCTTCGTCGGGTTCATTTTCTTGCCGCTAGCCTGCTTCGACTTTGTCTGTTTCTTCTTAGCTTTTGTTTTAGTAGCCATAGTCAATCTCCTCTTCGCGAAACACGAGCGAAAGTTCCTTCCCCATGTACGATACAGCATTTTCCCTGCTTACGGTTTCTTCTGAATCGCCAGCAGGAGTGTTTCATAGTCAAAGCGTCCATCGTGCCGCTCCCGGTCTCGGACGCCATCGCTGAAGTCGTCACGAACACGAGTCTCGTATTTTACCCCGGAGATCAGGGCTTGAACGACACGCAAGTAATATGCTGTCGCGGAACGCGTCAAGATAGCCCTGGCTGCCCTTGGTCGCACGGAATGCTTTGAGTCCAACTCACCACGCCGCCCTCGAATCCAAATGATGCAGCAAGTACCGCGTAGTTGACCATGTTCACGAAAGGAGAGAGGCAAAAGCAGGGAAGGCGACTGAACTACCGGCAAGCCAATTCGTGCCGGTGTTTTCCGAGGAGCCAGTTGTCGAAGGAGCAAGAACCTGTTTCAGAGATGGTTCAGTGAAAAAGGAAAGGGCCGGAAACGATTTTCCGACCCAACTGATGCGCATCGAACGGCACACGCGCCACCGGACACAACAGCCACACTTCCTTCGACCTCGGCGTGCGGTTGTGATACGGATTCTGCCCGCGCTACAGCTTACCGAGGTATGCCAGAAGTGCCGCTCGCTCGTCCGCCCTTATGAACCCGCGATCAACGACGAGACCGTCTGACGAAAGTATTGGCGGCAAGTTGGGCGGTGGATTGAGGCGCGCCACCCGCCGGAAAAAAGCCTCATAGTGGTCTAGCACCTCCTCGAGCGTCGCCGCCGAGTTGTTGTGAAAGTAGGGCGCCGTCCTGCTGATCCCACGCAGCTGCGTAACATCGAACACCCCGAGGTCGCCGATTTGTCCCGTCAGGAGCAGCCGACCAGGGTCCGAGGTCGTGAAGGTCTGTGTGGTGCCGTCTGTCAGTGTTATGCGATACGTGCGCGCGTTTCGCGCGAGCCGCGGCGGACAGGACGCGAAACCATCCGTGCCCGGTCGCGGGCACGCGGTCTGGATATTGGAATACCGCATGATGGTGCGAATGCCTCTGAGGGTCGCATCAGGCGTCGATGTGCTCGGGTGGAGTGCGCCGCCATGGCAGGTCGCGCAGGCGCGATTGAATACAGCCTTTCCCTGCTGCTCAAGCTCATTCAGATCCGGATCTGGATCGGGAAAAGTTGTCGAGCCCGACAGTATCGCGTCAGCCAGCACCTCGACACGTGGCGAAGAGAACAGCGTCCGTTGGAATGCCGCGAGGTCGTCGAGCATGCGCGACGGCGGCTCAACTGAGACCTGTGCGTGTGCGAACAGTGCACCTCGAGCCTGCTCCTGGAGCGTACCGAAGCGCCCATCATGCTGGTAGCCACCCTGCCGGTTTGGGCCGTTAGGGTCGAGGCCCCCAATTGGTGGTCGCGGCGCGCCAGGCGGCCAGGTAGGCGAAACTCCGTCCGGTCCGGTTATGGCTACGTTGTTCACGGGCATAACCGCACGCCACAGATCAACCGAAGTCTCGTTTGTAGGCTGTCCGGTCGCTGAATCGATGAGCCCCACGTTCGGCGGCAGAGGCATCGTCACGCGGATTAACCCATTCTCCACGAGGTTAGAGAAGTCGTTGGCATTGTCTCCGTTCACACGAAAGTCATCGGCGTCCACAGGCCGGAAGAGCGGATCATCCGCATTCGGGCTGTGTTCCCGCTCCGCCAGCAACGCATCGAACCTCGCCTGGGTTGAGGCTGGAGAAAGCTGAAAGCCCTCCGACGGCATGTGACAGTCGGCGCAGGCTCGGCCATTGCCGCCGAGCTGGTTTAGATTGCGGTCGTTGAAAGCTGCGCGACCTCGAGCAACGGAGTCGCAGGGCGGCTGCTCACAGTTGAGCTGCGTCGCGCCATTTTGATCTTGCCCGAAGCCCGTGTCTGGCAATAAAGCAGGAATGGCGATGATGAGTGTAACTAAGCCAAAGAAAGTGACGACAGATCTCTTAAGTATATTCAACATTAATTCCTCCTTTTGGTCAGGCACGCTTAAGTTGGTCAGGCGCGCTTCCGAGTAACGCCTCATCACGATAATCGAAATCTGAAGGAAAAAGCGGCAACGACGTAAGTAAGATCGCTCGACGAGTAGTTAATCGACTGGTGATGTAGTAAATTTGACGTCTCCCCAAAGACTGATCGCAGCGCAGGAAATAGCGATGGCCGCAGCCTCACCGGAAGAAGTTACCGGGCTGCTCCTAGCCTGGAGCGAAGGCGACCAGACGGCCTTCGACAAGTTGGTCCCACTGGTCTACCAGGAGCTGCATCGAATAGCTCATTCCTACATCAGTCGCGGGCACCGCGGCTACACCCTTCAAACCACGGCATTGGTCCATGAATCCTACTTACGGCTAATCGATGCGAAGAGTGTTCGTTGGGAGAACCGCGCTCATTTCCTTGCAGTCGCGGCCAAATCAATGCGCCATATCCTGGTCGATCTAGCCAGAGCCAGGCACAACCTCAAACGCGGTGGTCGAGCACAGCGGGTCTCTCTTGATGAAGCTCTGGTAGCAACCCCGCAGCGCAGCGCCGACCTGCTAGCGCTGGATGAGGCGTTGGGTAGACTCGCAACGCTAAACCCTCGGCAGAGTCAGGTTGTGGAGCTGCGATACTTTGGTGGGCTGACCGAGGAGGAAGTAGCCGAAGTGCTCAAAGTTTCGCCCAGAACAGTACGCTCAGATTGGAGCCTCGCCAGAGTCTGGCTGTACCGTGAGTTGAGTAAGGAATAGCTCATGACGCCTGAGCGATGGGACCAGGTAGGTAAACTCTATAGAACAGCAAGAGAGGTGCGACCGGACCAACGCGCGGCATTTCTGAAAAAAGCTTGTGGTGATGACACTCCCTTGCGACGAGAGGTTGAGTCATTACTCGAAGCAGAAGCTAAGGCCGGAGACTTCCTGGCTGCGGGCGCGATCAGCGACGCTGCCAAAGCACTCGCCGACGAGAAGCCGCGCTCGCTGGTGGGAAGGCAACTGGGTCATTACCAGGTTCGCTCGCTTCTAGGGGTGGGAGGCATGGGCGAGGTTTACCTTGCACAAGACACGCAGCTCAACCGCGGCGTCGCAATTAAATTAATCCCCGCTCACCTGATGGCTGATGCGGAAAGCGTTCGTCGCTTCCGTCAGGAGGCGCTTGCGGCGTCTGCACTCAATCATCCGAACATCATCACGCTTCACGAAATTGGCGAGCAGGAAGGTCGAGCCCTCATCGTTACCGAATTCGTCGATGGCGTGACTCTGCGAAGACGCATGCGTGGCGCTCGACTTTCGCTTGCAGGGGCAGTCGATATCGCTCTGCAAATCGCCAGCGCCCTGAATGCAGCGCATGACGCTGGAATAATCCACCGCGACATCAAACCGGAGAACGTGATGATACGTCCGGACGGCCTGGTCAAAGTGTTGGACTTCGGCATTGCCAAGTACGCAGACCGTACCGGCTGGCGCACTTCGAGAGAAGCGATGGTTCAGACTACACCTGGTGCGGTTATCGGCACTCTCGATTATATGTCACCCGAGCAGGCTCGCGGACTTCCCGTTGATGCTCGCACCGACATTTGGAGTCTTGGCGTCATACTCTACGAGATGGTCACGCGTCGTTTGCCCTTCACTGGCACGACTGGCTCGGACCGTATTGCTGCCATTCTTGGACGCGAGCCTGAACTTCTAGGCAAGCGACGCGACAAGGTCCCTCAAGAACTCGAAAAGATAGTCCGGCGCGCACTCGCGAAGAACAGGGATGAACGCTATGCGCGAGCGTCAATCCTGGCGGACGATTTGCGCAAGCTTCGTGGAGCTCTGACCGAGGAGCCCGCTCAACGCTTCGCTCTTCCGATGGCCGCGCGCAACTTCTCCTCGTCCTCGCTGAGGCGCGCCGTCACGATCTTTGTGGTTGCTTTGATAACTATCGCTGCGCTCCTCGTCTATTTCAGGCACAGAGCAACCGTGAGCGAGACAGCCTCACGCTCGGGCACGAGTCTCGCGTCCATTGATTCGCTCGCTGTACTTCCATTTGCAAACGAGAGCGGCAACAGTGAACTCGATTATTTATCCGATGGCATGACCGAATCGCTAATAAGCAGCCTGTCACAATTGCCGCATCTGTCGGTCAAAGCGCGTAGCTCAGTGTTCCGCTACAGAGGCAAAGAAAACGAGGCTCAGCAAGTCGCAACCGCTCTGTCTGTGCAGGCAATCTTGAGTGGACGTGTAGTGCAACAGGGGACCAACCTGGCAGTTTATTTATCACTGGTTGATGGGCGAAACGGCAATCAGCTTTGGGGTGAACAATACAACCGGAAACTAGCGGACCTGCTGGCGCTTCAAAATGAGATTACCCGCGACGTCTCACGGAAGCTGCGGGCGCGCCTCTCGGGCATAGATGAGCAACGGTTGGCGAAGCACTATACCGAAAGCGTCGAAGCCTACCAGGCTTATCTCAAGGGACGTTACCACGTACTCAAGAACACGCGCACGGAAGTTCAAAACGGTGTTTCGTACTTCCGGCAAGCAACTGATAGTGATCCGTCTTACGCTCTTGCCTACGCCGGTCTCGCGGAGGCATACCGCCTGCTTGTGCTCTCCGGAGAGATGCGCCCTACAGATTTTCTCCCACTGGCGAAGGCGGCAGCGCAGAAGGCAGTCGAGATTGACGATCGGTTAGCCGAGGCACACGCTGCCCTTGGCTTCATCATCTTTTGGTACGACTGGGATTGGAATGCAGCCGAGAATCAGTTCAGACGGAGTCTGGAACTCGATCCGGACAGCGAGGACGCCCACCATGATTACGCGCAACTACTATCGTATTCCGGTCGGCATGCCGAAGCACTTGACGAAATCAGGCGGGCGCGGGAATTGGCTCCTCTCAATGTGCGTAACGGCGCAATTGAAGGGGCAGTGCTTATTAACGCCGGGCGAGACGACGAGGCGTTGGTCAGGTTGCGGGAAACTCAGAAACTCGATCCGAACTATTGGTTCGCCCGGTTCTACACTGGGAGTGCTTACATCGAGAAGGGGATGTACGCCGAAGCGGTCACCGAGTTGCGCAAGGCGAGAGAGTCTTCCGACGTTTCCAGCCGTCCCACATCGTTGCTCGGCTTCGCTTTGGCGAAGTTGGGTAGGGTGGCGGAGGCTCAGACGGAGCTCAAGGGGTTATTGAAATTGTCGCAAAGGCGCTACGTCTCACCGTACAGCATCGCGGAGGTTTACAACGCTCTGGGCGAGCGCGCCGAAACATTTGCCTGGCTGGAACGGGGCTATCAGCAGCGGGAGCCGCGGATGGTCTTTCTGAAAATCGACCGGAAGTGGAACAATCTTCACGGCGACTCGCGCTTTCAAGACTTGCTGCAGCGAATCGGTTTCTAGATTCCAGCTTCCCACACCTTTGGGTTATGAGAACGAAGTAAACTTAGCCCGCGTCCTGTTTTCTTTTCTTTAGCTCATCCCAACTAGTCCGGCTTTTGACCATTTAATACGGTTTTGTCACCCACTTTGTGACCCACATTCGGAGTCCAAAGGGAACTGAGCCTCTACGGCAGATTGACAGCAAGAAAGAATCATTCAGAGCACGTTCACGCAATACCGGGGTATACGTTTTAGCGAAAATGATGCTTTAGTTGGAGAGGACAATACCATGAAGAGGATCAATGACAGATTTCAGAGAGAGGAAAGAGAGGTTCAAAAAATGACAACCGATCTGGACCGCGAAGCTGTCGAGGAAATCTCTAGCGCGCTGCGTCAACTGCTTGCCGATGTGTTTGCTCTCTATTTGAAGACGAAGAATTTCCACTGGCACATGAGCGGACCCCACTTTCGTGATTACCACCTCATGCTGGATGAGCAATCCGATCAGATCTTCGCGATGACGGATGCCATTGCAGAACGGGCGCGCAAGCTGGGCGGAGCGACGCTCCATTCCATCGGCGATATCTCGCGGCATCAACGTGTGAAAGACAACAATAAAGAACTCGTCACTCCGGAGGAAATGCTGGCAGAGCTCCGTGCGGATAGCCATCTCTTGACGCAGTCCTTGCGCTCGACACATGAGATCTGCGTCCAGCATTACGATGTCGCTACGGCCAGCTTGATTGAGAACTGGATTGACGAGGCTGAGCGCCGGACATGGTTCTTATCAGAGACAATACGCGATCTATCCAGTGATATATCAACAGCCTCCGCGAAGCCGCTGGCTGCAAACTAGATGTGCAGCCTTGCGCCGTGCCTAATACGGCAGCAGGATTGGTTTTGACCTGAGGAGGCTGAGGGACCAAACCAATGCAGGACCTTCAGCGCGACCTATGACCATCCAGATCGGCGCAGCGGGAAAGCCGAGGTTTCCATGACTGATCAAGACGACACCATCATCGAACAACGTCCTCCGCTGCCTCCATTCACTCGTGAAACTGCCACACAAAAAATTCGTATCGCGGAAGATGCCTGGAATTCGCGCGATCCGGAAAAGGTCGCTTTGGCCTACACGCCGGATTCGCGCTGGAGAAACCGAGCGGAGTTCGCGAATGGCAGGCAGGAGATCGTCGCTTTTCTTAGGCGCAAGTGGGCTAGAGAACTGGACTACCGCCTGATCAAAGAGCTCTGGGCCTTCGGTGGCAATCGCATTGCCGTGCGCTTTGCTTACGAATGGCGCGATGACTCCGGACACTGGTTTCGCTCGTATGGCAACGAGAATTGGGAATTCGATGAAAACGGCCTGATGCGTTTGCGTTTTGCGAGCATCAACGATCTACCTATCAGAGAATCGGAGCGCAAATACCATTGGCCGCTTGGGCGCCGTCCAGACGACCATCCAGAGTTGAGCGATCTTGGTTTCTAACCAGCTGGGCTGCGACCGCCGGCCTCAGAAGAAAAGATTGAATAATCCGTGATGATAGCGAGGAAACGATCGTGAGAAATCTATGACAATGATGCTCCCACTGACTTCGGATCCGTTTGATCACACCCGCTTCACAGCGAACAACCTCTTCCCTCGAATGGAACGCGTCCTAAGCTCCGGACAAATTACGACGGGCTTGCAATGACCATTCGTCTGCGGCATCAATTCAGTTGAAAACCAGGCGGCGCGCGAGCATCAGCCTAGTCGTTCATCTATTGAATGAGACCGTGCGCGGAGGAGTCGGTATCGCCGGCCTTGATACCGTTTCCCTTTAAGGATATCTTCTGCCGATCATCGGAGTCGTCATAGGTTATCAATAGGAATGAACGTCGAGCGCCGACTCCATGCGGGGTGAATACCACTCCAACGCTGCAACTCTTCCCGGCCTCGATTGGCACCCCGGTACACGCATCATCATCAGCTTCGAAGTCCTCCCAGTGCCCATCTCCGGTATCGACTCCCCTTATTTCTATCGGCTTGTTGGTGGTGTTTGTAAACGTAACTCTCAATTGCTTGCTTATTGTTTGGACCGCTTGATCGCCAAAGTCTAAACTGGCGGGGCTTGCGGTCGCTTGCGGGGAAACTTGTTTCCCATCCCTTCCCTGTGGTGTCTTACTGACAGCTTGTCCTGGTGTGAAAGCTGCCAATCCGAAAGCCAGCAGAGCAAGAGTCATCGCTCGGTTCATGGGCTAATCTCCTCTCCCGATCGCACAAATTGCCTTTGTGCTGTATCGCTCAGAAGGCCAATTGTACTGAAACCGTGCCGAGCCTTCTTTCTGTTTCTTGCCAAAATCTTTCTTTTCTTGTTGCAACCTCGACAAGGCGCCAGCGAGTAATCTCCGTTCATAAATCGCTTCCGAATCGAGTCTTGTTGACCGTGACTGTCGGTCAGTTGAGCGGGAAGTTCTATGGGGTTAAAGAGTACTGAAAAGGTACTTCTCCACAACACCGATGGCCGCAAGATAGGGCCGAATTGAGCAAGAAGTCGGAAGAAACATCCAGCAGGGCGATCTAGGATGGGCAAGACTTGATAAAGACAGATAGTGAATGAAGGGGAAACAAAGATGGCAACACGAATAAAGACAAAAGCCATACCGAGCATTAACCGGATCTCGACATCAGGAAAGGATTTGGTTGACCCTGATGATTTGAAGATTGTGGTTCGCGACGGATTCGCTTCTATGACCACGGCCGACCGTGAGGCCTTCATTCTGGACCTGGAGTGGGAGCTGCGGACCGCGAACCTTAGCGTCCGCGCGTTTCTCATTCCGCTCGGCATCTCCGCAAGATCACTAGAGGAGTTGACTCCCAGCGACGTTGGGCATCTGGTTCGGTTTCTCAAGATCAATGTGCCGGCCGCGATGCGCGCAGTTGATGGAGTTATAGAGCAGTTTGCGGCCCGTGCAGAGGGGTCCGCGAAACCTGGCGATCGTCTTGTTGCTTAGTCAGCGCCCGAAGCCACGCAAGAGACCAGGCCCCTTAGCCATAGTTTATGCCGCGCTGTAGACCCCACCTATCGATAGACTGGGTCTGCTGCCTGGTCTGGCTCGTGCTATTTCCGGCATTGGCACTTCACGAAGCGCATCGGCACTGCGATATCGTGAAAAGGTTAGTTTGCTTGTTTCCGGTCTCACATCCACATAGACAAAGTCGCCCAGGTGGACCTGTTTTGTTGCTATAAGATTCGACAGCGGTAATACGAGGATGCGCTCGACAGCTCGCTTTAAGTGACGCGCGCCATACCGCTGGTCTATCCCTTCCTCGAGGAGAATCGTCTTGACCGCGTCCGAGCACCGAAAGATAAAGCTTGATCCTTCTGAATAGGTGATGCGATTCTGCACGGCTTGTAATTCAAGATCGAGAATCTGCCTCAAGTGCTGTTCTTGCAATGAACGGAAGACCACAACTTTGTCAATGCGATTCATGAACTCCGGCGAGAAGTTACGCCGCGCTGCTTCGAGAGCAGTGCGATAGATCTTCAGGTCTGTGATATCGCCCTCATTTTTGGCGGATTTCGCCGCAGCGAAACCAACCCCTCCCGATATGAGCTCCGCCATTTCGCGTCCGCCGAGGTTGGAGGTCATTACAACCAGCGTGCGCGAGAAATCGACTCTGCGATTGTCTCCGAGAGTCAATGTTGCCTTGTCGAGAATGCCGAGCAGCAATCGCCACAAGCTGTCAGAAGCCTTTTCGATCTCGTCAAAGAGCAAGATAGAGAGTTGCAAATCTTCGGTCTGATACCGATCGAGATTCTCTTGAGTCAGCAGTGGGCTAGTCTCGCGGTGGCCCAGATACCCGGGTGGGGAGCCGATCAGCTTTGCGATTTCGTGCGAGTGTTGGAATTCAGCGCAGTCAATCTTAAGGACGGCTCCTGGAGTCCCGAAGAGTGCCTCGGCCGCCTTCTCGACTACGTGCGTTTTGCCAGATCCGGTTGGACCCAGGAACAGCATCGTACCGATTGGCCGATCCGTCTGGTTGAGACCAGCGAGGAAGACCTGGTAGAGGCTGCTCATACCGCGTATAGCGCGCTCCTGACCGACAACGCGACTCGCTAACCTTTCTTCAAACTCGCGAGCGCGGGAACTTGTTTCATCGGGATCCAGAAATACCGGGTGCATTGAGGCGCGTTGTTGTTCAGGTCTTGCAAACATGATCTTCCCCCTCTCTAACCGTGTCTGGTTGGTCGCGTGCCTTGGCATTGCAGCAGGAAGTGTCAGGGCCAGGATCACAGAGGAGAACAAGTCGCCTGCCTGGGTCGGCCCCGCTTCCTTGCCAAAGTGAGTCAAAGTCTACATAGCCCGCCTGAAAGATCTGGGAGTGAGTCCCACCAGGTTGCGGAAGAAGGTTGTAAAGTGGCTTTGGCCGGAAAAGCCTGCCTGTAGCGCAATGTCCGCGATCGGCAGTTCTGTTTCCGCTAATAACTTCTTCGCGCGTTCGATTCGCTGTCGGCCGATGTAGTTGATCGGACTCAACCCCATCGATTCTTTGAAGACTCGTGAGAAGTGGTAACGGCTCATCCCAACCTCCCGGGCTACGACCTCGAGCGCGATGCCTTGCTGGTCCTCGAGCTTATCGCTGATGAACTCAAGAGCTCTTCGCAGTTTATGCGGAGCCATTCCACCCTTCCTGATGGCTATATCTTTCAAACAGCTATAGCGCCTCACCAGCTGAATGGCGAGCACGGATGCAACTGAATCCGCATAGAGCCTTCCAACCACGTTTTCTGCCTTCAGCTCACAAAGCAGCGACATAGCCATATGACTGAGCTGTTCATCTCTTATGCCAATCTGCGGCTCGATCGACATCTGGTCATGACTCAGGTTATTGGCCTCCGCGATCTTTTGGACGAAATTCGGCTCCAGATATATGTGCAGCGCTTCATGCGGCCTGCGGTCGCGCCAAACCCAATGTGAAGACGCACCAGCGGGAATGATCGTTATATCTCCCAGGCTCAGGAGATTATCGAAGGCCTGCCCGTTGATTGTCGCCGTGACATAATCTGAGGGCTCGAGTTGTACGATCACGCAGTGGTTCTCGAGAGGAGGCACGTTCATATCGCCATATTGGTTGCGGACGTGCAGGACCCGGATGTCTTGCCAGCCGAGATCTTTGCTCGATGCGAGAACCGCCTCAGGGTAAACAGCCGACAAGTCACTAATTGGCGCCCCGGGCCGAGGTTCTCGATAGGCTTGTGTCTGGACGCTGGTTTTCTTTGGGTACCGCCTTCTGGAGAGCCCAGCAAGTGGCGGATAGCTCGCGGCAACGCTAATTTGCATCTGATACATCAGTAGCTCCTTATGACCGCCCTGCACACATCGTTAACGTCAATACCAAGGGCCGCCATCCTAAGATTTTCGAGCGTTCAGCTCCTTATCGCTTGAGCTTGATGGTGAAACTCTCATCGCTGGTCCAGGTTTCTCCGATCAGTGCTCGTTTGCTGCCTTCATGGGTAAACGCGAGGATTTCTCGCTGGCGGTATCATTGCCATCTGAGTTTTTGGAATGCGCGGCGTATAATTAAATTTGGAGTTTCCAAGCAACAATTCGACTAAGATGTCGAGAAGGATTTATGACTGATCCAGGTGAAGGCGCCGGCAGGTTGAAGTTAGACTCTTTGGCACGTCGAGTTTCCTATTCGATTTTGCGTTACGGGCTCGCCGTTGTGAGTGTTACAGCAGCACTGGGCATCACGAACGCTTTGGAGCGCTATACCACACTCCGAACGCCGATTTTCTACATCGCCATAATCATCAGCGCATGGTTCGGCGGAGTCGGGCCGGGATTGGTTGCCGTAGGCCTCTCCACGCTGGCAGTCGATTACTACTTTGCGCCGGGAGACCGGGCGCCGGCATTAGGCTCCGACAGTCGTCCATTCATTCTCCTGTTCTCATTGTCCGCCCTACTCGCCTGTTGGATAAGCGTCCAAAGGAGAAGGGCGGAGAAGTCGCTCAAGAGGGCGCGCGATGAGTTGGCAGCGCGAGTTGGGGAGCGGACCGCAAACCTGAAGCGGGTCAATGAAGAGCTACAGGCTGAGATCACCGAACGCAAGAAGATCGAAGAGAAATTGCGGGAACGCGCCGACCTTCTCGACCTCACTCACGACACTGTCTTCGTGCGCGACATGAACGATGTGATCATCTTCTGGAACCGCGGAGCAGAGGAACAATATGGCTGGACGAGTGAAGAAGCGGTCGGGCAGATCTCTCATAACATTAACCGGACGGTCTTCCCCGCGCCGTTGGAAGAGATCATGGCGGAGTTGACCCGCACAGGTCGCTGGGAGGGTGAATTGGTCCATACTCGTCGCGACGGCACCCAGGTCGTGGTGGCAAGCCGCTGGGCGCTGCAATTGGATGACCGAGGACACCCGATTGGGGTTCTGGAGACAAATAATGACGTCACCGAGCGCAAGCAGGCCGAGGAAGCGCTGCACAAGGCGCAGGCGGAGCTGGCTCACGTTACTCGCGTGGCAACTCTGGGAGAGATGACAGCCTCAATTGCTCACGAAGTCAACCAGCCACTCGCCGCCGTTGTCACCAACGCCAATGCTTGCTTGCGGTGGCTCGCCCACCAACCGTCCAACCTGGCCGAGGCACAGCAAGCTGTCGGTCGGATTATCAAAGAGGGTAATCGTGCAAGCGACGTTATTGGACGGATACGCGCCCTGGTGCGCAAGTCTCCTCCGCGGAAGGACTGGCACGACATCAACGAAATCCTGCTTGAGGTAATCGCCCTTTCCAAGAGTGAAGTACGCAGAAATCGCGTTTGGTTGAAGCCTCAACTCTCAGATGACTTACCGCTCGTACTCGCAGATCGAATCCAGTTGCAACAGGTGGTTCTAAATCTGATCATGAACGGCCTCGAAGCGATGAGTGGAGTGGTCGATAGGTCGCGGGAATTAGAAGTCAGCTCCGGGAGACACGAATCAAACGGCGTCATCGTCGCCGTGCGAGACTCAGGAAAGGGCATTGCGCCAGAGAGCCTCGATCATCTATTTGACGCATTTTTTACGACGAAGCCTGAGGGGATGGGGATGGGACTTGCGATAAGCCGCTCGATTATCGAAGCTCATGGCGGAAGGCTTTGGGCGTCGTCGAACGCACCACAGGGCGCAGTCTTTCAGTTCACTCTGCCGGCTGATGGTGAGAGAGCCTCATGACCTACGCAGACGCAATTGTATTCGTAGTTGACGATGATGAATCTATTCGCGAGGCACTGAAGAGTCTCATCAGTTCCGTGGGACTGCGGGTCGAGACATTCGTCTCCGCGCAGGAGTTCCTCGAAAGCCGAAGCGCGGACGCGCCCGGGTGTCTGGTGCTCGACGTGCGACTGCCAGGCCTAAGCGGCCTCGACCTCCAGCGCGCGCTGGCCGAGTCGAATATACACATCCCTAT
>DATMCM010000631.1:0-14186 GCA_035558335.1 Blastocatellia bacterium | reverse complement strand
TCCCAGCAACGATTAGACCTGGCCAGCCCGCCTGCCGGTGCCCGATATGGATGGCAAGCTCAGTCGAGTTCGGGCCGGGAATGAGATTGGTTGCACCAAGCAGATCGAGAAACTCTTCATGGGATAACCATCGCCGTCTTCGCACAACTTCATCTTCCATCATGGCGATGTGAGCCGCGGGACCGCCAAAGGCAACAGCGACCAGTTTCAGAAACAGGAGAGCGATTTCTCGAAGGGATGGAGGCGAGACTGGCAATCCCTCTTCTCTTGCTTCGCTTTGACTCAACCGAACGCCAACCTCACACGACGTAGGTTAAAGAGATGGTGGTGCAGGAGCCGTGAAGGTAGCGAGATCGGCCAGACCGAGCTCACTCTCTATTTGGCCAATCTGCTTGACGGCATCTTCAAATCCATCCTCGCCGAACTGCTCGTGCTCGATGTCCTCAAACTTATCGTTCATCTCGTCGAGCTGTTCAGCGCTCAGCGTCTGTTTCCACGCCGGGAATACTATCGTGTCTTCTCTTGAAGCGTGCGCTCGATACATCCTGACGAGCGCGTCCATTGCTCCCGCGAGTTGCGTGGCGTTGGCTCCCAGTTTGGCGCTCTTTGTCACTGCAAGAATGTAGTCGGTAATCTCGCGTCCGCGCGCGTGTTGCGCGACCAGGATATCGGGATATGCAGCCGCCGGCCCGCCGGCCTTCTTCACCGCCGGGAAGATGTATGCCTCCTCGAGTTTTCTCTCGTGGTATTCTTCGCCGAAGGCGCGGAACAGCTCGGCCGCTTTCTGAAGCGCATTGGGTGCAACCGCAGCGGGAGTGGTGCGCAGCTTAGTCGCGGCTTCCGAGTAAACGAGCAACGCGCGGCGGAGAACTCCGTGCTCACGCATCAGATCCTCGGTTGCGGTGACCTCTCCGCCTTTTTCCTCCTGGTCTTTCTTTGCCGTCGCATCCTTGGCCGATTCGATTTCGGTTGGGGTTTTCTGTCGGCCGCAGCTATTGAGAATCAAGACCGCTCCGCTGACGGTCGACATGCGAAGGAAGTCTCGCCGGTTGTTGATTAATCTGAAGTTCATCGGTTGAGCCCTTTCTCTTTGTTCCGCGGAGCAGGCTCAAAGAGTTCGACGAGATTGCCATCGGGATCTTGCACAAGGATTTGCTTTCCGCCCGGACCAACAACAATTTCGTTGCGGAACGCGATGCCTGCCTGTTTCATCTCAGCGACCCGAGAGCCCAAGTCCTCCACTTGCAAGACGAGTCGATTCCAGCCTCCGGGTTCTGGCCGGCGTCCGTCCGGCATCGGCCGCGCCGCAGAACTCTGTGGGCCGCTCAACCATAGTGTGAGGTCGCCCCTCGAAACAACGGCAAAAGCTGGGCCGTCATCCCGATCGAGCTGAAAACCAAGATGTTTAGCATAGAAGCTAATGGAGCGGTCAACGTCCTTGACCATGTATCTGATTGTTGCCATTTTAGTCTCCTCTTGTGATGTTTTCACTTGAACTCGACTATGAAGCTCTCACCCGAACGTTCTGATAATGGCGGCTTGGTTACGGATATCGTCCTTTATGAAATCGGTGACACGGGAATGGCGCTCTCCACCACATCGGTCTTTAAGGACACTGTTTTGGGCGGGAATTCACTACGGCTTGCCGGCGGCTTTCTTGATCTGCTTATGGAGCTCGCGCTGGGCGTCCTCGACTGCTTTGTCCGCTTCGCGGAGGATCTTCTTGGTAGTTTCGGGCATCGCGGTCTTGTCCTCGGGCCACGAGAACCCAGGCGCCAGCGGCAACTCGGGATGCTCGCCGGTATGCGCTTCGCAACTCTCTTGCGGTTGAGTGCCTTCGATGAAGTACTCGGTCTGGCGTGCCAGACACCTGTCAGTCGCCAGCAAGCCAGTCGTCGGGTCGATCTCGGCGGTGACAATACTCTCCGGCGGCTTCGGGAAGCTATCGCCGCCCAGCTCCGGTCGAAGCGCAAGCGCCTGCTTCATGAAAGCGGTCCATATCGGCAGAGCGCTCTTCGCTCCCTCGAGCCCAAGCTCCGAGTTGTCGTCAAACCCTACCCACACTACGCACACCAGGTTCGGCGTGTAACCCGCGAACCATCCATCCCGCGAAGTGCCGGTCTTGCCTGCAGCAGTGCCGGTGAAGCCCATAGCTCGCGCCCGCGAAGCGGTGCCCTTGTTCAACACGTCTTGCATAATGTTGGTCATCAGCCAACTGATCTCTGGATGAAGCGCCACTTGAGTGCTCGGCTTTGTCTCGCTGATGCCTACGCCGTCGGAGTTCGTGACTCGTTTGAGCGAGCGGGATTCCGCAAGGACACCCCCGTTACAGAATGCGGTGTAAGCGCTCGCGACCTGAAGTGGTGTAGCTTCGGCCGTGCCAAGCGCGAGAGCAGGGAACGGTTGAGGCCGTGGGAGCCCGAGCTTTTCGGCCATTCGAGCGACTTTCGTGTAGCCGACTTTCTCGGCGATGCGGACCGTCACTACGTTAAGCGAATGCACCAGCCCTTCGCGCAGCGGGACGTCGTGGTCCGAATAAGTCTTGCCGAAGTTCTCCGGCGAATACGTCTGCCCGCGACCGTAGAGAAAAGTTTCCGGCGCGTCCTTGAAAAGCGATGCCGCGGTTATCTTCTCATCGCTGGTGTCGTCGAAAGCTGTGTTAAGCGCGGTGGCGTAGACGATCGGTTTGAAAACGGAACCCGGTTGCCGGTTGGCGTCCACCGCGCGATTGAGCTGGCTTTGACTGTAGTCGCGCCCGCCGACCATTGCCAGTATCTCGCCGGTCTTTGGGTTCAAGGCGACCAGCGCGGCTTGCAGAGTGCCGGGGGGTACGGGGTTCTTCTTTCGCTTGGAAAAGAGCGGATCCAGCGTTGCAAGCGTATCGCTGACGGCCTTGTCCGCTGCGCGTTGAAGCTCAAGGTCGATAGTCGTATAGACCCGATAAGACTGTCGCGCCAGATCGCGATTTGCAAAATCAGTCCCCAACTGCTGCGTGAGGTAGTCGACGAAGTAGGGCGCGTCGCTGTTCAGCGCGCTCCGCTTTGCCTGGATCTTCAATTCGCTTGCCTTAGCTTGTTCGGCGCGGTCTTTTGTAAGGAATTCGGCTTCGAGCATCGAGTCCAGCACCTGGTTGCGCCGCGCCTTGGCGCGCTCGGGATCGCGGTATGGCGAGTAGAGGCTCGGCCCGCGGATAATTCCGGCCAGGAAAGCGGACTCCGGCAGCGAAAGGTTGACGACATCCTTGTTGAAATAAGACGAAGCGGCTTCTCCTACTCCGTTGATCGAGTAGCTGCCGGCCTGGCCCATAAAGACATCGTTTGCATAGAGCTGAAAGATCTCCTCCTTTGACAGCTTGGTTTCGAGCACAATGGCAATCATCATTTCCTGAGCCTTGCGCTTCCAGGTCCTTTCGGGAGTGAGGAAGAAATTCTTGACCAGTTGCTGAGTGATCGACGAGCCGCCTTCTCGAGCACGCCCTTCATCTACGTCGCGACGCAAAGCGCGAAGTATTCCCCGGAAGTTTATCCCCGAGTGCTCGAAGAACTGTCGATCCTCGATCGCAACCACGGCGTTGATGTAGTCCTTCGGCAGATCCTTGAACGAAACGAGCTTTTGCTTTTGGCGCTTCTCGTTCGAGATGGCAGTCATCATCTCGGGCTCCACAAGCGCGCTGTCCAGGTTTCGTTTGGTGTCGATCTCAGCGATGTGGGAGATGGTCTTGCCGCCGGCGCCGAACTGGACCGAGATGTTCGGGAATTGGCGAACGCCGTTGATCATCGCGTCGGCGCTGGTGTGAATATCGATGCCGCTTCCCTTGATCTGATATCGTCCGCGTTTTGAATCGGCTTCCTTGGTCGACTCGACGTAGCCGATGCCGTCAAGGTAGCCCTTGAGTGAAGCCAGGGTCATTCCCTGTCCGATGCGAATCGAGCGAGGCGCGGCGTAGATGCCGGTCGTTCGAACCAGGACATCGCCTCGAAAGCGTGCGTCAATCATCCTCGAGTACTTGAAGTAGAAGAACGCGAAAACTGAAAAAAAGATGAGTGCGAGAACGCCAAGAATTGCAAGCTTAACGGGCGAGAAGAGGCGTCGAAGCAGGCTTTTGCGCGGCTGCGGTCGTTGGACTACCCGTGTCCTGGGTTTTCTGGTTACAGTTGCCAAGGCTCTAGAACTTGCGTTCCTTTCAAACTACGTCGGGCGGTTAGATTCCTGCAATCGCGCTTTGGTTTGTTTATTAGGTCTTTAAAGCGCTTTTCCCGCCGGTGAGAGGCAGGTAAGAATGTAACATCGAAGGAGAAGCGGGGCAACGCATGCAGGGGCGGGACTTGCGTTACGCACCCGCGCCACTCATGTAAGGGCGGCCCTCTGTGGCCGCCCCTCGTTTCGCGACATGGCCTTGCAGCCCGAGGAGGGGCGGCCACGGAGGGCCGCCCCTACATGCCTCATCGTGCTGCGCCGCTGGCTCGCTGAACTAAAAGCTCGATTTCGCAACCCCCGATAAGATCCTTGATCGAGTTGGTGAGTTGAGGTGTGACCTTCACGCGGACAAAATCATTCGGCTGGACGCGGGCGATCGAGCCGTCCGCAAGCTTTGCTTCAAAGACGATCGGGCAATCCCCCCGATTGCTGTCCAGCAAGCCGTGCAGTTTCTCGAGCTTGTCGGAGTCAATCGCTTCGATCCCAAAACGCAGCACGATCGTTCGCGCGCATCGCTCTCGAATGTCTTCGAGCGATTGAATCTCGTCGGCGATGACGCTCATTGCGCCTCCATCGTCAACTTCCAGCCGCCCTCGCACAAGCACCGCCGAGTCGTTCCTGAGCACCCCGTTTGCTTTGGCGTAGACTCCCGGCCAGGCGACTGTCTTTACCGAGCCGAACTGATCCTCGAGTTGGAACAAGCAGAACTGGTCGCCCTTCTTGGTCATTCGAGTGGCGAGCTCGAGGATGATTCCGCCTATCGAAACCACCGAGCCGTGTTCGAGCTTTGTAAGCCTGTCCGTGTCCGCATTGGCGAAGTCCTGTAGCGCCTGGTCGTAACTTCCCAGCGGATGACCGGAAATGTAGAAGCCGAGCGTTTCTTTCTCCCCTTTGAGCAGTTGATAGTGAGGCCACTCGGGCGCATCCGGCAACGGCGGATCTTCGAGCGGCGTTGACTGCGAAGCCGCACCGAACATCTCAAACTGTCCAGAAGCTTGCGACCGTTGCGCGCGCTGGCCGCTCTCAATAGCTGAGTCGATCGCCGCGAACAACCGAGATCGCGCGGTGTTGATCGAATCGAACGCGCCCGCTCGAATCAAACTCTCGAGCACGCGCTTGTTGACCGCGCGTGAATCGACGCGCTCGGTGAAATCGAAGATCGAGGTGAACGGCCCGCCGGAGTTACGGGCATCCACAATGCATGAGACCGCCGACTGTCCTATTCCCTTGATCGCCGCGAGGCCGAACCGGATCGAGTTGGCGCTGGCGGTGAAGGTGTCAAGGCTCGCGTTTACGTCCGGAGGCAGAATCGCGATCCCCTGAAGCCTGGCTTCATTGATGTACCTTACAACCTTGGCGGTGTTGTTCAGCTCATTCGAAAGCACAGCCGACCAGAAGTGAGTCGAGTAGTGAGCCTTGAGATAAGCGGTGTGGTACGCGAGATAGCTGTAAGAAAACGAATGCGCGCGGTTGAAAGCATAGTCTGCGAAACCTTCAAAGCTCTGCCAGAGCTTTTCGAGCTTTGCTCGATTGTGCCCGCGCTCGATCGCCTGGTTCAGGAACTTTTCTTTCTCCTTGTCCAGCTCCTCGCGCTTCTTCTTGCCCATCGCCCGGCGCACGAGATCCGCTTCACCAAGCGAATAACCGGCGAGCTTCTGAAACACCGCCATCAACTGTTCCTGATACACACAAATTCCAAGCGTGTTGCCCATGACCTCCTTCAGCTCCGGGAAGTCATACTTGACCTGGCGCCGGCCGTGGCGGCGCTCGATGAAATCGTCGATCCATCCGCTGTCGATGGGCCCCGGCCGGTAAAGCGCGTTCAGCGCCGAAAGGTCTTCGAGTCCGGTCGGTTTCAAGCGTCGGCAGAGGTCCTTCATGCCTTCCGACTCAAATTGGAAGATCGCTTCGGTCTTTCCTTCGACGAACAGCTGAAGCGTGGCGCGGTCGTCGAGCGGGATTGCCGTCAGATCGATGCTGGTCCCGATCTCGCGCTCGATCGACTTCAAGCAGTCGGCGATGATCGTAAGCGTCGTCAACCCAAGAAAGTCCATCTTGAGCATGCCGGTCTTCTCGAGGTCGGTCATCGAAAACTGCGTCGTTATTTCATCGCGAGACGTCTTCGAGATCGGCACAAGCTCGTGGATCGGCTTCGGCGATATGACGACGCCCGCTGCGTGAACCGAAGCGTGTCGCGAACATCCCTCAAGTCTTTTGGCGATTTCGATCAGCTCATTGACTCGCGGATCGGTCGCAATCGCTTTTCTTAGATCGGGGCTTTGCTTGATAGCTTCATCGATGGCGACGTTACGGCCGCGAACAGGCGGCGGAATCATCTTGGCGATCTTCTCGACGTCGGCAAATGGCATCTCGAGCGCGCGGCCAACGTCCTTTATCGCCGCCCTGGAAGCCATCGTCCCGAAGGTGCTGATCTGAGCAACGTGATCGCGCCCATAGTAATTCGCCACGTAGTCGATGACTTTCTGTCTGCCGCGAACGCAGAAGTCAATGTCGATGTCGGGCATCGAAACGCGCTCGGGATTAAGAAAGCGTTCGAAAACCAGATCATATTGTAGCGGGTCGAGGTCGGTGACCTTCATCGAATAAGCAACAAGCGACCCGGCGGCCGAACCGCGCCCCGGGCCTACCGGGATTCCGTCTCGCTTGGCGTAGTTGATGAAGTCCCAAACGATCAGAAAGTAACCGGCGTATCCCATCCGGTTGACAACTTCAATTTCGAGTTCGAGCCTCGCTTTGTAGTCGTCGAAGTCGTACTTTCTGTCCGCTCGGTTCTTTATGGCCCGCCATCTTTCTTCGAGTCCGGCGCGCGCGATCTTGGCGAAGTAACTCTCCGGGGTCTCGCCGGCGGGCACCCGGTATTCGGGCAGGTGATTCTTTCCAAGCGGCAGGTCAAGCTCGCACATCTCAGCTATGCGGACCGTGTTAAGCAACGCTTCGGGAAGAACGTCGCCAAACAGTTGCCACATTTCGCTGGCGTCTCTGAAGTAGAACTCGCCCTGTTTGTACTTGAGCCGTTTTTGCTCGTTGACGGTCTTGCCCGCGCCGATGCAGACCAGCACGTCGTGTGCGCGCCAGTCTTCCTGCATCAGGTAGTGACAGTCGTTGGTGGCGACCAGCGGGATCCCGGTCTTCTTAGACAACTCGATCATGCCGGGGATGACCGTCGAGACTTCTTCTTCGAGGCCGTGATTTTGAACTTCGAGGAAATAATTGCCCTTCCCGAGAATGTCTTCGAACTCACCGGCTTGGTTTGCGGCTTGATCGAACTTGTCGGTCAGAAGCAGGGAAGACGGAACTCCGGAGAGACATGCCGACAACCCAACGAGGCCCTCGCTGTGCTTGGCGAGCAGCTCCTTGTCGATACGCGGCTTGTAGTAGAAACCGTCGGTGTAGGAGATTGATGAAAGCGTGGCGAGATTGTGATAGCCCTGCAGATTTTTGGCGAGGAGAATAATGTGATTTGTTCCGCGCTCGGTGGCGTCGTCCTTGCGATCGGTGTGTTTGCCTCGCGCGATGTAGGCTTCGATTCCGATGATGGGCTTGATCCCGCTGCCCTTCATGTTGTTGTAAAACGACACGGCGCCGTAGAGGTTGCCGTGATCGGTGACGGCGACGGCTCGCGCTCCGGTCTCCAAAGCTCGTTTCGCCAGAGGCTTGATCTGTATAGCGCCATCGAGCAGGCTGAAGTCAGTGTGAAGATGAAGATGGACAAAGTCTTTTTCGTTCATTTGTTGGCTCTTGAGGAGCTACGGGTTGTCAGCCGAGAGTATGTTGCCGCTGGTCTGAGGGTCAAATCAAGTATCCGTCTCAGTCGCGCGGGCCGATTATAGCCTACGGCGCCTGGCGAGTACACCGCAACTTGTGGGACTGCGAAGCAGACCATCTATATGTTGGGTTGGGTTTCGATCTTGAAATCCGTCTAAGGAGTTGCTGCTGCTAGACCGGTGATAAGCCCGCTTGTTATCCTAGAGATCGCGAGGCAGCGGGGCGTCGCCACTAAGGCACCAAGACACAAAGGTTCACCAAGCCTTGGTGAAACCTTCGTGCCTTTGTGTCTTAGTGGCGAGAACGGCGTCTCCGGTTCTGCAGCATGCCGTATTCATCGGCAAGGAGTCCTCCATGCATTCCAACTACGAACACTTGCTCGTTGAACAGGAACAGCAAATCGCGGTGGTCACGCTCAATCGACCGGAGCGACGAAATGCGCTGTCGCTCGATCTGATGCGGGAGCTTATCGGCTGTCTCCAAGAGATCGGACAGTCCGCCGAGATTCGAGCTGTGATACTGGCGGCGTCCGGACCTGCTTTTTCAGCTGGACACGACTTGAGCGAACTCCGCGAAGGGAACCTCGGCAAGTACCGGCACATCTTTGATGTGTGCACCGAGTTGATGACGCTGCTACAAACGATCCCGCAGCCGGTGATAGCCGAAGTACGTGGTATCGCAACGGCCGCGGGCTGCCAGTTGGTCGCGACTTGTGACCTCGCCATCGGATCGGAGGAAGTGCGCTTCGCGACGCCGGGTGTTCGCATCGGACTGTTCTGCACGACGCCCATGGTGGCGCTAACTCGGGCTATCGGGCGCAAGCGAGCGCTTGAGATGCTGATGACCGGAACACCGATCGATGCGCGTACCGCGACGGATTGGGGTTTGATCAATCGTGTAGTGCCTGCCGAGCGGTTGCGAGACGAGACTCGTGGTCTCGCCCAGCGAATCGCCGAGGCAAGTCCGCTGACCACATCCATCGGCAAACAAGCCTTTTACACTCAGATCGACTTGGATCAACCGAAGGCCTACGCTTATGCGAAGGAGGTGATGAGCATGAATGCGATGGCCGAGGATGCTCAGGAAGGGATGGGAGCATTTCTGGAGAAACGCACGCCTTGCTGGCGCGGGCGCTAGTCTTTGGCAGGAGACGATCATTGAACCGATCAGGCTATCGACATATCAGCCCTCCTCTAATCGGTGTCGTCGCGTTGCTTTCGCTGTGCGCAGCTGCAAACGCTCAAACGGGACCGGTCAGTTACTCGGTGATGCTGGACAAGCGTCCAACATCGCACTTCCTTCACGTGTCCCTGACGGTCAACAGTGCGGGCGCCACTTCGATAGACGTTGCTATGCCGGCCTGGTCGCCGGGCGCCTACGGAATGCACAACGCGTGGCGCAACGTGCAGGAGTTCTCCGCAACGGATGAGAACGCCGCACGCTTGAGGTTCGAGAAGACGGACAAACAAACGTGGCGAATCTACCGATCAACCGGCCGAACGATCACTGCGCGATACAAACTCTATTTGCGGGACTACAACGATGAGGCTTGTTATCTGCGTGGACCCAGCGTGTTTATGTATGTGCTCGGCAAGCGGCCGTATCCGCTTGAAGGCCGGGTGAAGCTCAAGCTCGATGCGCCTGCCTCCTGGAGAATTCAAACTGGAATGGACGCCGGGCCCGAGCCGAACACGTTTGTCGCGGACAGCTACGACACGTTCGTGGATGCATCGATCGTTCTCGGCCCTGACTGGGAGCAGACTCAGTTTGAGTATCAGGGCGCATCCTACTATCTGGTATTTCTCGGGAAAGGCAACTACGACAGAGAGAAGATAACGCGAGATACGAAGACGTTCGTCGGCAACCTCGTAGATCTGATGGGCGGCGCGCCTTACAATAAGTACGTCTTCTTCCTGCGAGCGCGAGCCGGCACCGGTTCTGGCGGACTCGAGCATTTGAACTCGACCGACATCGCGTTCTCGGCGTGGGATAATCATTCGACGTGGGAGATCTACAGACAGTTTCTGTTTGTAGGCGCGCACGAATTCTTTCATCTTTGGAATGTAAAGCGCATTCGTCCCGCGATCCTCGGGCCGTTTGATTACTCGCACGAGCAGAATACCCGCAACCTTTACGTCTCCGAGGGCATGACAAGTTACTGGGCCGCGGTAGGGCTGAAGCGAAGCGGGCTCTGGTCCCGCGCGGACTATTTCGAGAACCTTGCGAAACAAATCACGACGCTGCAGACGGCGCCGGGACGCAAGATCATGAGCGTCGAGCTGTCGAGCTGGGACACATGGAATCACGGCGAGAACGCCCAGAACAGTGGCATCGACTACTACAACAAAGGCGAACTGCTGGGTAATCTGCTCGATTTGGAAATTCGTTACCGCACCGGAAACCAGCGTTCGCTGACAGACGTGTTTCTCTACTTGCTCAAGAACAATGGCCTGCCTAAGCCGGGATTCGAGGAGGTGCGAGGCTTTCGCGATGCTGTCGAACTGATTACCCGCCAGGCTGCGCCGTCTAACTTCGACTTCGGAGACTTCTTTGCCAAGTACGTTTCAGGAGTCGAGGAGATCCCCTGGAATGATTTTCTCGAACACGCGGGGTTGATGTTGCAAGAGAAGAAGAGTCCGGCGACCTCCTACATTGGGATCTCGACGGGTACTTCGATTCCGGGCGGAGGCGGACCGTTTGGACCGCAAACGATACCGGTTCCTCAAGGTCAGATAGCTATCACCAACGTAGATCCCGACTCGCCTGCTGCCGAGGCCGGCCTGGATGTCGGCGACATTCTTATCGCGCTGGATGGTGATCACGTCGATCCAGCTGCGTTCGGGAAGCGAATCGCCGAAAGAAAGATCGGCTCGACAGTTTCCCTGACGGTCATGAGAAGAGACCGGCTGATTACGATCAACGTGGTTGTCGGCGGTCGCGAGAACGTTACATATTCGATCAAAGAGAAGCCGGACCCATCGGAAATGGAGAAGAAGATCTTCACTTCGTGGCTGGGCGAAAAGAAGTTCGAGCCTTAAGACGCAGAGTGATCATCTGTCGGTCGGTGGTTTTGCTGCGCTCAGCGGTCGACGTCACGCGTGCGGGTCAGCAGATGGTCCTATAGGAAAGCCACGCATGAGGACAAAGTGAGCAGGTTCGCGTTCGACGCATTCGTAAGCTACGCACACGCCGACGTAGAGTTCACGCGAAAGCTCGTGGACTGGCTCCGCAGGGCTGAATTCCGTGTGTGGCTCGACGAGGAGGAGATGTCTCCAGGCGAGCGATTCCGCGAGATCATTCAAAAGGGCGTGCGCACCAGTCAGCATTTGATTGCCGTGCTGAGCCCCGAATACACCAGGCGGCAGTGGACCCAGCGCGAGGTGGATCTGTTCGATCTGCCAGCCAGCCAACGCCGCCGCCGTATCCTCGCCGTGACGCTGGACGAGGTAGAGAAGGGCAGGCTGGATCAGGTGTTCCTCGTGCATCAGCGAATCGAGTGGCGCGGCAGAGACTTCGACCCAGAAGCGTTCTGGACGCTTTACTGCGGCCTGCGCGATCTCAAACCTGGGCCTCAAAAGCTTTGGGCGCGTGAGGGGAGGCGTCTGATCCGTCGCCAGGTCGCTCAGCCGAGTCCGCGCGTGCGACATCCTGGGGTTGAAGGGAACCTCGGTCAAGCTCAAGCTCAAGTCGCAGAACGTGTAGCGGAGGCAGTCCCTGTTGTGGCTCGGGCCGCTGCAAGGAGCACGCTGCACGACGCTCCTGGCGCTTGGGAATGGGCGGGTGTAGGACCGACTAATATCGGCGGGCGCGCAACCAGCCTGGTGTGTCATCCGACGCGTCCGGACGTCGTGTGGCTCGGGACGGCAGCCGGCGGCGTCTGGAAGTCGGCGGATGCGGGTCGATCCTGGCGGGCGCTGTGGCACAAACAAGAGAGCCTGGCCATCGGCTCGCTGGCGATTGATCCAAGCAACCTGGACGTCCTCTATTGCGGGACGGGCGAAGCGAACATGGCGAGCGATTGCGCGCCTGGTGTCGGAATGTACCGGACGGACGACAGCGGTCTGACGTGGCGTCTTCTCGCTTCCGCGAAAGAACAGAGCCTGCCACTGCACATCGGCGCCGTCACCGTCGATCCCTTCGACTCGCGTCACATTTACCTGGGGGGCGTAGACCTCGGGGGAAGCAACTCAGCTGGCCTCTTCGTATCCTACGATGGCGGAGCGAGCTGGAGACGCGAGGGGAGGGTTTCACCGGCCGCCGTAAGCTGCCACGTGGTGATGTTCCATCCATCACGCGAGGGCGTTGTGCTTGCGGTGGTAGAGGATGCGCGGGGCGCGGGGGGAATCTGGCGCTCGGTCGACGGAGGACAGAGTTGGATTCATGTCGAAACCGGATTGCCCGAGCCGAAGTCGTTTGGCCGTGCGAGCCTCGCCGTCGCGCCCTCGAAGCCCGAGGTCGTGTACGCAGTCGTAGCCGACCCGCGCGGCGGTGTGCTCGGTATCTTTCGCAGCAGCGACATGGGGGCTCGATGGAGGAGGATTGCGCTGAACCCGGTTCGCGACGAAGTGCAGGCGTTCTACAACAATGCCCTTGCCGTCCACCCGCATGATCATCGGCGCGTTCTGTGGGGCGGATACGATGTCTACTTGACGAAGGACGGCGGCGCGAAATGGCGGCAGGCGACCCAATGGCACGCCGAGCTCGGCTCGCCCCGGTTCGCGCATGCTTCGCATCACGTGCTCGTCGTGCCCGCCGCTGCGCCTGAGCGTGTGTACGACGCCAACGACGGGGGCCTTGATGTGAGCGAGGATGGGGGCGCCACGTGGTCGAACCGCAGCCGCGGTCTTGCCATCACGATGTTCAACCGGATCGCCGTCGCGCGAACCGACTCGCGACGCTTCGGCGGGGGCACGCGGGGGCTCGGCACGCTTGTCACCACCACTGGACGGCCCGACGATCACGTTGAGGTGCTGGGCGGAAATGGCGGCTGGATGGCCTTCGACCCTGAGCGCCCCCATGAGGTCTACGCGTCGCATCAGTGGTTCGGCCTCTACCGCATCGCGAAGAGGGGCATCAAGAACATTTCGCCGCCGGTCCCGGAACACGAGCAGGGCTCCATATGGCTCGCGGCCACGGTCATGAGCCCCGAAGACGCGAGTGTGCTGTTCACCGGATCAGACCGAGTTTGGCGCACGAGTGATGGCGGCACGCGGTGGGAGCCGGTGTCCCAGCGGCTCGACGGGAGCGCCGTGTCGACGATCGAGGTCGCGGCGGGCAACGGGAAACGCGTGTATGTCGGCACGGCGCACGGAGGCATTTTCCGAAGCCTCGATGGGGGGAATAGCTGGTCGCAGGATCTGGGCGCCAAGGCCTTGCCTAACGCCTGGGTAAGCAGCGTCAAGACCAGCCCGACCGATGCGGACGTGGTCTTTATCACGCTGGGCAGCACCGGGCACTCGCATGTGTTCCGCTCGGAGGATGGCGGTCTAACCTGGGCGGACATCGACAAGGAGCGGTTACCGGACGCGGCCTGCACGGCAATCGCGCTACCGCGCGCCGATGCCAGGCGGGTCTACGTCTCCAGCGACGCGGGCGTGTTCGTGTCGACCGATCGCGGCGACACATGGCAGCGCTTGAGCGGGAATTTGCCGAACACCCTCATCAGCGACATCGTCTACCACGACGCGAATGGTGCGCTCTACGCGGGAACGTATGGGCGCAGCATCTGGCGCCTGCAGGTGCAGTAGTGCCAGGCACAGAATTGTTTCCCCGGCTGCTCCACAAAAGCGCCGGACGCGTCCGATTGCTTCCTGGCCTGGTCAAAGAACTGCCGTGGCCCAAACGACTTCAATCAGACACCTTGGGCTCACTTGCCCTAGAGGGCCGTTGCCTCTTCCCAATCCCGATATAGTTTTTCGAGTTGGCTCGAGATCGCACTCTGGCGTTCGCCTATTTCGATGTAGCGTTCTGGTCCCCAATCCGCAGCGGGATTGGCAAGCTTCTCCGACAACTCGGCAAGCTCTTGTTCGAGGGTGTGGATCTCCCGCTCAAGCTGTTCGGCTGAATGCTTGCGCGGTTTCGATTGAGGATTGACCCGAGGCTTCGATTTGCTTTGAGAGGTAGATCGACGGACCGGAGCCGGAGCTTGGATTTCGGCCGGCTTGCAATGGTGAAGCTCGTAGTAATCCGAATAGCTCCCGTTG
>DATMCM010000630.1:0-8564 GCA_035558335.1 Blastocatellia bacterium | reverse complement strand
TGATCAACGCTCAGATGCTGATTCGCCAGCAGTTCGAAGAGTTCGCCGAAAAGGAGCTTCAAAAAACACTCGAGCTTGATCCGAAGCTGCCGCAGGCTAATTTCATGCTGGGTGAAATGGCGATCTATCGGGCAAATCTCGAACAAGGCATAGAGTTCCTGAAGAAAGAAATCGCCATCACCCCGGGCTTCGCGATGGCTTACTACATGCTCGGCGAGGCGTACACCAGACAGCTAAAGTGGGACGATGCGATAGCGCCCCTTCAACAATCGATCTGGTTGAATCCCTTCTTTAGCGGGCCTTATATCGTGCTCGGCAAGGTCTATCTAAAAAAGGGCGAGCACGGGAACGCGGAGAGCATGCTGAGGCGCGCGCTCAAGATGGATCCAAATAATTTCTCCGGACATCATCTGCTCGCTCAGGTTCTTCAACAAACAAACAGAGCGGAAGCGGCGAAGAAAGAGTTTGAGATTGCCGACAGCCTAAGAAGCTCGGAGAAGAAATAACCGCCGCTTTGAAACACCAAAAACATCATCCTCTATTTCATCACTCGATGTTCAGGAGGCTTAGCCGCCTTCATCATGTGGCGGTCCCTCGCTTCATCTCGATCGCACTGCTTATCAGTTGCTTGCTGACATGCGAACCCTTATTTACAAAAGCCGTTGAGCGGTCTCGTCCCGAAGCATCTGCTTCGGAAGCAGACGGTTCAAATGACTTTTCCGTTACATTCGTCGATGTGGCCGAGCGGGCTGGACTGACAGCTCCAACGATTTATGGTGGCGTCGATCAGAAGAAATACATCATCGAGACAAATGGCTGCGGAGTCGCCTTTTTCGACTACGATAACGACGGATGGATCGACATTTTCTTGCTAAACGGAACGCGGCTCGAAGGCTCACAGCCGGCCAGGCGACCAACCAGCATGCTGTATCACAACAACCGCAACGGCACTTTCAGTGACGTTACCGCAAGGTCCGGACTCGATCGAACGGGCTGGGCGTCAGCGGTCACGGTAGGTGATTACGATAACGACGGCTTCGACGACCTGTTCACCACCTACTGGGGCCAGAACGTGTTGTTTCACAACAACGGAAACGGTACGTTCACCGACGTGACAGCGAGGTCGGGGCTTGCCACAAGGGGTACACGCTGGGGATCCGGCTGCGCGTTTGTAGACTATGATCGCGACGGAAAGCTTGATCTGTTCGTCGCGAATTATCTGAAGTTTGATCTTGCAACTGCGCCCGAGCCTGGCAAGGGGCCGAACTGTCTGTGGAAAGGAATCCCAGTCAACTGCGGACCGAAGGGCCTGCCTACCGACACCAATCTCCTTTACCACAACAATGGCGACGGCACGTTCAGCGATGTCTCAGAATCGTCCGGGGTCGGCAAAGTGCGCGAACGCTACGCTATGACCGCGGTAGTGAGCGACTTCAACGACGACGGCTGGCCGGACATCTACGTAGCTTGCGACTCAACCGCCAGTATTCTTTACAAAAACAACCGCGACGGAACGTTTGCCGACGTAGCAGTTGAAACTGGAGCGGCCTACAACGAAGACGGCCAGGCGCAAGCGGGGATGGGCGTGACCGTCGGCGACTACAACGGCGACGGGCTCCTGGACATTTTCAAGACCCACTTCGCGGATGACCTTCCCATTCTTTACAAGAACAGCGGCCGCGGATTCTTTGAAGACTCATCGCGCGCGGCTGGCTTCGATCACACTCGTTACGTTCAGTGGGGGACCGGTCTGGAGGACCTTGATAACGACGGCTGGCCGGACATCCTTACGGTCACCGGCAACGTTTATCCCGAGGTCGAGAAGTATTTCAAGGAGTACTCCCACAGAACGACTCGGCTCGTGTATCGCAACCTTGGCAACGGCCGGTACAAGGATGTAACGACTCAGTGCGGTCCGGGCGTGTTGACCCCACACTCGAGCCGCGGCTGTGCGTTTGGCGACTTCGACAACGATGGCGACATTGATGTACTGGTGATGAATATGAACGAGCCGCCTTCGTTGCTGCGCAATGACTACATCAATAGCACCGGTCGCGGAGCAAACAACTGGCTTGATGTGAAATTGATCGGCACGAAATCAAATCGTTCGGCAATCGGGTCGCGCCTTCGATTGCGAACAGCCGCGCATCTGCAAGCTCAAGAGATCACCAGCCAGTCGAGTTACTACTCTCACAACGACTCGCGGCTTCACTTTGGGTTAGGCCCGAACAAAAAGGCGGACCAGCTCGAGATACGCTGGCCGAGCGGGCAAACTGAGGTCATCAAAGACATTGCCGCCAATCAAATTCTGACCATCAAGGAAGGCAGCGGAATCGTGAGTTCGCTCGGCAGTCGAAAATAGAACATTTGCTTCCCCGATCGTTAGCGTGCAGGCTGGCACTTCTTTGATAAAGGCCGCAAGATCGGAGTAGCTGCCGCATAATGAGCGGAATCGGTGGATTAAATGATATAACGGATAAACCCATGTACAAACCGAGCCCTGTTACCAGGAACACGAGGTTTGTGAACGCGAATTGATCAAGTCTTCTGTGCATGAAAAATCGTTGTTGCGCAGTTGGTGGCAGAGATCTCGATCGCTTCAGCGGAAGTTCTGCACTAACATGATGTCGGCACCAGTTTGATCATTCTGTGTGTAGAGAATCTGTCGGCGGTCAGGAGATACGGCTATGCTAAAAGGGACGATGCCGACTTTGCCAATTCCGGCAATCCGTCTCTCCTTGCGCGTCGCAAAGTCAAAAAACTCCATGGCGACTCCGTCTTTCGCACCCGGGTTGATAAAGTAAATGCCGTCATTTACTACCACCCCATCTTCTGATTTGAATGAATCGAAAACACGAAGCTCTTCGCCGCCATCCACGGGCACTCGCCAAAGCCCCCGAGTGCCGAAACTCTTGATGTAGTAAACATACTTTCCGTCGGGCGATTCGACGGGTATGCGGCCTCCTTGCCTGGTCACCTGTACAGCCTCGCCTCCCTGGGCCGGCACTTTCCACACCTGATGATCACCGCTACGGTCGGAAGCAAAATATATCCACTTCCCATCCGCTGACCAACTCGGCCAATGATCATCGGAATCATCTGTGACGATAGGACGCGGCAGGCCACCTTCTACGCTGATTGCATAAATATCGCCTTTACCCTCTTCATAAAAATCGAAAGCGATTTGTTGACCGTCGGGAGACCAGCGCGGGGCTCCCGCGCTTTTGTTAAGTGAGGTTACCCGCACGAGGTTCGTACCGTCACTATCGCACATCCATATTTCCAACTGTCCAGAGCGATCCGAATGGAAGGCGATTCTTCTGCCGTCGGGAGAGAATTGAGGACCGCTATCGGTACGCGTCGAGGCGATAAGCTTAGTCGGCGGATTCTTTGAGACTGTCGTGTCGGATATTTCAATTCTATAGATATTCGCATCTTCGGGGGATGGTTGCACATATGTCAGCCGGTTCCCGTGGCGAGAAATATTCGGAAAGAAGAAGTTTAACCCGTCTAATGCAATCCGTTCTGCTGCGCCCCCGGAGGCTGGAACCCTCCACAAGCTCAAGCTGCCGCCTGCGCGGCTTGACGAGAAGATGATTTCGCGTCCGTCAGTACTCCAGGTCAGGCCAGCAAAAGATGTATTGTCGAAAGTGAGACGCCTGGGTTCACCGCCGGTGATCGGCACAATGTAGATGTCTGATTTGTCTGATGATTCGACAGAGCTTTTTCTAACGAAGGCGACGCTCTGACCATCCGGTGAGAACGCGGGATTGAAGTCGCCCACATTCTCCGCAGACGGTGATGTCAAGGTATGTTTCGCAGAAGTGTCGGGCGAGACTAAGAAGATTTTGGTCGGCTCCTCTTTGGGATCTTTATACGTAAACGCAATGAATTTACCGTCGGGAGACCAGGCCAGGGTAGCAATGCCGCCAAGCACCATGTTTGGGCCCAAAGTAAGTAGCTTGCGCGCCGCGCCACCCAGGGATGGAACGATGAAAATCGCGCACTCGTCGGTGAACCGGTTGAAAGCGATCTTCTGACCGTCGGGTGACCAGACCGGGCCGAAATCATTGGTAGGGTCAAAGGTGAGCCGCAAAGGTTTTTCAGAGCCGATTTGCTTAACGTAAATAGATGAACCTTGATCTTTGCCCTTTTCACCATTCCAACCAAAAGCGATCTGATAACCATCGGGCGAGAAGGAAGGCATATACTCTTCGCCTTGATAACTGGTGAAGGGAACGACCTTCATCGGAGGCAGCGATGGTTTAAGAGCAGGCCGGGAGAAGTACAGCCATGCTCCGCCGCCGATGCCGATCATAAGCACTAACGCAGCGAACCAAATCAGACGCTTCCCTGTGACTGCCCTTCCTTCAACGACGTGCCCCGCCTTGAAGCCGCTCCGATCCGTTGGTTTCCCAGCTCTCTCAAGCTCAGCTCCAGATTCTAACTCCTGGTTCAGATTCTTTAGATCAATCAGGAAGTCTCTGACTACTTGATACCGCTCTTCCTTAGCTTTGCAGAGTGCTTTGCTTATTATTCTTTGTAGCTCAGCAGGGGCTTCGTGGCAGTAGTCAGAGATAGGTCGCGGCTCTTTTTCCAGTATCGATACGATGACGTGGCTCGCAGTATCCCCCTCAAACGGCACGTGAACTGTTATCATCTCGTAGAGCACGACTCCCAGGCTGAATATATCTGTTCGCACATCCAGCGGCAGTCCTCTAGCCTGCTCCGGGGACATATAGTGGGCCGTCCCCATCACCACTCCCGTATCTGTCTTCACTGCTCGGAAGGCTTGTGATTCTTTGTCGCTGCTACCCATTCTTCGGTCGGTGAGTTTTGCTAACCCAAAATCGAGCACCTTCACATATCCATCAGGGCGCAGCATGATGTTTTCAGGCTTTACGTCGCGATGAACTATGCCAGCCTGGTGCGCTGCTGATAGCGCGCTCGCTACCTGAATGGCAAAATCAAGGGCTTCGCTAAGCTCCAACTTCCTATCCGCGATATGCTCGCGCAATGTTTTGCCCTCGACGTACTCAGTCGCGATGAAGCGTATGCCTTCTATTTCTTCGATATCGAAAATGGTGAGTATGTTTGGGTGATTGAGCGCAGAGGCGGCGCGAGCCTCCTGCTCGAAGCGGCGGACTCGTTCCTGATCTTTGGTGAAGCTGGCCGGCAGGAGCTTGAGTGCCACCTTGCGGCCGAGCTTACTGTCTTGGGCCAGATATACTTCACCCATTCCGCCCGAGCCAAGAAGGGAGAGAATCTTGTAGTCGCCGATGCGCTGCCCGACTGTCAATTCGGTCTTCTCTTCTGCGAGCAATTGAGCTGCCGCTCCAAAGGCGGGAGAGTCAACAAAACTGCCGGTCTGTTCGTGAGATCGGATAAGTGAGACTACCTCTTTGCGCAATTCCTCATCGCCGTCGCACGCCCGATCGAGGAAGCCAGGGCGCTGGCCAGGCTCGCGCTCCAGTGCGGAGTGAAACAATTCATTAACTTGTTTCCAGCGCTCAGGAGTCATAACCACTCCTCGCCACTGTCACTGTCTTTGAATCTCGCGGCGCAGCCAGGCTCTTGCCACGGCCCAGTCTCGCTCTACCGTTGCGTGCGATATTCCCAGCACTTCCGCAGTCTCTTCTATCGTAAGCCCGCCAAAGAATCGCAACTCTACAATTTTGCTCTGCTGCGCATTCATTTCTGCCAGCGTTTTCAACCCATCATCCAGCGCTACCAGGTCAACGTCGGGCTTGTCAGCAAACCGATCAGCCTTGCTGAGTGAGAGCCTCTGTTGCGCACCGCCGCGCTTGGCATAGTTGCGACCTCGTGCGTGGTCTACCAGTATCCTACGCATCAAAGTCGCGGCCATTGCAAAGAAGTGTGCGCGGTTTTGCCATTGCATCTCTGTGCAGTCAATCAGCCGGAGATATGCCTCGTTGACTAGAGCTGTAGCTTGAAGCGTGTGGCCAATGCGCTCGCCGCGCATGTAGTGTCTGGCCAGCCGGCGTAGCTCCTCATACACGAGAGGCGTCAATTTATCGAGGGCCGCTTGATCGCCGCTCCTCCAGGCTGCCAGAAGTTGGCTTACTTCATTTGACGAGACTGGTCTCATTTCAGTTAGCCAACCCAAGTGTGATCAATCCCGGGCCTGGCGGATTATATCACTCCCGGGCTTCGTCGGCTCATCTCCGCAAGAAACTGAGTCGTCTGAGGGAATCGTCAGACAGTTCCCGCCTAATGCGGTGAGGCCAGTAAGGCTCTCACCTCAATCGTCGGAAAAGTTGGCTTGAGCCCGCTTCGAGCGGACTCGCATTAGGGGAGGTCTGTCTATGAACACCGGATCCAAGGTTCTTGCCATTGCAATACTCAATCTGTTGGCGTTCGCCTTTGTCGAGGCACGTCAAACGGCATCCGCAAGCTCAGATAGCGAGCTAGCCGGAACTCGGACTGGTTTTGACCTGTCTGGAATAGATGAAGGGGTCACCGAACAATTCAAGAAAGCATGGGAGTACTCGCGTTGCGGTACCGCTTATGTGGAAGGGGTGGTTTTCATCTTCAAGAACTCTGATGGCTCTTACAGAGCCAGAGCGCTGCCTCCGAACAACGAGTTCGACAAGTTAACGTTCAAATGGGATCCGGATGCGATAGCAATAGTTCATACTCATCCGACTAATTGCAATCCGAGACCGTCAACGAATGACATGCAACTCGCCGATAGATTTCGCGTGCCGATGTTCACTATCACTTTTGATGGCATGTACATGTACGACCCAAACAAAAAGGGGATTACTAAGGTTCAGGAGAATCTCGACTGGCTAAAAGCTTCCAAGTGGTATCGGAGAACTCAATCAGCATCTGTCAAACGATCTGAACGCTAGTGGTTAATGTATGGGTTAGAGAGCGAGCGACTTGAATCCGTTGGCAGCATTTGATGAGAGAGCTAATACCGTGGCGGCATTAGCTTTTACTGGAGCGGCTTCAGCCGCGGGTCGAGTTGCTTGGCTTTTTCATACTCCGCCTGAGCGCCTTCCTTTAGACCCTTCCGCAAGAGCGCCGTCCCCAGGTCGTAATGCACTTTCGCATCATCAGGAAAAAGTTTGATAGCCGCTTCGAATCTCTCGATCGCAGCGTCGATGTTTCCCTCCTTCAGACGAGCCCTCCCAGTGTTTGCGGCAAACATCGCGGCTTGCATATCCGACTTCTTCTTGTTCAACCTGGCCGCCTCTTGAAACTCTGACCGTGCGGCTTCCATGTCGCCCTTTTGTCGGAGCGCCGTTCCCAGCGTGTTGTGAATCTCAGGGGCGTTGGGCGCGAACTTAAGCGCCTGCCGGAACGCCGCTATCGCGTCGTCGAGCTTGCCTTGCTGTTGAAGCACCGTGCCCAAAGCGTAGTGCGCTTCTGCATAATCGGGCTTCGATTTGACGGCCGCGCTGAAAGCTGAGGCCGCTTCGGCCAGCTTCGACTGCTGCAAAAAGATCACGCCTAACGTGTAGTGGGCTTCCTGCAATGAAGGCTGAAGCGCGACCGCTCGTCTCAACTCCACAACTGCCTCGTCGAATTGATCTTTATACTTCAAAGCCAGACCGAGGTTGTAGTGCGCCTCCGCGCTTTCAGGCGCAAGCGCGATGAGCTTTTGATATTGCGCGATTGCTGCAGCATAGTCGCCCTTCTGGATGAACGCCATGCCGAGGTTATGATGAGCTACCTGATTATTGGGCTGCAGACTGAGTGCGCCGTTGAAAGCCGCAATGGCTCCATCTGGATCGCGCTTCGAGACCAGCGCCAGGCCCAGATTGTTATAGGCGTCCACATAGTCGGGCTTGAGTTTTATCACCTCGCGAAACGCCTGGATCGCTTCGTCCAGATCTTCATTCTCTTGCAGAATCTGACCCATCGCATGACGAGGTTCGATCGTCTCGGGCGCAAGGCGAGATGCGGTGCTGAGTTCTGTCATCGCCCCTTGAAGGTCTCCGCTCTTTCTCACCGCCAGACCAAGGTAGTAGTGAGCATCGGAGTGATTGGGCATGAGCTTCACTGCCTTCCTCAATGCAGCAACCGCCCCGGCGACGTCCCCCGAAAACCAGCAGGCGGTGCCGAGATAGTACTGAGCTTCGCCGAATTCGGGTTTCATCCTGACTACAGACTCAAACTCCGGAATCGCCGCCCTGAGCTCGCCCTTTGCTGCGAGCGCGTAGCCAAGATAGTAGTGAGCTTCGACCATCTCTGAATTCAATCTTACGGCTTCGCGAAGCTCGGCTATCGATTCGTCGACCAGTTGCTTCTGCTGCAGAGCGACACCCAGCAACAGGTGCGTATCAGCATCGTCACCTCGAATCGAGGTCGATTTCCGGAAGGCTTCTATCGCGCCGTCGATGTCTCCGAGTTGCTGGAGCGCGGTGCCCAGATTTCGATGGGCCTTGTAGAGTTTCGGATCGAGCGAGATCGCCTTGCGGAACGACTCAGCCGCCAGATTCAGCTCGCCCTTTCGCGCAAGCGCGAGTCCAAGCAAGTTGTGAGCTGCAGCATACTCGGGCTTGAGGGCGATTGCGCTTTTCAGTTCGGTGAGC
>DATMCM010000629.1:0-10056 GCA_035558335.1 Blastocatellia bacterium | reverse complement strand
AGCCGTGCAGCAAGCCGGCTCGCTCGACTAGCTCGACCATTCTGCGGGCTTCGGCTGCGTTGCGAGCGAGCGGCTTTTCACAGGCGATGCCGATCAGCTTGCCCTTGCCCGATTCGATCGCGCGCGTGATCTGCTCCATGCAATCGAGCCGCGTATGGTTAGGGCTGCACAGCCAGACGCAGTCGACCTCCGGCGCGGCAATCATTTCTTCGATCGAGTTGAAGGCGCGCGCTTCGCCGACTCTTAACGAGCGGGCGAGCGCGGCGGCTTCTTCGGCGTGCCCGGAGTTCGGACTCCAGACGCCGCGCACATCCGCTTCGCGAACGCCGATCCATGATCTGATGTGAAAGCGGGCATTGAAACCGCTGCCAATGAATCCAACCCCAAGTCTGCTATCTGTACCCATTGAATATGAACCTCCAGAAGCTCAAGAGAAATCCCCAGCCACAAAGTCCCGAAGGCACAAAGCTACACGAAGGGGGCCAGGCACTAAATTGGTGTGACTTCGTGTCTTGGTGCCTTGGTGGCGACCTCCCTCTTTCCGCAACGCGGGTTTTGCGTGATTGAATCGTTTGGCGGGATCGCTCCGCCAGGAACCCAGACTTTATAGTTTTCCATCATCCGCCTCAAGCCATTGACGCGCTTGGACGGAACCAGATTCTAACCCTGTTCGCGGTGTCCTAAGTTCACCTGATCAGGGTTGTCTTGATATCCAATTCCAGACTGTGTCCTATTTGCGGCGCAAAAAAGAATAGGTTGCGCGCGAACGAGCAGCAGATTCTCGGAGTCGAGGAAACAGATAGACCCTGCCGCCGGGTTATTCTACGGACAAGCGTGGAAGTCGGCCGAAGGAAAGCAGATGGCAAGCAGACTTCCGAAAAAGGAAACCCGTCTCCGGTACCGTCAAATATGGCGAGTGAGGCGGCGAATCAACGGTCATTGAACGACGATGGGGCTCTCAATCTTGAGCGAAACCGAAGATCTGCGGCTTGATGATGTAGTACCAAACGTGAAGTCTACCGACTTTCGTTCGGCCGGCTCAATCGTGACTGTTGCCGTTTGCTCACCCAGGATTTCATGCCACGCGACAACCGAATAGTCACCGGGAGGCAAGCCATCGATCATAAAGGAACCGTCCGTCGTGCTGACTGCGAAGAATGGATGAGTGAGCACTCCGACATAGGCTTTCATCCACGGATGCTGGTTGCACTTTACCGGAATCATCGTCTCGGCCCGCATGAACTTTGTCTCGATCGGCGTTCCGTGGGCCATCTGTGATTGGTTCCATTCTGGATTATACTTCGGAGCGGGATGAACATTGTGCGTGGTCGGATCGCTGTTAAACACAAGGATATGCTGCCCGGTCTGAATGCCCAGCACGCGAGGTACGAAGCGACATCTCTGTTGATCAAGAACAACGTTCGTCTCCGGCGTTTCGAATTGGAATCGCGCAAGATTGCCGCTCTTCACATAAACAAATACGTTGGCGAGCTTGTCGCCGTTGACGATCACGTCTTCCGTTCTTGGATTGCGGCTAGTCTCGGCGCAAATCGCGTCCTGAGACATATCAATTCTTTTACGCGAAGGGGCCTCGTCCTCAAACAAGATCTTGCCTGACAATGCTCCTTCCGCTCCAGTCCGCACGTAGCGTGGTTTCTCCGCGGTTTGCGCTCCCGTGTCATCGCTATGCGACACCTCAGATGGCGCCAACACGACAGGAGATACTGAGAGAACCAGAATGACGAGGACTCTTGTGAGGTAGTGTCTTGAGCTCATCTGTCTTCCTTTTTTTGGCCCGACCATCAGGGGACGGCGGCCTTCGCTACCTGCGGTGAAATTCGGTTTTGCCGAGAAGCAAGCCGATCGGTTCGCCTCACTTCCTGATGACTTCCACCAGTTCCAGCCGCTCGCCCGTTTCAGGGACAACCTGCAGAATAAACCCGATACCACGAGCGTAGTATTTGTTTTCGACGGCGCCAGGCTCGAGCGGAGTCGTTTCCTTCGTAATCAGACAATCATTGTTGCAGCTCGCCGCAGGAACCGTAGCCGATGCATTTAGACCGAGCACCTCAGCCACGTCTTCCGCCTCGGCCAAGAGGAACTCCTGCCGATACACATCCCCCACTCGCGGGGCAGCCCTCATGATGATCCCCGGCTTTGCGCCATTCACGCCTGCCTTGAACGAGCCGGCAATGCTGACCAGCTCACCATTCTCGAATTCCTGAGTTATCTCGCCAAAGTACCAGACATTGCCCTGAACATCCTGCGCGAAGAAATCCTCGGTGTCTTCCGTGACCTGACCGTTCACCTTGACTACGTCTCTAACTACGACGCATTTCACACCCAGGATAGTTTTGGTTCTGTCGGTTACGGTGACCGTCACGTCCTCGCCGCCGCCTCGGTAGACAAAGGTGGTGCCTGGGATCATCGGGAAAAACGGATTTGTGATTCCATCGACGAAATTGGCAGGGTCGACCACCGGATTATACGCAGCCTCACCCACCGCATCACAAACCTCACGCCGTGCGTCAAACTGGTCCGAGCATTCACCCTGTGCGTCACGAAGATCTCGCTTTGCCTGTTGCTGGCAAGCCTCCCTGTCGGAGGCGGATGACAGACTGTTACATTTTCCTAAAGCGATAGCATAATCCGCCTCCGCATTGTCCTGACAAGCGTCTCGCGCCGCCTTGGCGGTCTTGGTGCATAAGCGATCGCCGGCGCCGGCCAACGCCGGACCGATAGCCAGATAGAACACAACGACTAACAGAGCCGAGAGGATAGCCATCCTCTGAGTGATATGTCCGCTCGGCCGCGCCCTCATAATCTTTCGTTGAAGCATCATGGCGACTTACCTCCTCCTGCCTTACCGTCGTGTGCACTGGTAAGGAGGCTCAAGCTAGTTAATAGTCGCGCGATGTTCGAAGCGAATGCGGTTCAGTCACACAGGGACCATGGGTGGCTCTATCTTCGTTGGAATTCGGCTGTGCCAAGGAGCAAGCCCATCGCTTGTGCGACTCGTTTGCGTCCTTCTGCGTCGGACCCGCCAGTCTTCACTGCGATCATCGTTGGCGTAGCGCCATTCGCGACTGCCGGTTTGGGATCTGTAGGGATATCCGGTTGCGGCGATGAGGATGACGGGGGCTGCGTCAAACCCGCAAGCACGGCGCGCTGGCTCTCAGGTGATAACTCAGTGTGAACGATCATCGGCGCAAGCTGACTGGTCAACTTCTCAGCATTCGCAGCGGCAATATTGGAGACCAGTCGAAACGGTTCGTAGCTCGTTCCGTTGATCTGGCCGTTCGCAAGCGCCACAACGAAGTTGATTCGGTTGAAGAACACGCCGGTGTTCATCCAACTCTCCGAAGTCTCCTTGTAACCGGTCGGGAACGCATACAAGTAGAGCGGCTCTCCCATTCGGCGCACCCACTCGTGAAGCGCGGGCGCCCCATTGGTGTCGCCATCCACTGCTCGAATCGCCGATGCCGCAAGCTCGAGGGGCGACTTGACCTTGGCCCTGAACATCGCAGGAGAGTTGAACTCAGCCGATGTGAGTATCGTGCGCAGCACTTCGCGTATGTTGCCCGTGGTCTTGAGAAAGACCTGGGCAACCCTCTCCACGAGTTCCGGCGGAGGCTCGTCGCAGACGAATCGCTGGCAGAGTTTCTTCGAGATAAATCGTGCGGTCGAGGGATGGCGCGACAGAATATCGATGACTTGAATCGCGTCGCTGATGCCTCCGCCTGCGGGAATAGTAACGCCCAACACCGTCTTTGCTCCGGTGTCGTGCATCCACGGACGAAACACAAAACCTCCGCCCTGAAACGGCTTGTCGATTGTCCACCCGGTGAAGCAACGCGCGACTTCCTGGACGTCTTTTTGCGTGTAGCCGCCGTCAACTCCGAGAGTGTGGAGTTCGAGCAACTCACGCGCGTAGTTCTCGTTGATACCGCGCGGCCGCTGCGGCTGCTGAGGAGGGGCGGGGGGAGGAGATTGCGGATTGCGGACTGCCGATTGCGGATTCTGATTGCTCTCCTTCTTCCTCATCATAGCGGTGTCAGAGGAGCCGGGCGGGGCTGCGCTCGACGGAGTTGCAGAACCGGCTCCAGGAGCTGGTTTGGCGGATTGTGCGCTCTGACCGGGCTGTCGAGGGGGAGCAGGCGGCCGAGGCTGCCTGGCGTCGGGCGCGGTCGACAACCAGTTGTCCAGGTAGAAGAGCATCGCCGGGCTCATCGCAGTCGCAAGCAGCAAGTCACGGAACTTGCCGAGCGAGTTCGGTCGAATGACATCGCGTTCGTAGCTCGCCACCATCCACTGCTCGGCTTCCTTCGGCGCGAACACGTTGAAGTGGTTGAACCAGAAATCGGTCATCACTTCCTGGAGCTGACGATTGCTCGAGACGGCCCGAACGAGCTTCTGCTGGACCTGTTCGACGATCATCTGCTGCGGACGCCCGAAGACCGGCGGAGGGTTCGGCTGCTTCGCGCGCTCATCGGCGACATTCGGCGGAGGATAGAATTGATAAAGCTCCGCCGAAGTCATGCGCTGCGTTGGCAGCACCGCTAATCTGGTTTCGAGTTGAGAGTCATCGATCGAGTCCGGCTGAAGCTGTTCCTCGAGAAACGCCGCGATTCCCATTCGCTTCACGCGTTCGAGATCGCCGGGCCGAGGACCGAAGGTTACGCGATTCAGGAGGTGAAACAGCTTCTGGTCTTCGGTTAGCCTTGCAGGCTTGCCTTTGGATGGAGCGACTGGAGCCGGTATCGCTCGCTCGGCTGACGCGAGTGGCGAGACGATGGCTCCGCGCTCGCGCGGGGGAATGTTGACCAGTACAAACGGCGGCGCGAGCGGGACCGGCACCCGCGCATCGACGCTTGCGAGCTTGGTTTTTTGATCTTCGTCCAGACTAGTCGCGAACTCTTCACGTATTACCCGTTGCTCTCTTTCGACTTCTTGAGCCAGTCCCGGTGCGTACGGAGTTGCCTGGGCGCGGCGGCGAAGCTCGGTTATCTTCGGTTCGTGTTTGGCGAGAATTTGACGCAACTCCTTGACCTGATCGTCGTTGAGCTTGAGCGCATCGCGAATGCGAGTGACGAAGGGCTCAAACGGCGGCCCGCCTTGCGCGAACGCGTTCAGCGGGGAGAGGAGAACAAACGCGAGGACGGTGGAAAGTACCTGTCGTATCTTGAATCGCATGAGCTGCTCCTGGCGAGTCAATGTTCGTATGAATCTTACTCCCAAAGCACAAACGCGCTCAATGACTCGAGTTTTGGACAGGTGTTGCGCAGAACCTGCACGTCCCTCCGCCAGGAGGGCCATGTTTATAGAGTGCGGTTAGTAGGGATGCGCCCTCCGGCAGGAGGGCAATGTCTGCCTTCCAGGACTCATACACTCAGTTGGGTCACAGACATGGCCCTCCTCACGGACGGCAGCTTGTGTTCCGGTGAAGTCTATAAACATGGCCCTCCTGGACGGAGGGCGAACTCGCGTTGTCGTGGGCTAACTCAAAGCGGCAAAATAACAACAGCAACCGCAACTCTAATCACCCCGATCTTGGCACCCACGGTCCATTCGCTGTAGACAGCACCTTGTCGGCTTGCTCTAATATGCACACGTTCGAAGCGATCCAGTAACGATGGACCCTACAACGACCCAGACCATTGAGTTTCTTATCCGTCACGGATACGTCGTGCTGTTCGTGTGGGTCTTTGCCGAGCAGTTAGGCGTGCCGTTGCCGTCGACGCCTTTGCTTCTCGCAGCCGGAGCGCTCGCCGGATCGGGGCAGATAAACCTCGCCCTCGCCCTCGGTATCTCCGTCGCAGCCGCTTTGCTTGGTGATCTGATCTGGTACGAGTTCGGGAGGCGTCGCGGCGGGAGAGTTCTCACGCTGCTGTGCAAGATCTCGCTCGAGCCTGATTCGTGTGTTCGCAAGACCGAAACCGCATTCGAGCTGCGAGGAGCGCGATCGTTGCTAATTGCCAAGTTTGTTCCTGGCTTGAACACCATGGCTCCGCCGCTTGCCGGAGTAATCGGGATGCGATTGTCACGCTTTGTCGTGTTCGACGCGCTGGGAGCTTTGTTTTACATCGGTACGTTCGTTGGGCTGGGATTTGTTTTCAGCAACCAGTTAGAGCAAGTTGCCGCTCGAGTCGCAAGCCTGGGTTTTTCTCTTGTGGTGTTGGTCGTGGTTGCGTTCGCCGGGTACGTCCTGTGGAAGTATATTCAGCGGCAGCGATTTATTCGCAGCTTGCGGATCGCGCGGATCAGTCCGGAAGAGTTGAAGAAGAAGATTGAAGCCGGCGAGGATGTAGTCGTGGTTGACCTGCGAGGCTCACTCGACTTCCAGGCGGCGCCGCGGACGATTCCCGGTGCGATCAGGCTTGCCGCCGAGCAACTGGACTCCGATTACGATCAGATTCCGCGCGACCGCGAGATCATCTTGTTTTGCACGTGACCGAACGAAGCTACCAGCGCCCGGGTGGCGCTGCTGTTGAAGCGAAGAGGGATCAACAAAGTCCGGCCGCTCGCTGGTGGGTTTCAAGCGTGGTACGATCGCGGCTTTCCAGTTGAGGCGCCCGTGGATAGAAGCGCCAAGCATGCATCCCTTTGAGGTTTCACAGTTGCGCCAGGGATCTCGCTGCCGCCCTACTTCACCGCCTATCTCTTAGCCGGTGTGACTATCAAGTTGCGAAACTCGATGGGCCCGTGATCCCCTTGAAGCAGCAAAGGACCGGGCGCTCCCTCGTCGCTATCAAGCGCTCCTCCGGTGATTCCCGGTATTGTTTGGCTGCAGATGATGGTCTTGCCGTTCAGCACTACGGTTACCAGCCTGCCCACCAGAGTAATGTCGAAAGTTTGCCACTCACCCGCGGGTTTGGCCGCGTCTTCATTCGGAGTTAGGAATCCGTAGATCCCACCCAGGTGAACACTCGCCGGTTCGCGGCCGGCGGTGTCTTCGATCTGGACCTCGTGACGCCCGCGCAAATAGATTCCGCTGTTGCCGTCTTTTGGATAGCGGAACTCCGCGTGCAACTTGAAGTCGGTAAATTTCTGATTTGTTACAAGATTCCCGCCGGCCTTTGTATTGGTTAATACACCGTTTGCCACTTGCCAGTTATTGGCGCCGATCGCTTGCCAGCCCGTCAGGTCGGATCGGCTAAGCAGAGCTATTGGTTTGTCCCAAGCTGGTTGAGCCTGGCGGCGCAACAAAGGCGCTCGATTCGCAGTCCAGGTCAGGCGCTTTCCTGCGCTGTCGGTTGTCCAGCCCGAGAGCCGGTCGTTCTCCAGTTTGCCTTCGAATTCAAGGTCGCGGTCACGGCGCTCCCATTGCGGCGGAACTGAGAAACTCAGCTTTCCCTCGACAAATTCGATCCGCGAGATTGGCCGAGCGCTTCCGGACTGACCAACGAATCGACCCACAAGTGTGACGTAACCGGACTTGCGCACCTCCAGCCATGACGGGTACTTGCCGTCCGCCGACTCGACGGTTATGTCCCAGCGTCCCACGATGGGCGGCTCGGCTGGCTGCTGCGACGCCGGCACACCCGGTCGAATCACGCCGAACACCAGAAGGACAACAGTTAGAAACACTCTGAGCGGCTGGGGCATACTTTCTCCTCGAAATCGGTTCGCGACGGCAGCATTGATGCGCCTTTGCGGTCCTTTGCGGCTTTGGTTGAAACTTGCGGCTGGTTGGTAATCCCGCTTAGTGCGTTTCACGCAAGGCCGCTAAGGTTCGCAAAGACGCAAAGAATCGCAAAGACGCCAGACTGCGAAAAAGGCGTTACTCGACGTCGTAAGTCTTGATCGGTTTGTCCTGCAGATACTTCTCGAACCAGTTCACGATGTGTTGCAAGCGTTCGACTCGATGCCAGGGCGCGCCCGATCGAGACAGCTCGTGTGACTCGTTCGGAAATCTGATCATCGCCGTCGGAATCTTGCGGTACTTCAACGCTCGGAACATGATTTCGCCTCCGTCGGCGGAAGGCGTCCGGTAATCAGCTTCGCCTTCGATGAACATCATCGGAGTGGTGATGCTCTTGACGTAAGTTATAGGCGAGCGGTTTTCGAAGTCTTTGGAATCTTCCCACGGCGCGCCGCGAAACCATGTCGGCGTAAACAATGTGAAGTCCGCCGTGTACCAGAAGCCCGACCAGTCGGCGATCGATCGTTGCGACACTGCGGCCGCGAAGCGTGTCGTGTGACCCACGGTCCAGTTGGTCAGAACTCCGCCGCCGCTGCCGCCGGTCACTCCCATCTTCTTTGTGTCGATGTAACCGCGTTTGACCAATTCATCCACTCCGGCCATCAGGTCTTTGTAGTCGTCGCCAGGATAGTTGTATTGGATGATGTTGCCGAAGTCCTGCCCGTAAGAGGTGCTCCCGCGAGGGTTTATGTAGAGCACGACGTAGCCCTTGGCCGCCATCCACTGAAACTCGTGCGTGAATGTGAAACCATAGGCCGCGTGCGGACCGCCGTGAATCTCCAGGATAAACGGATACTTTTTTGACGGATCGAAGTTCGGCGGCTTTTGAATCCATCCTTGAATTTTCTTTCCGTCGAAGCTCGTGTACCAGATCTCCTCCGGATCGGTCAGGTTTAGCCCGGAGAACAGTTCTTGATTCACCCGGGTCAACTGAGTGAGCTTTCCCGAGCCAGTGTCGAGCAGGAAGATGTCTCCGATGTTGGTCGAGGTCGAAATGACGAGCGCCATCCTCGAAGCGTCGCGCGTCGCAGTGTAAGCGATGACCTCCTGATCGCCGGTCGTGAGCGGTTCGACTTTGCCGGTCGTCGCGTCGATCCGCTTCAGGTTTGAGGCGCCGTGTTCGGCTACGTTGACGTAGATCCATCGATCGTCTTTGCTCCAAACGAAGCTGCCCGGACTTCCGCCGCGAGGCGCGTGCTGATCGCCCCCGATTCCTCCTCCAATGTCGAAATCATAAGCGGCAGTCAGGTTCTTCGGTTTTGCGCTCGACTCGTTGTTCATCACAAACAGGTCGGGCTGAGTATAGGACAGCACCGGCTTGTGGTTCTGCGCGCCGCCGAAGGCTATGCGCTTACCGTCGTTGCTGAAGGTAAAACCACCCATCCCACCGTCGAAGCTCAATACGTGCCGCTCGTCGCCGCCTTCGCGATCGATCGAATACAGCTCGGTGCGAGGCTCCGCGTAGTAAGTCTCGGCGACGCGATTCGCAACGAAGAAGATACGCTTGCCGTCGGGTGACCAGCTCGCGTTGCCTTCGTCGTAGTTGCCTTTGGTGAGTTGTTTGGGCCGGGGTTTGTCGCCCGACACCGCGACGGTCCAGATGTGCGTGTGAGCTTTTGGATTGAGATAACCGGCGCCGTTAAAGCGATAGATTGCTTTGGTAATCACGCGCACGTCGCTGACTCGCTCTTTCTCTTTTGCGCCCTCCTCGGGATTCGGAGCTTCCTTGCTCGGATCCTCGCGGCTCACGAACGCGATCGTCTTTCCGTCGGGCGACCAATCAAAGCCGCCCGGGCTGCGAGGAGCCTCGGTGAGTTGCTGCGCTTCCCCGCCGTCGAACGACAGCAGATAGATCTGCGGCGGCTGGGGCTTGCCCTCCTTTTCAGCCGAGCGAATGAAAGCCAGAGTTTTTCCGTCAGGCGACCAGCGAGGCCCGCCATCCCGCGGCCCGGCAGTTAGCTGCCGCGCGAGCCCACCGCTGGTGGGCACGAGCCACAACGCCGTTTCGTAGCGATCCGCTTTTTGATTCACCCATACGCGAACGAAGGCGACGCGCGAGCCATCGGGCGAGATCTGCGGATCGGCTATCCAAACAAACTTGAACAAATCCATCTCGGTGATCATCCGCTTGTCGGCGGCTCGTAATGATGAGGGCAGACAGAGGGCGACGATAAGCAGCAAAGCAAGCCCGGAGAATATACGGCGGGGATTCGTGTTCATCATATGCTCCTTGATTGAGACTACCTGGAAATACGCCTGGGTGCGTCCGAATGTTGATGTATACCACGCTCAGTACTGATTCTCGAAGGCCTTGAATTCCGCTTCAAGCTTCCACTGCAGGCTCGCCTTTTCGC
>DATMCM010000628.1:0-10868 GCA_035558335.1 Blastocatellia bacterium | reverse complement strand
TCGAATGCACGGGTTTCAGTTATGGGCCAACCTGCCGGCGTCGCTGAAAATGACCGCGCCTCGGTATCAGGAAGTCAAAGCACAAGATATCCCCGTCGTGACAGCTGACGACGGCACCCAAGTGCGAGTAGTTTGCGGGAGTTTTTGGGGAGCGTCCGGACCAGTAGAGGAAGTCGCTGCCGACCCAACGTATCTCGATGTCTCCATTCCACCTGGCAAACGCAGATCTCTTCCGGTTGAAACGCATCGCCGTGCTTTCGCCTATGTCTTCGCCGGTGCTGGAAAATTCTGCAACGCGTCCGCTCCGCTTGCAGTTCCAACCGAAAGCGTTCGCTGGTTGGAAACAACCCCGCCCTCAGAGGCAGACAACCGTTCGCTCGTGCTGTTTGATAGCGGCGACGAGGTTATCGTACAAGCCGGAGATGATGGCGTGCGGTTTCTGCTGGTCTCGGGTCGGCCGATTGAGGAACCGGTTGCCTGGTATGGACCAATCGTAATGAACACCCAGGAACAACTCCGCCTCGCGTTCGAGGAACTCCGTGAGGGCACCTTTCTAAAACATGATTCCGGCGGTTAGGCCACCCTCGCCGGGTTTCGGCGGTGTCTTAATTTCCATTTCTCGGCGTCGGCTCTGCGTCTCGGCGTCTTTGCGGTTATGAGGCTTCAAGACTATCTAACCGCCGAGTCGCTGAGACGCAAAGCCGACGCAGAGAAGACGACGACATTAAGCCACTGCCAGATTTTCACCATTCTTGACTGATCATTCCAGAAAGAGTATATTTGCGCCAGAGGAAAGTAGGATGGCGCGGCCAAAAGAGTTCGATCGGGATGAAGCCCTCCATAAGGCAATGGAGGTCTTCTGGGCGCGCGGCTATGAGGCGGCATCCATCCAGGACCTGGTCCGGCATATTGGAATCAACCGACAGAGTCTTTATGACACCTTTGGAGATAAGCATGCGCTTTATCTGCAAGCCCTCGACTGCTACCGCCAGGTGGAGGGCCGCAAGCTGTTCGAGCTGCTCGAGCGGCCGGGCCCGGTAAAGAAAACTCTGCGGCACTTGTTTGAAGGCGTCGTCGAAAGAGCGCTCTGCGACGAGCAGCGGCGCGGCTGCTTCGTGGGTAACGCGATGTCGGAGCTGGCTGGCCGCTGTAAGGAGACCGCCGCCAGGACTTGCAGCAACGTGGCTGCAACAGAGGAAGCTTTCTACAGGACGCTGCTGCGCGGAAAGAAGGAGGGGGAACTCAAAGGGGTTCGCCATCCTCGCGCCGTTGCCCGTTTTCTCTACAGCAGCATGCAAGGTCTGGTGCTGATGGCGAAGGCCAACCAGAATCGCAAGGCCCTGGAAGACGTTGTGAAAGTGACGCTCTCGGTGTTGGAGTAAGTTTTTTGCCCTGTTCTGGAACGTATGTTCCAAAACACGTGGAGGCGCCGGACGCGCGCGCTGGGACCCCAGGTGAATGAAACAGTGAGAAGGAGATATCAGGCGGCAAGAGCCAGCTCTGAATTGAAATGGAGGGATTGGTGATGCTCAGCGGAAAGCAAATCAAGATCGTCAAACGCGCGCAGCGGAGAGACTCTCACGCGATTGACTCATCTGAGAAAGCAACCAGTGAAGAGACAAAGCGAGATGCGCTCACCATCGTCACCGAATGGGTGAGCGAATTGCGCCGGAAGAAGGCTCGGGAAACGGCACACGGGTTCCAGAGTCTGTTCGGCAAGGCAGGCTGACAACTAAAGGAACGAAAGCGGAGATAAAAATAGGAATCATCGGTTCTGGAAACATCGGAGCAAAAGCCGCCCGGCTTTTCGCGCGCGCCGGGCATGAGGTTGCGCTTAGCAACTCGCGCGGCGGCAAGGGCCTCGAAGAGTTGGTCGCGGAACTCGCCGGAAACGGGAAAGCTACGACGATTGAGAATTAACCGGCGCAGACGCGATTGCACTCTTGTCCGCGGCCCGAATCAGAGGAAAATAATTTCGGGCATTGCCAACAACACGAGCAGCAAACTGGGGGGTGGGGGTTGATCGATATGAAGCACGAAATTGAATTACTAAGCGACGAACGGTTTGAGTCGGAGGAGACGCGGACGACCAGAGACGATTTGGCGCACTCGGAAACGGGCGAGGACCTCCTGGACGCGTACTCGCGCGCGGTCATCACGGCTGCGGAAAGGGTCAGTCCGTCTGTCGTCTATATAGAAGTCGAGCAGGCTGTCAGGAGCAGAAGGGGACCAGCTCCGCGCATGCCGCAGGAAGCTCGGGGCAGCGGCTCGGGCTTCGTCTTCACGCCAGACGGCTTCATTCTCACAAACAGCCACGTCGTGCACGGGGCTAAGAGAATCGAAGTGACTGTCTCAGACGGGCACAAGCACCAGGCGGAGTTGATCGGTGACGATACTGACACTGATCTGGCGGTAATCAGAATCATTGCAGCCAATCTGGTGCCTGCTCATCTGGGAGAGGCGCAGAAGATTCGCGTGGGGCAATTAGTGGTGGCAATCGGTAATCCGTATGGCTTTCAGTACAGCGTCACCGCCGGAGTTGTGAGCGCCCTCGGCAGGTCGTTGCGCGCCCAGTCGGGCCGATTGATGGACGATGTGATTCAAACGGACGCCGCGCTCAATCCCGGCAATTCGGGTGGACCGCTGGTTAACTCTCGAGGCGAAGTCATCGGTGTCAACACCGCGATGATTCTTCCAGCGCAGGGGATCTGCTTTGCCACTTCGATTGATACAGCCAAGTTCGTAGCGAGCCGGCTGATTCGCGACGGTAAGGTCAGTCGTAGCTATATCGGCCTGGCCGGACAAAACGTTCCGCTTCCGCGCCGAATCGTGCGCTACTACGACCTCGCGGCCGAGAGCGGAATCCTGGTTGTGTCTTTCGAGGCGAACAGCCCTGCAAGGAGCGCTGGTCTGCGCGAAGGGGACATCATCATTGGCTTTGACGATCACCCGACCGCAGGCATCGATGATCTTCACAAGCTGCTGTCAGAGGATCGCATCGGACGAAAATCGTCTCTGGTCGTCATAAGAGGCACGGAGAAGTTGAGCTTCGAGGTCACACCCCAGGAGTCTCAGAATGGCGCGAGCGATTAGGATTTTGACCACGGATTGGGCGGGTTAGACGGATTCTCACAGATCCAGATCCGCGCAAATCCGTCTAATCCGCCCAATCCGTGGTCCATCGAAGCAATTTCGAACTACCACCAACACCCATTTGGACACTACCCGGATTCTCGCGCGGCCTGGATCTCGCGCCCAGCGTGTTAACATCGTAACTCTCCCTTGGGAGTTGCTTGAGAACAGATCCGGGACGCTACACAAAATGACCGACAACATGCGTGAAAAGAATAAAGCGGGCAAAACAGGGATGACCAAGTTTGAAATTGCCTCAGCGCTCCAAGAGATAAGCTCGCTGTTGCGACTGAAATCCGGGGATCCGTTTCGCGCGCGAGCATACGCCAAAGCCGCCCAGGCGGTTGTCGAGGTCGAGAAAGATATCGCGACCCTAATCGAGCAGAATCAGCTCACCGAAATCAAGGGCATCGGACAATCACTTGCCGCGGCGATCGAGGAGCTTTATGTCTCCGGCCGGTCGTCGCTGCTCGAAACGCTGCGAGCGGAAGTACCGCGTGGCGCGTCAACACTGTCGCAGATACCCGGTCTCACTCTAGAGAAGATCGAGAAGCTCGACAAAGCGCTTGGCGTCAGCAACATCGACGACCTCAAGGCGGCGATCGCGGCCGGCAAGCTAAGAGAGCTCCGGGGATTTGGAGAGAAGAGTGAAAGCGTGTTACTCGAACGGATATCACGATACGAGAACCGCGATAATCGAATGCTGTTGGTTCATGCATTGAAGATAGCCGAGAAAGTGATCGCATATATGCGAACTTATTCGGACCTGGTTTACGTCGATCTCGCGGGGTCGGCGCGCCGTTGGAAAGAAACGGTATCCACGATTCGGTTTACCGCTGCAGTTTCCGGGGATGCTGGAGAACTTATCAGGCACTTTCTTCTGTTTCCGTTGATCGCGCAAGTTGAAAATCAAACTAATGACGCGGCGACCGCAAGGCTGATCGAAGGCGTCACCGTTCGTTTATTTGTTGCTACTCCCGACAGGTACTGGAATTTGCTTCATCGTGAGACCGGTTCCGCGGCTCATTTGAAGAAGCTTGCGGGTGTGGCAAAAGAAAAAGGCATCGAGCTGGCTCCCGCGTCAATGAGACTGATCGGCAAGCGGAAGATCCTGAAAGTCGAAAGTGAGGAGGACATCTATCAACATCTCGGTCTGCAATACGTGCCTCCCGAATTACGAGAAGACATCGGTGAGATCGAGGCTGCGCTAGCTCACTCGATTCCCGATGACTTGATAACAATCGAAGACATTAAAGGCATGATCCACTGCCATACGACTTATTCTGACGGCCGAAATACAGTCGAGGAAATGGCTCTTGCAGCCCAGTCGATGGGCATAAAGTACATGACCATCACCGATCATTCACCAACAGCGCACTACGCCAGGGGTGTAGAAGTCGATCGATTGAAGACGCAATGGGATGAGATCGGTCGCGTTCAAGAGCGAGTGTCTATCAAACTCCTGCGAGGAACCGAATCCGACATTCTGCGCGATGGCTCGCTCGATTATCCCGACCGCATCCTCGAACAGTTCGATGTCATAATTGCGAGCATTCACAATCGCTACAAGCTGGACGAAGATCAGATGACCAGGCGGGTCATAGACGCAATGAAGAATCCGTTCTTCAAAGTTTGGGGTCATCCGTTAGGACGATTGCTTCAGCGGAGACCGCCGATTTCGTGCCGAGTCGAAGAAATCCTCGATGCCATTGCGGAAGCAGGCGCAGCGATCGAGATCAGCGGAGACCCGCACCGGCTGGATATGGAGCCGCGGTGGACCAGGGAGGCTCGCAAGCGCAACATCAAATTCGTCGTCTCGACGGACGCTCACTCCATTTCGGATCTCGAGAATCTCAAATTCGGCATCGGCATTGCGCGGCGAGCTGGAGTCAGGCGTGGCGAAGTCTTGAACGCGCTCGTCGCAAAGGACTTTCTGAATTCAGTCTGCCCGGTAACCCCTCGCAGTCACACTCGAAGTTGATCTCTTACTGCAGGAAATTGGCTGTGTCGTTTTAGGACTGTCCGATAGGTTCAAATGTCTACTTATCGGACAGATCAAGTTCGGTCCGACTTCCGCGAGATTAACTAAATCCTTCAGATACCCAAACAGCGCCAAAGAACTGAGACGAATGGACGCTACGGCGCTTAGTTCGGCCACCTTGAGCCGGCGCGCATCGACCTGGAATGCAAATTGATACTCTCGAACCCGGATGAGCGACGCACTTGCGCAATCGTTTCCGCGCCGTTAGCCGCGCTCGTGCAACTCGCGTGCTTGACTAATGACTCGAATCGAGAAACTTCAGCAGAGAGGGATCCTACGGCTGGGAAGAAAGAAACGCTTTCGCTATGCCGGCGCGGATGGCACTCAAGTCAGTCGCAATGATCTCGCCAGGATCGAGGCCCTCAAGATTCCACCGGGCTGGAATGAGGTCGCGATCAGTCGGGCCGCCTCTGGAATGTTGCAGGCCGTTGGTAAGGACGCGGCTGGGCGCTGGCAGTATATTTATCACGAACGCCACATCAGAAATCGCGAGCGGAAGAAGTTCAAGCGGCTGGTGAGATTCGCCGAAGCAGTTCCGAGAATGAGAAGAGTAGTCAGTCGGGATCTGAGGAGGAGAGATTTAGGGCGCGAACGCGTAATGGCCTGCATTCTCCGGATCCTGGCGACGTGCTTCATGCGCCCCGGCAGCCAGGTCTATGCAAACGAGAATGGCAGCTACGGACTGGCGACGTTGCGGCCGAAACACGTTAACGTGCGAGGTGACACCATCGAATTCAACTTCCCCGGCAAGAGCAAGGTAGCTCAGCGCAGAGAGCTAAAGGATCGACCGGTCGCGAGAGTGGTAAGCGAGCTTCTCAAGCATCGAGCGCCGGAAGTGTTTAAGTATCAAAACGGCGACGGACAAGTGACAGACGTCAAAAGGAGAGACATAAACGCATACATCAAAGAGGTCATGGGCGACCGGTTTACCGCCAAGGACTTTCGCACCTGGGCTGGGACTTTGATATGCGCGTGCGCTCTGGCCAGGGAGGGTGCAGAGGTCCAGGAGTCTTCAACTTCGAGGAAGAAAAAACTGGTCAGCGCGGTCAAGGAGACCGCAAAGGTCCTGGGAAACACTCCCACGGTTTGTCGATCCTCCTACATTTGTCCGGAGGTTCTCAGGAGCTTCGAGCACGGAGAGGTGATCGAACAATACTTTGATAGCGTCGGGGACCTTGTAAATCATCGAGGAATGAAACCGCACAAGGCGGAAAGGGCGCTGGTGCGGCTGCTAAAGCGAAGAAGCAAGTAAACTCTGAATTGGTTCGGGACTTGTTTGCTGCCACGGCCGGACGGTCGAGCTTGATAGCTTCGACGAGTTCATCACTCTGTGGAGTGAATTAGGAGGATTAGTGATCATGAGCAAGAAAGCGAGTAAGAGAGAATTAATCGACACGGGCAAAGACAAACGATATGTACGCCGGAACGAGAAGGGTCAATTTGATGAGGTTGTCGATGTCGGAAAGTCGCTTTCCCAAGACATTAAGCACGAGGCAAAGAGCAAAGTGCCGGCGGGACAAGGCGACCGAGGCGATCAAAAGCGCCGGCGATAACGGACGCACAGACAGCGGTGACATTTTGCCGTTTTGATTCGCTGGATTGCGCGACTGGGGTCGAGTCGTTGCGACTCTTCATTGCCATATCGAGCGGGGAGCTGCACCTTCGCAACGGTCTTTACGACGCTAGATTCGATGCTCAGCGGCACGTTACTCAAAGGCCCTCGCTTCACTGCGACGCAATATCTTAGGTCGGCTCTCGGGTAGTGGGGTATTAGTGTGTTGGTCTTTCAAAACAGTTTGATCGTTCGCGGCTCGCCCGTGGCATAATCAACCCTTGGCGTGACGTAGAGACGAAAACCAAACCGCATTCGATGGACTTCAAGGAATCCTCAGACGCGATGCCGAACGAGACCGCCTACCAGTAGAACCTATTCCCAAACCTGAAAAGGTTCCCTCCGGAGTCAAAGCCGGTCGCCTTGGTGGATTGAAAGGCGGCAAGGCTAGAGCCGCTGCGCTCACCAGCGCAAGCGAAAACAGATCGCTAAGAAAGCCGCCGACGCCCGCTGGCGAAAATCTTAAAACTCACCGACAAGATTTTCCTTGCCATGCGGTTCCACCTGCGGTACCATACGAGTACCTTGCGATATTCTATGTCACCCAGATTAGGAAAACACGCATGGACAAGTGCAATAAGCTGTTGCAGCGCGCTCAGGGCGCGCCGGGGAGTCTGAGTTTTAAAGAGGTATGCGCGCTTGCGGAATGTCATGGCTTTGTCTCGCTGCGTCAAACGGGCTCTCATGCGATGTACAAACATCCCTCGCTGCATTCAGCCATGGGCGGATTTATGAACTTTCAGTCAGAGAACGGAAAGGCTAAGGCTTACCAAGTCCGTCAACTACTTAGAGCGATTGAATACCTGGAGGATCAGTCATGAATAAATATAGCTTCAATGTGTTTTGGAGTGATGAGGATGAAGGATTCATCGCGGTTTCACCAGAGTTCCCAGGGTTATCTGCGTTCGGCAAGACGCCAGAAAAGGCAATGATCGAAGCGCAGGTAGCGCTTCAGCTTTTCATGGAGACGTACGAGGAAGAAGGCTTGCCGCTGCCAGAGCCTCATAAAGCCCAGCAGTACAGTGGTCAAATAAGAGTCCGGTTCCCTAAGTCTCTTCACTATCAATTGGCACGTAGAGCCGAAATCGACGAAACCAGTTTGAACTCGATCATCGTTAGCGCTTGCCAATCGTTTGTTAGCGGCGACTTCTCCGTGCGGCGAGCTATTGGAGAAATGAAAAAACTCTTGGACGATCACAAACTTGCGCTGGCTTCATTAGGCTGGGGCAGGCCCAGCTTTAAGGAACGAACCGTGTCTACTGAGCGAGAGCTTGTTTTCGCTCCCGGCTTGGATCTTAAAGACCTTACAAAGGGGGGCAACTAGATCCCAATGGCAGAAACTCAAGAAAAACATCTTTTCAGTTTTCAGGAGCTAGCAGAAGCTCTGGTGAAGAAGCAGGGACTTCATGAAGGGCTGTGGTCAATTTATATCGAGTTTGGGATTGGCGCGGCAAATTTCAATACAACGAAGGAACCCAAGGAACTCGTGCCCGCAGCTATCGTGCCCGTAAAGAGCGTCGGCCTACTAAGGAGCAGCGAGGAAAACAACATCACGGTAGACGCCTCAAAGGTAAACCCGAAGACGGAGACAGTGAAGGCCAAAGCGAGTAAGAGCAAACGTAAGCGGGTATAAGCAGGCCAAAACAGGGCAACCAGAAAGGGCCGCGCTTGCAGCCCTTTTTCTTCGCCGATTCTACTTGGGGCGTCTTTGCATCCGCGTATTCTACGGAAGCAAGATACGAGCTAGAAAGACCAACACACTAATACCCCACTACCGCTCTCGATGCCGCTTCTCCCTTTACCAATCGGCTGCTACAATCCCACTGACACCGGGGACCTGTGGAATCTTCCGGGATAACGAAAAACACGGGTAGACTCGGCGCCCTAACACCATTAGAGTCAAAAAGCTTCATACGCACCTAAGCTGCAGTTTTCTTGCAGCGGGTCCGGAAATAGGGCGGGCTATGAGGATCTAAGCAATCACCATCACACCTTCAAACACTGATTCAAGTAGGCGAGCCTTGATCCTGGTGGTCGAACGCAGTTTGGCTGTCCAACGGTTGGAGCGCTTTCTTCTCGAACAAGCCGGATACAGCGTGGAGTTTGCAAGTGACGGGCTCTCCGCTTTAGAACGTGCTCGCGAGTTGAAGCCGAACCTTGTAGTCACCGAGCTTCTGGTGCCGAAGCTCGATGGGTTTGGTCTGTGTCGAGCACTCAAGTCGGATCCTCAAACGAAGTCGATCGTCGTTCTCATCTTCAGTCATCTGCACGCCGAAGACCGTGCCCTTGAAGCGGGTGCGGACGCCTTCCTGGTCAAACCAATCGACGAGGAACTGCTAACAGAGACCGTATCCCGACTGCTCGAGATTCGTCGCAAAGGAGTTTAACCTTGGGCATCGAACGAGTAAAAACAGGAAGCGATGAGCTGGACCAGGTTGTGAAGGGCGGCTTCCCGGCTAACACATTGAATGTGATCATGGGTGCGCCCGGGACCGGCAAGACAATACTTGTCGAGCAGCTGGTGTTTGCGAATGCTGGTCCCAAATCCGTAGCGCTATATTTGACCACGCTGTCTGAGCCACTCGACAAGTTCATAGCTCACGGACAGAGTTATGGTTTCTTCGATTCCGCCAAGATCGGCGAGTCAGTTCTCTATGAAGATCTCGGCGTAACGGTGAGAGATCGAGGCATTAATCAGCTGGCCGAGATCGTCGCCGAACTGCTGGCTCGGCTAAAGCCGCGTATCATCGCGATCGACTCCTTCAAAGCGTTGAGCGAGCTGATCGATGGCTCGCGCGATCGCCGCACAATACTTTTTGATTTGGCAAGCGTGCTGACTTCATATAGCTGCACGACATTCTTAGTCGGCGAGTATGCCGGCGAGATGATGACCGAGCTCCCCGAGTTCGCGATCGCCGATTCGATCTTGTTACTCATAAAGGAAGCGACAGGGGTGCGGGAGCAAAGATTTCTGAAAGTCGAAAAGCTGCGGGGCTCCGGTTCAATCCCGGGTATGCATGCCTTCAACATCTCGCAGAGTGGAATTGAGGTGTTTCCCCGCCTGCTCACTCCGACCATCGCGCCGGTTTACACGGCCAATGTCGAACGCGTTAACACGGGAATCTCAGGATTGGACGCCATGATCGAAAGGGGCTTCTGGCGTGGCAGCACGACGCTGGTGGCCGGGCCGACGGGGTCGGGCAAGACGATGATCGGGCTTCAGTTTGTCCGCGAAGGCGCGCTTAACGGGGAGCCTGGAATTTACGCCGGGTTTCAGGAAAACCCGGTACAACTGGCGCGAATTATGCAGCACTTCGACTGGGATCCTGCGACCTTGCTCGGAGGCGGCGCGTTTGAGCTGCTGTATCGCTCGCCGGTTGAGATGCAGCTGGACGAGGTGGCGACCGACTTGTTCGCGCATGTTCGGGAAGGGCGAGTCAAGCGGGTCGTGATCGACGCGCTGGGTGATCTAAAAAAGAGCAGCTCGGACCCACAACGGTTTTCCGATTTCATGTACGCGCTAACGCAGTGGTTCGCGGTTCAGAACGTTACTTGCATGATGATGTACGAGCTGCATGAATTGTTCGAGTCATCTGCCGTCAGCGACGAAGAGATTTCTAATATGAGCGACAACGTGATTTTGCTCCGTTTTACGCGCGATGTGGAGATGGCTCGCACCGTTCGCATTATTAAGACTCGAGGCAGCGCTCACGATCACAGGGAGCGTCCATTCGAAATCTCGAATCGAGGAGTCGTAATCCAATAGCGCGTGATGCTGATTGCGTACTGTTTCGATACATGGATAAGCAAGAATCTACCGGGAAGAGTTGGTTTGAGCGACTGGTTGCGATCAACCGAGCCATTACCACCTCCCTCAATTTTGATGAAGTACTGCGACTGATCGTAGTTAACTCGGCCGAGTTGTTTTCGGCGCAGACGAGTGTTTTGCTGCTCGCAGACGACGACGGCACGCTGAGGGTGAGAGCAGCCCATGGCCCGCAAAGCAGCAAGGTTTTGGACTTCGCGGGTTCAATGGGCGAATCCGTGATTCAGGAACTGGGCCGCCTCTTGGATCCGGATTCC